>SLPQ01000218.1 GCA_007131925.1 Candidatus Brocadiia bacterium | reverse complement strand
GTCCGTATGGATCGTAACCGGCCATCCATGAGTACTTGATCCCCAGCTCATCAGCCTGCAGCTCATCCTGCCTGCTGTATCCGGTCATTATGACTGCGTGAAAGGCGATATCAGCAGCCTCCGCCACAACCTCCCGGTCTCTTCCGAAAATCAGAGCAGCAAATATATCCCAGGCAAGCGCCCTCTGCATCTGGTTCACACTATGAAGCGCTGCGACGTGGCCGACCTCGTGACCGATAATTGAGGCAAGCTCGGCGTCAGTATCAGCTACCCGCTCAGCCTCGGTGGTAATGTAGATAAAACCTCCGGGTGCTGCAAATGCATTGAGCTCGTCGCTTTCCAGTAGCGCAAAATGATAGGTGATGTCGCGCCTGTCAGATACCTGCGCTATCTGGCGGCCTATTCGCTCAACCCGTGCAGCCTCCGGAGTGCCCGTCACAACACTGTATTCGCGACGGATCGCTTCGTCGAGATTGCGGCCGAGCGTCACCTCCTCACCGGTGGATATTACACGCATCTGCCTTTCACCGGTGACCGGATTTATGGCGCAGCCAGCCACAATCGCCGCGCTGACCAGCATTAAGCCGACTGTCTTACACATGGCCGAGCCCTCGGTATCACTTCCCTTTGAGTGGCGCACTATCAACGGCCGCGCTGCGGCGCGCCTTTTCCTTCAGGTACTTATCTATTGCACCGGCTGCTATCTTTGCCGCGCCCATCGCCTCGATAACCGTTGCTGCTCCAGTCACAATATCCCCGCCTGCAAAGACCCCTTTCAGCGATGTAGCGCCGGTTTCAGGATCTACCTTTACGCCACCCCACTTTTCCACTTCAAGGCCCCCGGTGGTACTTGTGACCAAGGGATTGGGGCTGTTGCCTATGGCCACTATTGCAAGGTCGGCCGGGATTTCATATTCGCTGCTCGGTATCGGCACTGGACGACGCCTGCCACTGGCGTCAGGCTCGCCAAGCTCCATGCGTATGCACCTGACGGCACACACCGCGCCCTTTTCGCCTGCAATAAACTCACTCGGCGCGCTGAGAAACTCAAAGCGTATACCCTCCTCCTCAGCGTGGTGGACCTCCTGGACCCGGGCTGGCATTTCTGCACGCGTCCTGCGATACACGACCGTGACGCGCCCACCTCCTGCGCGCAGTGCGCTGCGGGCGGAGTCGAGGGCTACGTTACCTCCACCAAAGACCACCGTGTCTCTTCCTACAAGGACAGGAGTAGGGCTGTCGGGTTCCCATGCCCGCATGAGGTTGACTCTGGTGAGGTACTCGTTGGCCGAGAGAATACCGGGAAGATTCTCGCCAGGGATGCCTAAAAACCTTGGAAGCCCTGCGCCTGTCCCGATAAAGACTGCGTCAAACTCTACATCAAGGAGCTCATCAAGGGTTATTGCCTTGCCGACCGGCATATCCATTCGAAGCTCGACGCCAAGTGATTCGAGGTCCGCGACCTCCGCCCGTACAATAGCTTTTGGAAGGCGAAACTCCGGTATACCGTACATCAGCACGCCGCCCGGCTCATGCAACGCCTCGAATATGACCACCCTGTGGCCCATCCTGGCAAGCTCGCCGGCAACGGTGAGGCCGGCCGGTCCGGCGCCGATTACCGCCACGGCGCAGCCCGACGGCGCAGCCGCATCCCCGAAGCCCGTGCTGCCCCTTTTCCTAAGGTAATCAGCAGCGAAGCGCTCCAGCGCACCAATCGCAACCGGCTCTCCTTTCCTGCCGAGTATGCATTTTACTTCGCACTGGCTTTCCTGTGGGCACACTCGACCGCAAATGGCCGGCAGCGAGTTTTCCTCCTTGAGCTTTACGCCTGCTTCGATAAAGCGGCCCTGAGCGATAAGGTCCAGAAATTCGGGGATGTTGATGCCGACTGGGCAGCCTTCGACACATTGCGGCCTCTTACAGCCCACACAGCGGGCGGCCTCGGCGCGCGCATCATCGCAGGAGTAACCGAGCGGAACTTCGTCGAAATCCTTTATTCTCTTGCTTGCAGGCCTTTCCGGCATCTCACGACGGCTTACGGCGTTCGAAGGCACATCCAGTCCTTTCGTCATTTCGAGGGGGGATATCTGTCATGCTAAAAGCACACTACTCAGTATAAAATGCTTTGACGCCATGTCAACGATCGCGCACCGGCAAGCGCCCCTTTTACCGCAGTATGTCGATTCTTGACAGCCCGGCGCCCTGTCCTATAATCCGATGCATTATCTTCAGGGCTAACTGGGGGCAGCTGTGGGGCGCGCGCACATTCCAAACCTTATCACATTTGTACGGATCGCTCTGAGCCCGGTATTCATCCTGTTTTTTGTGCTCGGCGGTGACTGGTTTTTCGCGGCTTTTGCCGTTGGTCTCCTCTTTGAGATTACCGACTTTCTTGATGGCGCCCTGGCGCGTCGCCATGACCTGGTGAGCGGTTTCGGCAAGCTTTTTGATCCGTTGGCCGACAGCATATCCCGGTTTACGGTCTTCTTGTGCCTTCTTTCGGTGGGATACGCCGACCTGTTTGCCGTGGCACTGATATTCTACAGGGACGCACTGGTTTCGAGCGCCCGCACAGTGGCCGCCTACGAAAACGTGATCGTGGCTGCACGCCTCTCGGGCAAACTGAAGGCGATATTCCAGAGCATCGGCATCACGGCGGTGCTTGTCATACTGCTTATCAACCGGGCGGATATACATGCGGCTGGTGCTCACAGCGGCTGGGCACGCCTTGTGGTGTGGGTGGTTGCGGTGGTGACCGCCGCGAGCGGTGTGGACTACATCGTGGCCAACTGGGCGCTTATAAGGCGCTTCGCGGGCAGGTGAGCAGCCGGGCCTGGGGTCTCACCGAGAGAGCTCATCCGCCACTTCAAGGGCCCAGTATGTCACGATCATATCTGCGCCGGCCCTTTTCATGGCGTACAGCATCTCAAGCCTGGCCTTTTTTTCGTCGATCCAGCCGGCCTCGGCGGCGGCTTTTACCATTGCAAACTCACCGCTGACGTTGTAGGCAGCCAGCGGCACCCTGAATGTCTCCTTTACGCGTCTGAGAATGTCGAGGCAGGCCATTGCGGGCTTGACCATCACTATGTCGGCACCCTCCTCGATGTCCATAGCAACTTCACGCAGGGCCTCGTCGCCGTTGAAATCCATCTGGTAGCCGCGCCTGTCGCCAAACTGCGGTGTCGAATCCGCAGCCTCGCGAAACGGCCCGTAAAAGGCGCTGGCGTACTTGGCCGAATAAGACATAATGGCCACGTCTTTGAAGCCGCTGCTGTCAAGCGCGCTGCGTATCCTGCCGACGCGGCCATCCATCATATCTGAGGGCGCCACAACGTCAGCTCCTGCACGCACATGTGGGAGCCCCTGCGCCGCAAGAATCTCGATGGTCGCGTCGTTGTCCACCTCGCCTGCGTCGCTAAGCACCCCGCAGTGTCCGTGGTCGGTATATTCACAGAGACACACGTCGGTGATCACTACAAGTCCTTCCACATTGTCCTTTATCGCGCGCACTGCGCTCTGGACAATGCCATCATCCCGCGTGGCTTCACTCGCTACGGCATTCTTTGCGGCGGGAATGCCAAAGAGAATGACAGCGGGAATCTCCAGGTCACTCGCCCTGCGGCACTGCTCGACGACATGCGCGACGGGAAGCTGAAACACTCCGGGCATACTCAATATGGGCAGAGGCTCATCAATCCCCGCCCTCACAAAAAGCGGCATGATAAGATCGGCTGTAGAAAGGCTGTATTCGCGGACCATGCGGCGAAGATTTTCGCTGCGCCTGAGGCGCCGCATCCTCATCTCTGGAAATGGCATTGCCTTTGCTCCTCTGCGACAAGTCTCAATGGCCGCCCGCGGGCGCCCGCGAATCCTCCTGCTGACGCACTTGATCACCGTGGTCATCAGTGCTCTCTGTAGCACTGCCTTCGGCGGGCTCGTCAGGGTCGGGCATCTCTGGAGGCCTGGGCGTGACCATACGTTCCACCTGCTCATCCAGCTCGGCACGCAGGCCCGGTCTGATGGCATCCAGCTGACCAGTACGGTCATCAGCGGCTTGTGCGGCTCTGAAGTTTCTCAGTGCCCTCACCCAGTCGCCCTGTTTGAGCTGCAGGTTGGCCAGATGCACCATGATTATCGCATTTTGCGGCTCGTGCTCGAGAACCCTCGCGTAATGCCTCATTGCCACGGAATCCTCCCCCCGGATCCGCGCAACATCACCCATAAGAGAAAGTGCTGGAATGAAGCTCGGCCTCTCCGCCAGCACCATCGCGAGATGGCCAGCAACCTCCGCGAACCGTTCTTGCTGGTACCTGATGACCGCCAGACCATAATGCGCAAGGGCGAGGTCACCATCCTGCTCGATTCGGTCAATGAGCCGGGCGGCTACCTTGTCGGCATTGTGCTCGGCGAGAACCTGCAGAAGAAACGGGGGGTACGTGAGAGTACTGTCATACGCTTCGATAATCTCTGCGTTCTGCGGTATCGGAGCCGCCAGCACCGCAGCGAAGTCGTCCCAGTAGACCGGCGTCCAAGCCCTCTTGAAAGCGAGCGCCCTTGCCCAATCTACAGGGGCAAGTACAGCGCTCAAGTCCATAGCCTCTGCGGTCTCCATCGGCCCACGCTCCTTGTCTGCAGGCCATGGCGCACCCCCGAAGGCCCAAGCCGTGAGGACTGCGGCGTCGCGCCTGGCCGCCAGCGGCCTGGTCGTGGCAAGAGGCTCCGTCGCAGCTGCCCTGCTGCTCAGGTAGCCGGCCCAAGCAGGCTGGACGAGTAGGCGGCCCGTAATTGCATTCTCGACGATAAAGCTCACGGCGCCTTCGGGCACAGGGTCGGCGTCCCTGTATACCGTCGCCATCCCACCCGATGCCAGCACCAGGACAACCACCAGTCCCACGGCCGCCAGAAGCCCAGACAGGCCTGACATCGTGCGCATCCGGGTCCAGTATTCCACATCGTCCAGCTTTTCTGAGTTCTCCTCCTGAGGCTCTTCACGAACAGTGAAAAGTCCTGCTAAGTATGAAGATATGTCGGCGCGGTCGTTGCGGTCCAGCCACCCGGCAAGAGATCTTGAGACGCCGGGCACCCCTGATGCGCACGCGGCGGCAGCCGCCATGGCAAAGACGGCGAAGGACAAGACGCTCAAACCCGCCAGCGCCACAAGCGCGCCGGCACCTGCCAGCACAAATGCCCGAAGACTCCTCGAAAAAAAGGCCAGCAGCCCACCCGCCAGAAGCATCATGTACCCGGCAGTCCTTCCGGCAACAGCCTCTCCCGCCGCCGGCCAGATCCACGCCTCTACACTCCAGGCCGGCACCGGAAGCGCGCCAACGGATTGCCATGCTTGCAGGAAATCAGGGTTCAGGATCGTCGCTAAAAGCGCCACGGCAAGGGCGGCTGCGGTTTGGGCGCGGCTGTCGATCTTCGACAGTCCGGCAGCGGCGATGCCCGCAAGGCAGAGAGCCGCACCTGCCGGCCATGACAGGTCGATGTTCACGTAGAACACCATCAGCGGCACGGCCCACCAGATGCGCCGCCCCTGTGTCTCGAGGCTGTTTATGATCAGCGCGGCCAGAGCTGCAAAGACAAAGATGCCGGCTGCGTGCGGGCCCGGAGCGATGTAGATGCGAGCAATATGGGCCGCTGCGACAAGAAGAATGCCTGCCACCACAAGGTTTACCCGCCGCGACAGAGCGACAAGCATAACTGAAAAGCCGGCCGCCACCATAAGCGCGGCAAAGACGCGCACACCCGCAACCCCGAAGACACGGTAGATACCATGGGCAAGCAGCCACCACAGCCAGCCCGCGGTAGGCGCTTCGGCTGCAGCGGGGGCTTCGGCAAGCCCTGCAAATCCACGCTCTGCGATCTGTGAGCCGAGAAAGGCGTCGAGACGTACGTCGTAGGTTACCTGGCGATAGGCGAGGATGAAAACGAAAACAGCAAATGCCAGAAAAAACGCCGCCTCAAGGCCCCTGCTGATATGCCAGAATCTCTCCGCCGACTCGCGCGCCTGTGCTGCATCGACCGGGCCCTTGGTACCCTCCATCAGTGCAATCCTTTCAAAAAGATGCTTTCAATCTCCAGCCTTGCCACGCTGCGAGGCCTTGAGCGCCGACTGCCTGAGCGCCTCAACCTCCTCGGCCTTTAACCTGCGAAACTCTCCGCGAGACAGGCCCGTCAGTCTCAGCGGCCCAATGGCGGTGCGCCTGAGGCGCGTGACATTGTGCCCCACCGCCGCGCACATTCTGCGGATCTGCCGGTTGTAGCCGCGACGTATAGTCATCAAAAGCGACGTAGACTCGCGCGTCCTCTTCAGGACTTTGACCTTAGCCGTCGCCCTTCCCTCCCGCAGGGAGATGCCAGAGCGCAGCCTTGCAACCTCCTCATCCGTCATCCTGCCGCGAACCTTTACGGCATATGTCTTTTCTATCTCGTAGCGGGGGTGGGTGAGCACGTTGGTCAGCCAGCCGTCGTTTGACAGCAGCAGCAGCCCCTCGCTGTCCTGGTCGAGCCGGCCTACAGGATGTACGCGGTTGCGCAGGCGGCTGACGAGGTCGCCCACTGATTTGCGTCCCCTGTCATCTTTAAGCGTAGTGACGTAGCCCCTGGGCTTGTTCAGGATGTAATAAACCTTTTGCGGCTCCCTGAGCGGCTTGCCGTCGACGCGGATGTCTGCATCCGGAGAGACCTTGGTGCCGAGGGTCGTTATCACCTCGCCGTCCACTGTCACCCTGCCCTCGGCGATCAGATCTTCCGAGGCACGCCTGCCCGCTACTCCACGGGCGGCCATTATCTTGTGGAGGCGCTCCTTATCCATTTCTTGTTCAGCCTTCCGAAGATACAAAAGCTCTCAGCAGCACAAGGGCCCCCTCGGGCTCCACTCTTGCAGATGGCAGCGCTGCCGGCAACAGCATCGTGTCTGCCCGGCCAAGCACGTACCGCTCACCTTCACATACGACGGTGGCCGTTGCGTGTATGGATACCAGTACCTGAAAACTCCCTTCGACCGGCTCAAGTTCAAATGGTTCCCGGGATTCGAGCTTCTCAATGCGGAAATGCCGACATGTGGTAAGCATTTCCCGTCTGGGAGCGGCCTCTTGCAAGACGTCAGGACATGCCTTTCCCGCCGGCGTGCTTTCAAAGCGTATTACATCGATGGCCTTGTCTATATGCAGTGGACGCGACCTGCCGTCAAGCCCCACCCGCCCCCAGTCCCACACCCGGTATGTGGCGTCGCTGGTCTCCTGGATTTCACATAGCAGTATGCCCGGCCCGATCGAGTGCACCGTGCCGGCCGATACATGAACAATATCACCTGCCTTCACATCCACGTAGTGCAGACACTCCTCTATCCGGCCTTCCTCGAGCAGGTGCCTAAACTGCTCTCTGGTAGTGCCCTCGCGCAGTCCGGCGACGAGCCTGGCTCCTTCGGCGGCGTCAATGACGTACCAGGCCTCTTCCTTGCCGGACTCGCCTTCTCCGTATAGCCGTGCGTACTCGTCATCAGGATGCACCTGCACGGAGAGCCACTGGGCGGCATCAATAAACTTCACAAGGAGCGGAAACTCACCATAGTCGCGCGAGGCGAGGCACGTGCCGAGGACACCTTCGGGGTCGCAATGCCATATCTCCCTCAAGCTGCGACCCTCAAGCGGGCCATTTCGCACGATAGAGACATCATCGAAATGATCGCTTAATTCCCAGGATTCGCCGATGGGACCTTCAGGCATGTGCTTGCCGAGTACCGTCTCTATCTTTCGTCCGCCCCACACCTTTGGCTTGTAAATCTCGTAAAACTTAAGCGGATACGGCCGCATCGTTCCCTCCACTATACCTTATTTCCCTGCGCATATACTATATTTACAGGTGTTTATCTCAAGCGGAAAGAACGCCTCCAGCGTCACTGAGTACGCTGCCAGAGCACGCTTTCACTTCGGGAAAGGTACCGTGCGAGAGACCGCAGAGGGGCTACCAAGAGTGACCATGCAAGCCGGCGGGCACCGCGGCCGGTACAGCCGGGCGTGGCCAGTGCCAGTGCAGGTGCCATGACCAGGGTCGCCAGGCCCGCCGCCGTGATTGCTGGTGCGGCCACTGAGAGTGAAAGTATAAGCCCCCCGGCGCAAAAGGGAGTGGTCAGTCTTAGAAATTTGTGACAACAGAGCTGAAACACCGTCTGGGCTGAATATATCCCGCGATAGCGCAGAGGGTGAAGGAGTATCTGCCAGTTACCCGCCAGGGTGCGCAGCCGCCTCCTGCGTGAAGCGCCCTGGCCTTGAGGCTCGATCGCGACAGCCCGCGGCTCGTACACCAGCCGACCCCTGGAGGCGGCAGTCATAGAGATGACAAGGTCATCCAATATGGTCATCTCTTCAAGGTATGGCGCCGAGGCACGGCGAACGGCGTACAGGGCCCCTGTCGCGCCTGCCGGACTTGACCATGCGCTTTCCCAGGCGCGCAAGGCCTCCTCATACCTGCGAAAGAGGCTCTCGCCTCCTTTGGCACAAGCCTGCAGTGCGCCCGTTACGGCCGTGACACGCCGATCATTGAAATTGTCAAGGAGCGCCGAAAGGGAGCCCGGCTGCACCTGCTGACGAGCGTCCATAAATACAATGATCTTGCCGGTTGCGGCCCTGATGCCACAGTTCAGGGCTGCGGCCTTGCCGCACCGCCACGGCAGAGCGATAAGGCATACCTCACCTGCCAGAGAGGCTGGCAGGCTCTCGATAGAACGGTCGGTAGATCCGTCGTCGACTACGATAATTTCCAATAGCTCACGGGGGTACTCTTGCGCAAGAATATTTCGAATCTTGCCTTCCACGCGTGGGCCTTCATTGTAAACGGGGAGAACGATACTGACGCGGGGGCGAAATGCAGCCTTTCTGACGGGCCTGGGCAGCATCTTGGAGAAAAGATATGCAAGTGCGGGGTACCCGATCCACGTAAAGGCGATGACCGCAGCAAAAAAGAAGGCTGCCTTAAGCGGCATTTCCAGCTCCTGCCGGCTTTGCAGTCGAGGCTACTGCAGGTTTCGATGCGGGGTAAGACTCAGTGCGGGTTCCGTTTGTGCCTTCGCGCCTGATCACAACGCCGAGGGTTTTGAACATCACTTCCAGGTCGAGTAAGAGCGAGTAGTTGGTGATGTAGTAAAGGTTTAGCAGCGACTTGTCCTTGAAGGCCAGCGAGTCCCGCCCGTTTACCTGGGCAAGGCCGGTAATGCCGGGCAGTACATTGAGGGTGATACGCTCAAACTGGTCAAACCTGTCCGCAACGTACGGCACCACAGCACGCGGTCCCACAAGGCTCATATCGCCTGCTATGACGTTTGCCAGCTGGGGCAGCTCATCGAGGCTCCACTTTCGCAAAAATCTGCCGGATCGTGTTATCCTGGGGTCATCCATGGCCGTGAGGGGTCCATGCCTGTCAGCGCCCGCGCGCATCGTACGAAACTTGTAAAGTGTAAAAATCCTTCCGTTCTTGCCGACCCGCTTTTGCCGGAAAAGACAACCTCCATGCGAATCAAGATACGTCCAAAGTGCGCAGCCGGCCAGTACGGGAGCCAGCACAACAAAGAGCACGGATGACAAGGCTACATCCATGATGCGCTTGAGCAGCGCATTGCAGCCTTCGATGCTGAGCGATCCATAAGATACAGTGGGAACAAAACCCATCATTTCGACATGGGCACAGCTTGTGAGGATGGACAACATCGTTGGCACTACCCGCAGGGTCACGTCGGCGTTCTCACATGCTTTCAGGATGCCCGACGCGTTGCCGTTGTGCATCTGTGAGCCTTCTACTATCACCTCTTCAACATCATACTCGGCAAGGATCCGGCCAATTTCACCGATACCCCCCAGCCTCCGCATGCCCGGGCTGTACTCGAGGTTAGATGGTTCATCGCCCAACACACCGATCAGTCTGTATCTGCCGGCAGCCACCGCCTGTAGTACCTTCTGAGACTCCCGCGCAAATCCGACAGCCAAAAGGGACTTGCGACGCCCTCGAAGCCTGCGCGCCCACAACGAGCGCCTTGCCGCCAGCCTCCAGCCTGCAACATAAAGGGCCGCTATGGGCAACGACATGAGCATTACGCTTGAAGGCATACGGCCTGCAGTGTTGGCACGATAGATATAAGCACAAGTTACCAGCAGGACCCATGCTGCAAAAACCGGTCGCATCAGCACTACGTACTCCTCGTGGGGTGCGCACAGCCAGTCCATTTTGTAAGCCCTGCTGAGGCTGAATACCGCAAGCGGGATCAACACTGCAAAAATTAGAATGTCAAGATATGCCGCGAAGTTGTAGTCCCAGGAAGACCTGCCAAACCTGATCGCAAAGGCTGTCAGGATCGCTCCATTGAAGGCAGCAACATCGGCTGCTATAAGGAAAGGCACCCATTGCTTACCGGCATCCCTGCCCACATTCACACTCCGTCGTTGATCTTACCATGCCATCAGGCGGCATCTCCGGGAGGTCTCTCGACGAGCCGTCTCCAGAGCCGCGCGCATTTATAAAACGCATGGCGATACGCAATCCCTGTGGCCGGCCGATCTATGAACCGGGTAAAACGCTTCTCGGTAATATCGGCAGTAATGCATATTCTGTTTACCACAAACGTATCTCGCGCTCCGTGAAAAAAGCCCGGCCGCGACACGAAAAATGCACTGTATCCAGCCTCTTGCGCGAGCTCTACAGCACGCCTGTCGTATCTGCCCCCCGGCGCAGAGAGAAAGGAAACCTCCCGGCCGGTCATGTCTTCGAGAGATGCCTTTGAGTCAAAGAGCGCTCGGCGCAGCTGTTGAGTTGACATGGTCGAAAAGAAGTCGTGCGTCAGTCCATGCGAGCCTATCTCATGGCCCGCATCGCACATCCGTCGCACGTCCGCTCGGGCGAGCATCTGTCGTTGGCCGATGAGGGCGCTGTTCAGGAAGAATATACCTGAGAGCTGTGCGGCTGAAAGCACAGTTTCGGCTTGAAGATTTTCCCACGAGTCATCGAATGTAAGCAGTAGAGCTTTGTCCTGTGCCTTTGCCCTGACGGCATCCAGAGGAGACAGAAAAGCCCACCCGGCCTCCCTTGCCGCAGCAATGTGACTTTCGAAAAGCCTTGTCGTTACAACGTACGGCCTGTGCTCTCTGAAAAAGTGCGACCCCTGGGCGTCTGCGGCAATTATATTGTGGTACATAAGGCATATAGCCATGACTATGGCCCTTCGCCCAGGTCAATTTCCATGCCTACGCCGGGCAAGTCTATAGTGAGGACTCTTCTGTTTCTTGCCCCCACATAAAGGTATATTCTGATGCGGTCACCTTGTGGAGCTCCGATGCGGTCCTGGATTCTGAAGTCTTCTGAAAGCGCATATTCAGCAAGCATCATAAGCGGGTCAGGCTGCAGGCGGGTCGGCGGCAATGCTGACTCGATTACCACAGTATCTGGCGCTACTGCAGCTACTTTCGTTCTTACCTCGTCAAGGGTCCATTGACGCATGCTTTCACCAAGCTCATACTGCACGACCACCGGGCGAAAGACCTTGTCCGCCCTGACAACTACCGGCCTGTGGCGACCAGAAAGCTCTCGCACGCGAAATATAAAAGTACCGTTTGACTCACCTGAGTAGAGGATCCGATCTGGAGCCTCCGTTAACGCAATTTCAGCCGCCTCCAGACAGTCGTACGAGGGCTCTGGCAGCCTCAGAAACGATATCAGGCCGGTACCTCCTACCGCCACCGCGGCCGCCGCGCAAACAAGACCTTTGTGCATGCGTGGACTGTTGGCGAGAGCAGCCATACCGACACCTGCAAACCACGCGCACGCCGGCAGCACAAACATGCCAAGCCTGGCTGACTTATATCCGACCAGTGAAAACGATAGGTAAAAAAGTACACCCCATGCCGCCCACAGCCATGACTTGCGACTCATACTGCCCTTTACCGAGGCTACCACGCCCGCAACCATAAATAAAAATGCCGGCCACCCGATGTAGTACCTCGGTATTTCTGCTGCGTAGAAGAGCCAGTTGCGAAAGGACAGCAGTCCGAACTGCCCCCCCACTCCTCCCAGAAGCAACATATTCGCCCTGCCAAACCGCACCGACAGAAGGGCAAGCGGGGCCATCACCACCAAGATGAGCACCGCCGGCCAGACAAGCTCTCTTGCCGTTTGGCGCGAGATACCCTTTGCTGAGATCACAAAGGCGAGCACAACTATCAGAAGCAGCGCAGCCGGCTGCTTGATCCAGCCTGCAAGGCACACCGCCGCCACCGCCGCATAGAGGTCCCAGCGAGTGCGGCTTTCTAACCAGGCGCAGAGAAAGTACGCACCTGCGCACAAAAATGCAATCGCCGGAAGCTCTAGCATCACCTCCCCGCTCCAGCGAACTGCCGCCGGCCCTGCCGCCATGACCGCCGTGGCAAACGCCCCGGGAAAGCGCCCATGGACGCGCCTTGCCGCTTCGTAGAAGAAAATACATCCGGTCAGCCACACCAGCGCTCCTGCCAGCCGGGCCGCAAGTGGCCTTACCCCAAGCGCTGCGTAAAAAGGCACCTGCAGTGCAGCCTGAAGCGGCGGATAACGCCCAATGCCCAGAGCGGGCGAGCTGATGTAGTAATCACGAGCCCATGCAACCGGAGCTGCCACCGCCCGCTCATTGACCGCATCCATGAGAAAGACGCCTCCCATGGCGTGCCTCGAGGCATCGCTGTACGTGAAGTCGGAATCACCTGCGCGCACGGCAAGCCCCACTATGATTGCCCCAATAAAGGCAAATACGAGCCAATCCGTTTTATTGGCCTTTGCGCTCACTGCGCAACCTTTCGTGCAGCAAAAATGAGCTTGTTAGCCGCCGCTGCACTCGCCAGAGGATAGAAAGTTGCCACCGCCGCTGTAAAGGCGGCGTTGCCGCTGTACTTTCGATAATGACTTGCGAGCTTGGCGAGCAAGAAGCGCTTCGGTGTTGAAGTTCGCTTCAGGGCCACCGGCTTCAGGCCTCCCTCCCTGGCATAGCGTGCCAGCGTGGCGCTGCAGAGGTACGATACGTGTGGCGGATAGTAAAAATACTTCTCCAGACCGGCGAACCTGGGTGACAATGAACCAAGTGTACGGGCCGCACGCCGCAGCAATGAGCCGCCGTCAGGCGTCAGAAACAGGGCCACGCCGCCGACCCTGAGACAGTCTGCAGCACGAATCACGGCAGCGCGCGGATTTCGCGTGTGCTCTATTACGTCAAGCATTGTAACGCAATCAAACCGCGACTCAGCGGTAAACTCCTCAAATCTACGGTTATGAACCTCCATATAGCCTGCGCATAGCGACTTTGCCGCCTCACGAGACGGCTCCAGAACGCTGACCTGCCAGCCCTCATCATTCGCCGCACGCGCAAAGTCGCCTCTGCCCGCACCGACGTCCAGCAGTCGGCCGCGCTCGCCCATCATCCGCTTCAACGTATCAAGAATTCCCAGGAAAAACCGCTCTCGCTCCCTCTGCACCTCCGGCTCATCGTATATCTCCACTTGCCCTTCGGCACTCCAGTAGTCGTCTTCGACTGTTTCTTCCATAAAGTCAAGTCCGCATTCACTGCATCGAAGTATCGACAGCCTGCATGGCAGGTTCACAGCCGGGATTATCACGGACGAAGCGGCACTGCATGAGGGGCAGTTCATGGTGAGCCGCCCGGTACGAGGTCCTGGTACAGCCGCAGATATGAGTCTGCGACGCGCTTGATCGCAAAGTCGCGCCCTGCCCTATTCTTCGCGGCAAGCCCCATGGCCGCCGCGCAGCCCGGCAGAGCAATCATCCGCTCCATGCCCTTTGCAAGAGCCGCAGGCGAGCCGGGCTTTACAAGCAGACCTTCACGCTCGTGCGTGAGGGCGTATTCGACGGCGTCAAGGCGTGTTGCGACTATGGGCCGACCAGCGTGCATGGCCTCCAGAAGCACCAGCGGCAGGCCCTCCCGCAGGCTCGGCAGTGCTACCATATCCGCCTCGGCCACAAGAGAGCGTGCATCGTCGCGCTCGCCGAGAAAGCGCACCTCATCACAAAGGCCCTTGTCCATGACCATACTTTCCAGACGCGCACGCTCCGGGCCCTCGCCTATTATCTCCAGATCAAATTTTATACCGCTGGCAGCCATAAGTGAGGCCGCCTCCACAAGTATGTGAAAACCCTTTTGAGGGACAAGCCGGCCGCAGGCTCGAATAGTAGCGGGTAAGCTTTCGAGCGGTCTCGTATAGGTCGTGGCGTTGCAGCGAACGGCGTTTGGAATCGTGGTAAGGGCCGTCCTCTGAGCACCGTTTTTGCGCCAGTACGCGGCTACGGGCGCGGCGACCGCGACGTAATGATCGGCGGCCCGTGAGAGGCAGTGATCAAGAGCTTTATGAATCGGTCGACGCCAGCTGTCGATATTGTGAAGTGTCACGACCAGCCGCCAGCGCCTGCGTGCCAGCCCGGCAAGGCGGGTCCAGAGGTTGGCCGTGAAAAGATGCGTGTTCACAATGTCGGCATCGTAGTCCCTTATAAAACGTGCCAGGCGCTCAATGCATGTCAGATCCGCGCCCAGCCTCTTAGCGATGCAGCCCGCATACAGGCCTTCTACCTTGAGGGTCTCGGCCCATGGGCCGGGAGCGGACAGGCAAAGGATACCGCTCTGGTGGCCGGCGGCGGCAAACTCTCGCGCCAGCTCCAAGGCAAGTCGCTCTGCGCCGCCCCTTGTCATTGATTCGATTACCTGGAGTATTCTCATTGTCGGCGGCTTCCAATGCAACGCTTGAAAACGCCATGAAGCGCCGCTGCGTTTTTCTCCGCGCAGAAAACCTCTGCTACGAGTCGCCTGCCTGCCGCCCCCATGCGCCGCGCATTCTGCGCATCTGCACTGATGCGCCTTAACGCGTTTAGAAGCGCGTCTTTGTCTGCAGGCGGCACAAGTGTCCCGGTCACACCGTCACGCACAGCCTCAGGTATCCCTGAAATGGCGCTGGCGATTACCGGCAGGCCAAGTGACATGGCCTCGAGCATGACGTTTGGTATGCCGTCCCGGTCACCATTTCGCGCTATGACCGACGGCATTACGAAAACGTCGCTTTGAGCAAGGACTTCAAAGACCTCTTCGTTCGGCACAAGGCCCCTGAAAACGACACGCGCGCCAAGGCGCGCCGCTTTTTGCTGAAGCCTTCCAGCAAGCGGTCCCTCACCGACGATCACCAGTTGAAAGGGAAAGTCCGCCATCATCAAGGCATCGATAAGGTGCTCAAAACCCTTTGTCTCCACAAGCCTGCCTGCAGCTGCGATCCTGAGTATGTCACTTGCCGCTTTCTGGGTCCTCGGCACAGCGCCGAGCGGGACGCCGTGGTAGTTCAGGATTACCTTACCTCGATCTCTCCGCTCTACGGCAGTGGCGATGTGGTTGACGTTTGCATGGGTGCATGTAATCACGAAGCTTGCAGCCCGGACCTTTTCTGCAAGACGGCTGTCCCCGGCGTATATGTCCCAGGCGTGGGCCGTAAAACTGAAGGGCTTGCCAGTAATCCCCGACATCAGCATTGCCGCGGAGGTCGGTGCGGTAGCCCAGTGCGCATGAAAGTGAGAAACGCCGAGACGCTCAGAGGCGCCCGCCAGTCGCGCAGCAGCCCACGCTACGTAAGCGTTTGTCAGTGGCCTGCTCCATTCAAGTACGCCCCTCGTAGCTCGAAGCACCTGTGCTGCGTGCACGGCGGGAGAACCCTGCAGTCGCCATGGATAGAATGTGCGACCTTTAAAGCGCTTTGCCTCTTTTTGAATGACACTGTCCCGGCAGGGTTTCAGCGAAAAAATTACGAAGTCAAGACCGGCGTCATCCAGCGCCACCAGCTCGCGCAGTATGAAAGTCTCATGAACCTCGGGAAACTGCGAAAGTACGAATGCCACCCGCCCATGTGCCGCACAGCCACAGGACGGAGCTCGGTGCACAGTCTCTCTGGTCAGCGCCAGGGTCATATCAGAAAACTTCCACCGAAGCGGCCTGAACAGCCATGGCATTCCAGCCTGAAGCCTCTGCGCAGCGTGCTGCGAAGTGAGCGCGCGGCAGGGCTGTTGAAAGCGCTTGCAAGCGACTCCCGGCGCATGTTACCCACGGGGCCGTCGCAGCAGAGGCTTACAGCACCTGATGAATCAACCGTCACACTGCGCCACGGCGTGAGACAGCTATTGGGGCCGATTGTCAGCGAGCCATTGCTGTAAAATGCCTCTATCTGCCTGAGAGTGAGCCGAGGTGAAAAATCCACCAGTCCGGTACGCCACCGCGACTGTATGTTGCGCACCTGAGCGGCCACACTCATCGCATCGATACGCAGGTTTTTCCTTGTCTCTGCAAGAGAGTGCATTACCGTGACCTGGTCTGCACCCATGGCAAAGGCGCACTCCACAGATTCTACAATGGTATGCTGGTTTAAGGGCGTGATCATGATCGCCGCTACGATGCGGGGCAACGGCGCACCGCAGGATATGCCCTTAAGCGAAAGTGCTCCCAGCGCAGTGCGTTCAAATGCGTCACTTGCCCCCAGCGCGGCATTGTGTGCAGGCTCCGTCCCGTAAAGGCGCAGCACGAGAGTCGACAGACCCAGCCCATACAGCATCGGCGCTGCATCCTCGAGGCGGGGCCCGTCACAGATCAGCGCCACCTCCAGACCACGCCGGTCTGCAGCCATAAGTATCCCCTCTGTCGCTTGAAATCCGAGCACATCCGGCCCCTCAAGGCGTAGCGCAGTGCCGGGTGAGGCCTGCTCGATAAGGTCGTCCCATTCGGCCGGCGAGAGGCACTCATTTGAGTCTGTAAGCACCAGGCGCACCAGCGCAGGTACAGACGCAGCATCGAGGCGGATTCTTGCCCACAGTATGTTGCGAAAGCGCAGGATCTTTCGATATATGGCCGGCGACGTGTGGCCCTCGCCCGGGGGGGCAAGCTCACTATTGCCGTGCAGGCTTATTGTCATTGTGCCGCCTCCATAAGTGCGGTGTATATCCTTCTCCGTCTTGCAATGCTTTTCTGAACGTCGAATCGCCGCCTTACTGCTTGCTGCAGGCGCCGCGCCTTGCGTGAGGCCGCAGGGGGATCAGCCGCGACCTTTAGAAACCCGTCAAGACAGCCACGCCAGTCACCCGGTGCAAAATACTCACCAAGGCCTTCAAGACATTCGCGATTTGCAGGGATATCAGAGACAACCGCTGGGAGTCTGGCGGCCATCGCTTCGAGAAGTGCATTCGATGAACCCTCACTGACGGACGCGTGTACGTAAAGGTCAGCAGCCGCCAGTACTTCCTGCACATGGCTGGTAGTGCCGAGAATGCGCAGCTCTCCGTTGAGTCCCAGAGCGTGCGCGAGCCGAAGGATTCTCCCTCGCTCGGACCCGTCTCCGGCCAGGACCAAGACGGCCTTCAGTCCACGGCAGGCGAGCCCCGCAAATGCTCTCAGCACGGTCGGATAGTCCTTTACGGGGCGCATTGTGCCGACCGCCGCTACGGTAAAGGCATCTGGCGCTATTGAGAGCTGCTTGCGCGCCTCGGCGCGTTGACAGGAGGAGGCAGGCGGGTCGATGATGTTTGGTATGACGGCGACTTTCGAGGGACGGATTAAGTAGCGCTTTACGACGGATTTCTTGACAGACTGGCTGTTTGCTATCGACAATGCGCTCATGCGGTTTACAAGCGGTGCCGCCGCGGCATACCATGGCGGGTCGAGGCGGGCGGAGTTTCTCCTTGCAACTATACACCTGGCAGCCCCGGCCGCGCACGAAATCGCAGAGATGAAATGAGCAGCCGGCAGATAGGCCTCGACCACGTCCCAGCGACCCGTCCTGATGATGCGGCTGAGAGAGGCTGTCGCACTCGCCGCCTTGTGGTCGTAAATGCGCTTTACCCCAAGGATGTGGACCTCCATGCGCGCTCGAAGCGGTTCCAGGTTTACACCGCCACGCTCAAGGCAGACTATGCCCGTCTCAATTCCTGCGTCCACCAGTCTCCCGGCAACTGCCGCCACCTGCTTCTGGGTGCCACCTACGCCCATGTCGTCCACCACCAAGAGAACGCGCGGCGTGGCCCGTTCATTCGTTGGTCTCATGGCCGCTCCTGGAGGCTTGCCAGCCGCGCATCATCGCGACATGGCAGAGCGGCCAAAACGGGATCAAAGGCCACAACGGGCACCTTTTCCAGCCTGCGCACCGGCCAGCCTTGCGCACCAAAAAAGAATATCCTTCCTATTTCGCGACCTTGCCTTCCGACTGCCTCCATCGTGTAGAAGAGATCGTCTACCTCCTCTTCGATGCCTGTTCCCGCTATCACTATGCGACCCGTTCGGGCCGCAGCCTGAGTGATAAGGCCGTCAAAGACCGCTGCAGCACCCATCCGACCGAGCTGGCGGACTGATTTATCGGGACAATAGACCACCCTGTCGCGGTTTTCGTACCAGAGTACCGACCCCAGAAAGGAGGGCACGACGATCAGATCCTGAGGGCTTGTCGCAGCGGCGATCCCGCGTGCGGCATTTGCGACGACGTCCGTGTCGTCCTGGCGCCGATGTGAAAAGTCAACCAGAAGGTTGGCCCCCGCCACCATGACAACCGCCGCCCAGGCGAGTCTTGCCGCCGGCCTTGGGCCAGTCAGGGCCACAGTAGAAATCGCAAGCATTCCAAAGCACCAAGGAAGGACCCACCATTCAAAATTTGCCGGGTCAAAGTAGATGCTGAAAGCCGCATACACACCAAAGGTCACGAGACATGCGGCCGCCATATGGGTAGCGCGCGGGCGCACATGCCTGATACGGTTTATCCCGGTAGCAGCCAGCATGCCAAGGGCGCCGAGGCCGCCTGCGGCAAGAAGGATGCCTGCCCCGACTGCAAGTGGCCTCGCGTTACCACCTCGCAGCAAATCCAGGACGGCCTGACCACCGACGAGGCCCCGCAGAGACCCGACTGCCGCCTTTACAGCGGAGTCAGCTTCGAGCCCCCCGTAACCCTCAGTGCCAAAAAGGAATATCCACCTGAGGAACACCCCAGGCGCTGCAGTGCCCTCTGAAGCCCAGCATGCAAGCAAGTATACAGGCGCCACAACCACGCCGAATGCTGCTGTGAATGCGGCGGCGCTTTTGATTATTGCCCGTCTTTTCAGGATCATTATGAGTAGGGCAGGTGCAAACAGAAATATGCCGGTCTGATGGAAAAGAGCTGCAAAACCGGCCGCCACCCCTGCCCATACTGCGTTCATAACCTCTCTGCCATCGTACAGGCGCACGAGGTAATATAGTGACCACACGGCGCACGATGCGGAAAGTGTGTAGACCTCCGGCTCGCTTGAGAAAAACCAGTAGCCAAAGAGGACAGACTGCAGGGCCGCTCCCGCTGCCGCACAAGCACTCGCAGCTCCCAGCCGTCTCAAAATGCAATATACACCCGCCACCCCCGCGCAGCCAAAAGCCGCCGATAACGCCACCATGGCGACCCACGTCGATACCTCCGGCACGAAAAGGCGCACCAGGCCCGTCCAGCGCCAGGCAAGGGGCAGGTAAAGAAGATGGTGCGGGTGAAAGAAGTAATAAAAGCTTTCCGTATCCACTGTATTTGTGTAAGCGTACGAGTCGCTGACATGTATGCCGAGCGGCCGCCACAACATGTAAAACGCAAAAAGTCCCGCAAATGATAATATCCATGCAGCGATACACATGCTGCTTTGCCTACTGATCATCTCGAGCCTCCACGCATGTCACCTCGCATGTCTGGGTTGCGAGGCCTCCAGCCGACCTGCGATCCATGATCCGACCCAGCACCACTACCCCTCCGGTCATCGCCCAGAACTGTGTTGATATCTCGGTGCTCTCGAGGCGTGAGCCAAATACATTTGCCACCACCACACCCACCACCGAACCACAGTACCCAAGTAGAATCGCTCTCTCC
>SLPQ01000047.1 GCA_007131925.1 Candidatus Brocadiia bacterium | reverse complement strand
GTACTGCTGCTGATGACACGATCAAGGCTGCTCTGCGCGGGCTCCTGAGCACAGCCGCGAGCCCTCCCCAAAGTGCAGCTGCCGCCAGCAAAGAGACCAAAAGCGGGCGAGCCATGTCGTAGGGAGAGAAGCCCGCAACGTTCTGCGCATAAATGAAGAGTGTGGGGAAGGCCGCAAAGAGCAGCGGGTGCAGTATGATGCCTTTTTTCACGGCATGCTCCCGGTAAAATGTTCAAGGCATCTGCAGAAACGTATAGATCTCGGCTGCAAGCCTGATAATATGGAAAGACTTATGCCCGTGCTCTTCAGGACGCCACAAACGGTGGTGCTTTTTGCCCGCTTCATTAGGTTGCCGGAAAATATCTGCAAGTTTGTTGGCCGGGACCTGACCAGCAAATCCGGGTTTTTCTTGCATATTAAATGACAACTGGAAATTTTACAAAAAAAATGGCCATGTTCAAGTTATGTTTGCAGGCTGTGATTCAACGGCTTTAATCGCGCTGTGGCCGGATTTCATGATCTGACCTCGCGATCCATGGGCTGCCAACTCGCGTTGGCTGGCGGTCGGTCGGGCGGAAGGGCTCCCTGAGACTTTCTGGGCTTCTTCTTGGGCACGTGGCTGGATGCTCTCCACGGGAAAAAGATGGGATTCTGTCGGAACAAAAACGGTCCTTATCCGTAATTACATGTAAACCTGCCGTAATAGCGTGCCGGCCTATGGCGCATCGTTAGACTGTCTGGTATCATAAATAAGCCGATTGAGATTCGTGGAGACACGTTAAATGGGCAAGATCGCCGTCGGGCTCACAGCCGCCTTCTGGCTGGTTATGATGGGGCTTCTTTTCAGGGCGGATGTCCTCCCGCACTACATAGTTGACGACAACCCCGGCTACCATACGGTGATGCGCGGAATAGAAACGCCAGTTGTCCGTTCTATGGCGGTGCTGCAGGACGGTGAGGAAGTGGGCACGAGTGACACTGTTATCACGCCATGGCCGGAGGGCGGCTGGTCGATTGCCAACAGCACCAGCATCAGAGTCAGGGTGCTTGGCCTGGCGACATCAAATGTCACCGCCGTTCTTAATGTCACGATCGATCAGGATACACAGTTGGATGAGCTGTCACTGGATGTGGACATCGGCACGGGCCAGCGAGCTGAGCTGCGGGGAAAGCGAGAGGGAGACAGGCTCAATCTCACGTTTAGAAGTGGCGAGTTGACCATGTCTGAGAGCATCCCATACGACGACGCCATTTTAGCCTCCTATTTCAACCCCTTTCCGCTGGGCGCCCGGCTCAAGGAAGGCCAGAGATGGCGCACGAAGTTCCTTGACCCGATATCGCAGAGAACACAGACAATCGAGGTGAGGGTCTTGGGACGTGAGCCGATAGAGCTCTCCGTGAGAAAGGGAGAACCCCCTGTCACCTTCGATGCCTTCAGGGTAGTGACCAACTGGGACGGCATGGACCTCTATGCCTGGGCGACGGAGGACGGTGTCGTTTTGAAGGAAGAGACGCCACTGGGTTATACGCTTGTCTACAGGGAGCCCGATCATGATCAGCATTAACAAAGTCAGTAAGTATTTCGGCCCCAAGTGCGCGGTGCGTGAGCTGTCTCTTGAAATAAAGCCCGGAGAGATTTTCGCCTTTCTCGGCCCCAACGGCGCCGGTAAGACGACCACGTTGAAAATGGTCGTGGGACTGCTTCGGCCGAGCTCGGGGTCGATTTTGGTCTCAGGCTACGACATGACTGACAAGGCCATCCTTGCCAAGGAGAGCCTCAGCTACGTTCCGGATCAGCCTTATCTTTACGAGAAACTGACCGGCAGGGAGTTTCTGCACTTTATCGCGGACATTTACAGGCTTGAAAGGGACATCGGCGAGTTCAAGATTCAGCAGGGCATAGATACCTTTGACCTGGGAGAATTCGCCGACCAGCTCTCCGAGAGCTACTCACACGGCATGAAGCAGCGGGTGGTGATGGCGGCCGCGCTGCTGCACGAGCCGCGCGTGATAGTAATAGATGAGCCGCTTGTGGGACTGGACCCGAAGAGTGCCAGGCTTCTCAAAAATATACTGAGAGATAGGGCGCGCGAGGGAGCATGCGTCTTCATGTCGACGCACACATTGAGCGTAGCCGAGGAGATAGCCGACAGGGTGGGCATCATCGACCGCGGTGACCTGGTGGCATTGGGCACGGTTGACGAGCTGCAGCAGCGCGCACAGGTGAGCGGACGGCTCGAGGACGTATTTTTGTCGATAACGGAGGAAGCGGGTGTCTGAGATCCCGGCAACCGGCGCGGCTCAAATCGACGTTACGACAGCGGTTCCGCACGGCCTGTGGTCGGAAGTCAAAACGCTCATGCGGATGAGGCGCAGGTCGGTTGCAAACTCGCTGAGGTCACTGCGCAACGAGTCGCTGTTGAAGCTCGGTTTCATTACTGCCTTTGCCCTTGCCTTCTGGGTGGGCCTCTTCGCTGCCTTCAGGCTCGCCTTCTTCTTCGTGTACCATACTCCCGGCTTCGAGGCGGTACTCTCGGCGATCGTATTCAGCCTTTTTTTTCTCTCCCTGCTTGTGATGCTCGTGTTTTCAAATGCTGTACTTATCTACAGCAGCCTTTACCGCTCGAGCGAATCAGAGTTTCTGCTGACCCTTCCGGTCAGCGAAGAGGGTGTATTTCTCTATAAGTACCTCGAGACTTTGGTTTACAGCTCGTGGGCTTTCGTATATCTTGGAATACCCATCATTGCGGCCTTTGGGTATGACCGCGGGGTTTCATGGAATTTCTACCCCTCTGCGGTGCTGCTTTTCCTCGTTTTTGTGCCGATTCCTGCAAGCATCGGCAGCCTGATAGCGCTCTTGCTGGTAAACTTCATCCCGGAGAGCAGGTTGAAGGTGCTGCTGGGGCTTGGAGCCGGTGCATTTCTCATTAGCGTGCTTCTGGGGCTCAAGTATGTCTCAGGGCTCTCCGGTGGCGGATCGTTAGGTTTGGGCGATATCTCCACAATTACTGGCAAACTCGCCTTTTCCCAAAATCCGTGGCTCCCCAGCCTGTGGCTCTCCAGAGGCATCCTGAGCCTCTCGCGCGGACAGCTGCCAAGAGCCTTCTTCTATCTGCTTGTCATACTCAGCAACTCGCTGTTTCTGACGGCGGCGGCCACTGTAGCAAGCAGGCGCCTGTTCTGGCATAGCTACTCGAAGTCCCGCTCACTGGTCTCACGCAGCATAAAGGGGCGCGGCCGTACACTGAGCCGAGCGGTTCACGCAGTCTTTTTCTTTTTGCCGGTTGAGATAAGGCTTCTGCTGGCCAAGGACATAAAGACCTTCATAAGGGAGCCTGCCCAGTGGAGCCAGGTGCTGATCTTTTTCGGGGTGCTATGGATATATATCGCGAATATAAGGACTCTTCCCTACAATCTCGAATCACCCCAGACAAGGGGCACCATCTCGCTTCTCAACCTCGCCGCCACCTCGCTGGTGCTGGCCACTTTCACGGGGCGCTTTGTTTACCCGCTCTTCAGCCTCGAGGGCAAGAGATTCTGGGTGCTTGGTCTTGCGCCTGTGAAGCGGGAGCACATCCTGTACGGCAAGTTTCTCTTCGCTTTTGTCGGGACGCTCATCCTGAGCGAGAGCCTTATACTCTTTTCCGATTTCATGCTCGGCTTTCCCGTCAGCATCTATCTGGGACATGCATTGCTGGTCGTGGGCATATGCGCCGGCCTGTCCGCGATCGCGGTCGGTCTGGGCGCATGCTATCCGAATATGAAGGAGGATAACCCCGCCCGGATCGTCGCCGGCTTCGGTGGTACGCTGAACCTTATAGTCTCACTGGTTTACATTGCCGCAATGGTGCTCGCCATTGCAATGCCGCAGCAGATGGCGATAGCCCGTACGGGACGCTTTACGCAGAGTTATGCGAGGGTCTTAAGCGCATATCTCGGGTGGAGCATCCTGTTTGGTGCGGCCACAAGCGTCTTTTTCCTTAACCTTGGGCTGAGCCGCTTGAAAAAGATGGAATTCTGATTCTGCGATGGGGGAAGATTGATGAACTGGCAATGGAATGCCTTTGCCATCACCTTTGCGACGGTGTTTCTGGCTGAGCTGGGCGACAAGACCCAGATTGCAACCATCAACTTCGCGGCGAGGGGCTACCCTGTATTGTCAGTATTTGCCGGATCGGCATGTGCGCTCTTTCTGGCGGCCCTCATGGGTGCGGCATTTGGCGCGGCTGCGAGCCGGTTCATAAGTCCGGAGATTCTCAGCAGGGTCGCAGGTATTATCTTTGTCGTGATGGGGGCGCTCATGTTCATGAGGAAGATTTAGCTGCAAGCGGCGCCAGGACCTCTGCATAAAACTCTGCTACGCGCTCAGCGCCCAGCAGAAAACAGGGATACTCCCGGGCGAAGGCCACGCGGTCTCTTTCCAGTTTTTCCGTGGTTTCGCGAAGCTGCCGGAGGCGACCTTCCCGCAGGCTGACCAAGCGCTCGGCGAGCCTGGAATTTATCTCTCTTATCCGTTGAAACTTCTTCCTTCGCGCCTTACGCGTATCGGGCGTCGACCGGACCAGTCGCCATTTTTCATCGATAAGCGCTGCCTCTCCGCAAGTGGGGCCACGGTTTTCAATGTGGCGCTGTGGATTGTAGTCGATCTCTCTAATGGCCTGCTTGAGTGCGCCCACATCACTCGGATCGACCGGCTCGAAGTCCCAGTCGAGCGTAAGCGTCGCCGAGACAGTCGCATACTGCGGCGGCTCTGTGCCATAAAACTCTCGGATGATCTGGTCAGTGACCTCATCATACATTGCGCCGCCGATGCCATGGATGAAGAGGTCCGATGCAAACAGGCGCATGAAAATCGTATTTGTGAGCGCCCTCGGGCGGATCTTAACGCCTGACGACTCAATCGCCGACCATGACCGGGCAGCCGACTCGAAGCTCTCCACGCAAAGCGAGCCGACTGCCTCAGCGCCGGCCACAAGAGTGATGCAGGCGCTATCGCCATGGACCTTCAGTCTTTGGCGAGAACCTCCAGCACGCCATACCCAGAAGGGCGCCTCGACCGTCTCTTCGTCCATGGCGAGATCGGGCAGCGGGTTGGCAGCGTTGCGGACCCGGTGGCGACTTCGGTAATCGGATAAAGCCTTATTGTAAATCCCGGCAAAATGCCGCGCCTCGCGGATAATGGACGCCACAAATGCGGCAAAAACCGGAGTAGCGGCCAGGCGCGAGACCGGAAGCTCGCAATTCTCGATCTCCACCTCGGTCTCGTAGCCCGCCCTGAGCGCGCTCGTCACATCTGCAAGTGTCGCACCTCTTCCGCTGGACGCTGTAAGACGCTCGGCAAGCCGGCACGCCTCATCCGCATGTGGCATTCCGGCAGAGATGCGTCGCGTCTCAGACAGGAAGCGCCGCGGCTTTTCGACTTGCCCCGGATACTCCTCGAAGGCGGCTTCGGCGCGCCTGGATGCAAAAAAAGCCTCCTTCTGATACCATTTTTCGCCGTCTCTTACAGGCATTAGAATACCGAGGTGCTTCGGGACGTCGTTGTCCACGATCAGGTTCAAGCTCGATCCACCGGCAGCATGTGCCAGTCTGCAGGCAAGGTGATTCTTTATCCAAACGCCCGCGTGATGGAGGTCCGCCTGGTGCCCTGTGGCGACAATCGGTCGGTCCAGGGTCGCAGGCCTACCTATGCCGATGCGGGCGGCGTATTCACGGGCTGCATCGGCAAGTGTCGCAATAGTGCGCGCGCGAAACTCACCAGCTGCAATGTCAAGCACATCGAAGCTGAAAGAATTGATAAGCCTCCTGTTGTGCTCGATCAGGCCGACAAGCTCTGCGACAGCCGGCCAGCAGGCATACTCGCGATTACCGCGGGGAACATCGTAGTGCATCATCTCCCCAGTGGCGGTCCGACATGAGGTTTTCCGGAAATGGCAGCTTTGCGCGGCGCGCCTCGCGGAGAATAACTTCCTTGTAGTGCGCCAGCCGCACGCTGTGATCGTCCAGGTCCTTGCCGAATGATCTGTCGGGATCGAGATAAATGAGGCTGACCGGTATCTCTTTAACAGTGAGGCTGTGCTTTGCTGCCTGTATCCAGAGCTCCAGCGGCATGGCATACCCATCCTCTTTCAGGTCGAGTTTCGCCAGCGATGAGACTCGATAAGCTTTGTAGCCGCAGAAAGAGTCGGTAAGCCGGTAGCCGGTGACGGAGTTGACAATCTCTGTGACGGTCATGTTGACTTGGGCGCGCTCCGGAAGGGTAGGGGTGTCATCCCACTGCGAAGAAAGATATCTGCTGCCGCTGACAATATCATAATCGCCCATGTGATAGAGAAACACGGGTATATAGCGAGGTGGGTGCTGCTTGTCGGCGTCGGCGGTGATGACGATCTCGAAATCATTCTCAGCGGCATATTCAAAGGCGCTGCGCAGTGCCCGGCCGTAGCCCATGTTTGCGGGATGATCTACAACTCTTACACCATGCGCGCGCGCCTTCCGGGCACTCCCGTCGGTGCTGCCGTCGTTTATGACAACGACGTCCTCGGCAAATTTCAGCGCACACTCGAGCACCGAATCTATGTAGTTTTCCTCGTTATATACAGGAATAGCAACTACAAAACTCATTAAGCCCCCGTGGGAAAAGCCTGCCTTTCACCCGGCATAGTTGACCGGATGGCTGCGCTGGAAGTTCCGCGCAGGAGCGTGTCTGCGCCCTGCCGGCACCGGTTTGGCCGGCGCATAAAGTCTTTGTTTGCGGGCGTTAGCGCAGCGTCTGACGGTTACGGAGAAATTATAGAAATGAACCCGTCATGCGCAAGCGTTGCCGTCCGAAAATCGCTTGCAGCTTACCCGGGCGCCGCTGAGGCGCTGTTGTTGACGGCATCTTCATAGGCGGCGGCAAGCCGGCCAAACCACTTCTCGCTGCGCACATCGGCAAAGCGAAGCTCGCCAATGGCCACTACGGCAATGATGCCTATTAGCGAATTGGTCATGAAGGCGTGCTCAAACCGCTGCGCCTGCACCGCCGTTATCTGCTCTTGGGTGGCGGCAATACCCATGTTTGCAGCGTTTTCGAGTATCCAGCCCCTCACAACTCCGGGCAGGATCGCACCTTCGCCGGGAGTGACCAAGGCGCCTTTTTCGGCGAAGAAGATATTGGCCGTGCAGGTCTCGGCAATGTCTCCAGCATCGTCCAGCCAGAGAGCGTCATGAAAGCCCGCCTCGCGTGCACGCCTCAAGCAGTGCAGGTTTTCGATATAGCTGGTGGTCTTGTGCATAGATGCGACAGCACCTCTCTGCCGACGCAGTGCGGCTGTTGCAAGCCTGGCCGCCCCAGCAGGTGTGACCGCTGGTCTTGCTGCAGCGAGGGCGATTGGTTCCTCATCCCGGCTGCCGCCAAAGACGGCTATACGCAGGCGCAAGCGAGGGGCCACGGTGGCCGCGGCCCACTCAAGCGCAGTGTTGTAAAGCTGCCTTGCCTCACGCTGGAGAGCTATTCCAAGCTCTGCGCACGAGGCAGCCAAACGTGCCTCGTGACGGCGGCTGAAAACCGGCCTCCCAGAAAGCACAAGCACCGTCTCAAAAACCCCCTCGCCGAGTGACAGCGCGTCGATCGGTAGCCCGGCACAGCTTTCCATGTGACCGCCGAGACCGAAAACTGCAAAAGCCGACTCTGCCCTCATCCTGGTTGCCCCCGCTGAGCAAGACGTCCCTCAAGGCCGAGTGCATCCAGCATGCCCAGGGCCTTGGCCAGTGTTTCGTCGTACTCGGCGGTTGGATCGCTGTCGGCTGTCACTGCTCCTCCTACCTGCAGGGCGACCTGGCCGGCGCGCATGATCATTGTTCTTATCGCGATGTTAAACTCAGCCCTGCCGCCGGGCAGCAGGTATCCTATGGAGCCTGTATATATGCCTCGCCGGAGAGGCTCGAGCTCATCTATGATCTGCATTGCGCGCACCTTGGGAGCGCCGGTGATCGACCCTCCTGGAAAGGTGGCTTTAAGGAGCTCCTTGACGCCCGCGCCGTCACAGAGACGCCCCTCTACTGTCGAGACGAGGTGATGCACACGCGCAAAAGTCTCTACACGTGCCCTCTCGCGAACGACGACGCTGCCGTAATCGCAGACGCGTCCGAGGTCGTTTCTCTCGAGGTCGATTATCATTGCCAGCTCCGCGTTGTCTTTTTCTGACGCTGCCAGGCTTGCTGCCGCCAGGTCGTCGCTGACCTGGTCCTCCTGCCGGGCGATGGTACCCTTAATCGGGCGCGTGATAACACCAGAGCCATCGACACGCAGGAAAAGCTCGGGGCTCGAAGAGAGTATAGAATAGCCGGGGAAGTTCAGAAAGGCTGCGTAGGGCGCCGGATTCAGCCGGCGCAGACGCATGTAAAGCGCCCATGGCGGCAGCCACGAGCGGGTGGTAAAGCGTTGTGAGAGATTTACCTCGAAAATGTCGCCCGAAAGGATGTACTCACGCGCGGCAGCTACAGCCTCGATGTATGCGCCCGGCTCAAAGTCCGCTAAAATCTCGTCAGCCGCCCTTCCGACCACGGCAGCATCAGCCCCCCGTGCCGCGGCGTTCAACTCCTGATAGTCAGTGTCTCGGCCAACGCGCGTCCGGCCGCCTTCGACCACATGGAGCTCTCCAGTCGATGAGTCATACTCAAAATGTCTTTCATACAGTGCAAGGCTCGCCGTCGGCAGAGGGGGGGCAGGATGCCTGGAGGCGGCCTTCGGTTCCAAAAGGCTTCCTAGATCGTATGAGAGATACCCGACTGCTATCGATGCTGACTCGTGTGGCGGATCAAGACATGCTGCAAGGTGATCTAAAGGCTCGCACGCAGGCGAACCGTCGGCTACCTCAAAATGGCCTGATGGCTCCCAGCCGAAAAGCAGCCTCCCGCTGGCCCACGAAAGAGGTATGTTGCGCGGGTGGTGGGCGCCAGGGGGGCAGTCCAGCAGAAACCCCCCCTTGCGGGCCGATACCGCTTTCACGATGGTGTCTGCAAAGTCGTCGTACATTCGGGTATGCGCCATTTACCTTGAGCCGCCATCTCTCTGGACGACAAACTCGTGATTGAGAAACCTGTCGGTCAACCTGTCCCGCACGGTAGCCCTTAGTGTTTGCTCGTCCCAGTTGCCGGCGACCGGCAGCCTGTAAATGAAGGTGGTGGTCGAGCCGGCTGCCAGGTCTCTTGGAGGCTGCTCGATCCGTTCCAGGCCTTCACCCTCGAGAAAGGCCGTTACATGGAGGAGATTCGTGGATATGTTGGAAATCCTCTGATGAACGGCAATGCCGGTGCTCGATTCGCGAATCTCAATCTCCATCTCGAATGCCGTCGAACCGAGCTCTATCTGCCGTATCAGCGTCGTCTTCTGTGCGCCGCCGCCAAGGTCGAGCGTCAGATGGACCTCCAGGGGTCCGGAGAGAGCGTTGTAGGGCACCAGCAGATTGGTCTGCTTTCTGAAGACCTCGCCTGGCCCCAGCCGCACGAAAAATCTGTCCGGCCTTGCCTCCCAGTGCCGGGGAAATGTCGCAGAAAGCTCCCCGGCTATCGGTGTGGCGAACTCATTGGTGAAGCTCATGAAAACCGGCTGCAGCTGGTAAATGGAGTCAACAACCTGCGGCTCCACCTTGAATGTCTGTCGTAGCTTTACCACTGCCGGATTGACACCGCTGAGCAAGATGGGCGCTGCTTCAACCATAATCACGTTTTCGCCCTGATCGCGGTGTGCTTGCCGGCGTCTCCCAAACATGTCAATGACCTCGACCGCCTCTCCCAGAAAGATTCGCTCCTCTGAGGGCTCGTCATCAGGCCAGAGGAGCAGAAGAGTCTCGTCGCCGCGCGTGAAAATCGCGTTTGGAGTGCCGCCCGGCAGCAAAATAGCGCCGCTGTAGGTGGAGCCGGCCAGCTGGTGGATGAGGTTAAGCGCGGCCAGGCCAAAAGGGGATATGCTGCCCTGGCTGTCAAACATGCCCTGCCTCGACCACGGGTCTTTGAAAAAGATCGACTCTGCGCCAAGGTGAAATAGTCCCGCGATTTCACGGGCCAGGTGCACCGTGGCTGCCTCGGGGTCGCTGTAGGTCCAGTCCGCCAGGTCCATCCACACCCACCAGCGCTTTGCGCCGGGCGGGCGTGTCCCGCCGGCTGCCCCCGCGAGGCTCTTGAAGCTTGACGCCTCGATACTTGCGAAGTCCGCCCCGGTCGCAAGCTCATCTGTGCCCCTGTCGACCGCCATGCCGCATAGCGACGTGAAGCTTACATTGTCGATGAAATGCTTCAGGTCATCGAAGGAGCCAATGTGAATAGCGTCGAGTCCGGGGTGCGATGTGTCCGCACCAAGCTGCCAGCACTCAAGTCTGCCTGCAAAGGCGTTTACAGTCTCTCCGAAAAGCTGCGGCCAATCGATCCTGTCAGTGTCATAATCTGAACGCACTGTGGCCGGGGGGATCTCCAGCACACCTGCCGGCATTATCTCATGCCGTCGAAGATCGGTAATCAAGCGCAGGCGCTCAGCCGTGCCGTCTCCAGAGTGGTCGGAAAGCGGCATTTTGATCCAGCCGATGCCACTGACGGCCGCAAGGTCGACGGCCATCGACTCCTCACCCGGAAAGGTTGTAAGGCTTATGCCAAAGTTCTTACCGGGCGCACGTCTCCTGTAATCAGGCAGCACGCCAATACGCGTGCGATGCGTCAGGCCGGAGAGAGTGTCGCGGAAGACCTGCACGGTAATCTCATACGCACCTGCAGATAGAGCGGGCAGTCTATAGGTTACTGCTATTCTCCCGTCGTCTCCCGCCAGTGCTTCGAGCACGACCAGGTGGACATGCGCGCCCCGGTCGTCCTCCACGGTAAAGCCAACATCCCATTGTCCTTCAGGCAGGCCCATTGCTTCAAATGAAAGAATCTTGCTGTCGGACTGTCTGAAGATGTTGCCAGCATTGTTTGTGGTCAGAAATGCGATCGGACGTTTCTTAATCTCGATCTCGTCAAACCAAACCGCACCTGCCAGCGATCGGCCTTCCAGGGCCACCGCCACGCGAAGGAAGGCCGCCCGGGGCTCCCCGCGGGCTACGTCCATAAGGGAGACCTCAGTCCAGTCGGTAGTGCCGCTGGCCTGCGGAAAGCCCCTTATCTCTGCTAATAAGGCCCTGCTGCGATCGAAAAGTCTGACCTCAATGAAGGCCTTTGTCGCCCTGAGGCCTGAGAAGGGAAGATTTTCAGTCTTCAGGAACCCCTTGACATCGTAGGCTGCATGCTGGTCGATCTCAATCCACGGGCTCTGGTACTCAGCGGCGGCTCCGCCGGCGGCTATCTTCAGGCTCCCGGCCCCCTTGTAGGAGGTAGTGAAATCAAGGCCTGCAGAAACATAATGGGGATGACCGCTGTCAATTGTCCTGATCCAGCGGTCGGGCTGCCCGTCAGCATCGAGATCCTCATCGAAGCTGTGGGTGTAAATGCGTACAAGGCTCTCGACGCTCGCGCAAGCTGCCGCAGACATATTTAACATTAAGACAACGAGCGCAGCAGTCTGCAGCGCGATCAGCGTTGAAAGACGCGATAGTCCATTTCGCTGAAGATATTGTTTTTTGACTCGAGCCATTCCAGCCAGTGTGTGTCAATCCTGCTCTGTTCGATTTCTTCCCCAAGGCGAAGGGCATTGAGGATATGTTCTCTGGTACGCTTTTCGGCGTACGAGACCATTGTGCCGGTCGTCATTATGAAGGCCCAGTCACTTGCCTGTGCCAGCAGAAGCTCCCTGGAGGCCTGGTTGAGCGCCCTCTTGACAAGCTGCGGTGGATTGGAATACATCCGAGCAAGGGACACCATCATATCCTCGACATAGTGAAGGTGTCTGTAAATCCAGTCATTAGTGCTGTTTATCCACACCTCGGCATATCCCTTGTCGCCCCAAGAGGAAAAAGCAGGCTGGACTACCTGGTTTTTGCGGTGCCGGGCAAGGTACTCAGAGGGCGTGGTCAGCTCGATGGTATCCTGGTCTGAGGCCATTCTGCGCAGCAGAAAACCCAGAAACTCAGGGCCTTCAAACCACCAGTGCCCAAACAGCTCAGCATCGTACGGGGAGATGACGATCGGCTTCTGGCCCAGCTCACCGCGCAGCCACTTGAGCTGGTGCTGACGATTAAACATGAAATTGCCGGCATGGTCGGCCGCCCTCTTGCGCGCCTCGGAGGGGCTGTAGGGCTGTTTGTCATGAAGATCGACATCGCCGGTGATCCGGTGGTACTTTATGCCTATGTTTCGCCTCACGCCATCCCCGTGCAGGAAGGGGCGTATATAGTCATAATGTCCGTCGAAGCCGAGGTCGCGGTAAAACTCCCTGTACTGGTAGTCGCCTGGGTAGCCTTCTTCAGATGACCAGACCTGTTTGGAACTCTCGATGTCCCGCGCAAAGACAGCCACGCCATTGGGACAGTGCACAGGGGCATAGGTGCCGTATCTCGGACGGGGTGTGCCGTACAGCACCCCATGGGTATCGGTGAAGAAATACTCTATGCCCGCCTCGGCGAGGTATTCCTCGAGGCCTTCAGAATATGCGCACTCTGCAAGCCACATGCCCCTGGGCATGCGCCCAAAGTGCTTCTTGTAGTTTGCGACGGCGGTCAATACCTGCGCGCGAACCCCCTGCGGAGTGAAGATATTCGGCAGGAAGCCGTGTGTGGCAGGACACGTGATGATCTCGAGGTTTCCCGCATCCTGAAAAGTCCTGAAAGCTCCAACGAGGTCTCCTTTTGCCTCCTCGACGAAAAAGCGCCTTGTCCTGGTAAACTGCTCCATGTACATGCAGGCAGCCTCGTGAAAATCGCTGTCCCTGTGACGGGTGCGCTCCACCTCCTGTTCGGAAAGGCTTATCAGCCTGTCGAGCCGGCGCAGATAGCGCGACCGCAGAAGGTCGTCTGTGAGCATCTCACACAGTGGCGGTGTCATCGACATCGTTATGCGAAAGTCCACTCCGTCACGCATGAGCGCCGAAAAGACACCAAGCAACGGTATGTAGGTCTCGGTAATGGCCTCGAAAAGCCAGTCCTCCTCGAGAAATTCATCATACTCCGGATGCCTTACGAAGGGCAGATGGGCGTGAAGCACCATGGCAAGGTAACCGTCCGACAACTCTGCCTCCTTTCAGGCGAAAATGTAAAAGGGGCCTAAGCAGGTGTAGCTTCGACCCCTTGCGAAAAGCGTCATGGATCAGCGGCGCCGCGAACCGCCAAAGCTGGAGACGCCGGCCGAATGTATAAGGCCGCCGCGCCGGCGGGAGATTATCTCTGAGATGAAATGGCTGCCGGAAAACCGATCATGCAGCTTGCCAGAGATATCCATGAGCCGCCGGAACTCATCCTCCATGATAAGCCATTCCTCGTCCACCCTGTCGCTTATGCCCATGCGGGGCGTCTTTACCTTGCGGCTGGATGCAGCGATATGGAAATTGCCCCCCATATCAAGCAGGCCGATATCGATCTGGTATTCGCTGTCGGCATCAACCGGCAGATACCAGTTTCCCCCCTCGACGAGAACGGGGATGTCTTCATGATTATGGACCCCAAGATTGTGAACCCTGAGCATCCATGCGCCGGGGCCCGCCTCTGATGCGATCCGGCTGAGCGAGCCGCCGCTCAAGTCCCAGTAGACAAATATCCAGTTTGGGTCGCGTACCATGGCGTTCAGCTTGTCCTGGCCGTACTCCTTTGGGAGCTCCGGGCCACGGTCCACGTACGCCGGCGGCGGCTCCTGCGGCAAAGGAGGGCGGCTGACGGTCGTGGATGTCGAAGATGGAGCCGATATGGGCTTTGCTGCCCGTGAGGTCACCTTGATGCTGCGCTTTTTGCGCCGCTTTGCCATGCGCCGCTTGGGCGGCTTGGGTTCAGGCATCACTTTCTTCGCGGAGACGCGAGAAAGGGCCTCCACGAGGTCTTCCTTGGCCATCTTGCTTCGACCGGATACGTCGTATGCCTTCGCCATGCTGTAGAGCTCACGGCGGGTGAGTTTTTTCAGATCGCTGCGTTTCATAGTCCTTGGCCTCCTGTTCATGGCAACACGCTATTTTGCCTGAGGCGCTTTCAAGCTTCAGGTCAAGCACCGGGTATTATACATGAGAACCGTCGGCAAGCCAAGAAAGTTGCAGTTTTCATCCACCGCCCTACAGCGAGCGGCAAGAGATGCCGGGGGAGGGGGGCTCTCAGGTACTGGCCAGATAGTACTTCAGGCTGTTGGGCTCACATGGACACTCCTCGGCGATCTTGAGATTTCTTATAATGCCATCGTGCCTGAGCTCATAGAGTCTCGGCACGACATTGTCGCGCAGGTCGGTAGGCGAGACCGGATTGATGTAAATCTTGGTGCCTCCCTCGAATCCTGCCGGATTGTTCGTGCGCAGTTTTATAAGAATATGCCACGGCATGCGTACAAGCGCATCGCGGGGAGCGTAGTACCACTCTTCGTTACAGGCGACCTGGTTTCCCAGGGCGGCGTGGCATGCATGCACAAGGGCGGAAAAGCCGCGCAACTCCGGCTCAGTCAGCTCCCATGGCCGCAGGTTCACCGATTTGCTGTAGATGCCGATGGTCGGGTAGCGGTGGCCGATCTCCGAAAGGGCGACGGCATGCTCGTTTTCTGCGAAAATGAGGTTCGAATAGGCCGCGAAGTTTACAATGAGCTCGTTATAGATGTTCGGATTCTTACGCGCAAGCTCCACCTCGCTCTCTACGCTTGAGCCCCATTCGTCAAGCGCCACCAACTGCGTATGCAGATGATCGAAGGATGCGCCGGCCGGGGCCAGCCAGTTCTGAAACACGCTAACGTAACGCACGTAGCGGTTGTTTCTGTTGATATCCGTCACCGCGTCGATTGTGAAGCGCAGGTAACGGTAATGCTCCTCGAGCGACAGGCACCCTGCAGAGCAGATGTCTGACGTGTACTCGGCACCCTCCCTGTAATGCCTTCTGGCGATGATAAGCTCATGACCGCCGCCGAAAAAGGCCGTCGAAAGATCGGCGATATCCTCTTCGCTCAAAGATGCGATCTCAGCCTCGCTCTTGCCTGACAGTCTGAGCTTGAGCTCAAGCACACGGCGCACGTGCTCAGAGCCCTCCTTGCTGGAGAGTATGCGCTCTTTCCACTCGCGGTTTTTTTCGCTGAGCTTGTAACCGTGGTTCAGGCGCCAGTAGTCGATGCCGACTATCTCGAAAAGGTTTGGCACACGACGAAACTCGGCCACAGTGTCAAAGTAATGCCTGGTGTCGAGCGTCTCGAGCATTTCCCAGTTGCCGTTGCTCATTATGAGGCGGGCCTTTTCGGGGGGCACGTTGAGATAATGCGCCGGGCAGAAATTGCAGTAGTCCTCCGGCTCGTGAATCTCCACACGCGTGGTAGTCGTAGGCGGCCTGTTGGTAATGGGCTTCTTGCCGCGCCCGGGAACAGTCCACACCTCGGTGCCGGTAAAGGGATTCACCTGCTTTATTGTGCCGTCAGGCATCGTCTGATACATACGGGCAAGACCATACATCGTCTAATCAACCTCCGGTTCCCTGGCTCTGCTCAGCCTCGATCTTCTCCTCGAACGGCCTGAGCATCTCCCTGTATCGCCTGGGTGAGAAGTTTAACTCCCGGGCGAGCTCCAGTATGCCGAGTATCGCTTCATAATCGTCTCTGTCGCGCGACGGGTCCTCAAGGCCCCTGATCCAGGGGACAAGCCTTTCCTCGAGGACATCCAGGACAGCATTTTCGGCAAGATCACGCCGCAATGAAAGCCCCAACTGCCGTCCGATATCGAGTATTGCGATCACATTGTGAAAGTGCCTCGCGCTCAGGTCCCCCTTGATAGCCTCGGCCTCAGCAAGAAGATCTTCGGTGACAAGCTGATCGACATGGCGCGTGTCAACCTCTACTCCTAAACGCCCCGCCGCCTCGACATATTCCACGGCGTTGGCAAATCTCTCCCTGTCCCACTTGCCGCGCCGTGACAGTACCTCCTGGTGAAAGAGGCGACTGAGCGCATACTTGACAAGCCCCCGAATCTCATATGGAAGCTCATCGCCGGCAGCAACTATGGCCTGAAAAAGCTCCCTGTTTTCCTGGAAAAGCTCGGTGAAGTGCTTGCGAAGCGTCTCGAGATCCTTATCAACCAGAACACTCATTATGCTGGAGGCCACTTCAGGCAGCAGATCACCCCAGGAGATGAAGTTTCCCCCGAATATCTCCGGCAGGCTGGACTTGTCGCTTACGGCAAGGCGGCTTCTCAAAGCCTCATAGTCTTTCACCTGTGTCGCCTGCCTTATGTAGCACCTCACATCATGTGCTGTAAACTGGGTCACATAGTAGCAGTAACGCTTCTGCAGGCCGGTAAGCCGGCTGGTGCAACCGGCTATGCCAAAGCTCGAAAGATATATGTCCGGCATCGGCTCCTCATGCATATCCTCGACGACATGATTCAGTGGATGCCATACGTGCGAATTCTCGGTAACGAGCGCCGACATTACATGCGCTGCGACGATCTTTTCCATCGTCATCATCGAGGGCCATACGAGCCTTCTGAAGGTAGTGCGGCCGTCCTTCATATCAGGAATATTGCTGGGAGCACCGGACAGGTCAGCGAGCAGCTCCTGCATCAGCGGTGTGTCGTCGAGCCCCTCGACCATGTCAATGGCCTGGGCTGCGTAACGCATATTCTGCACGGCCTCGAGACCGGATATCTCTGCGAAAAACCAGCCGCACGAGGTGTACATGTACATGGCATTGCGCTGGGATTCCAGCAGGCGCAAGAGGGTCACCCTCTCATCGCTGTCGAGCTTGCGGGCCTGATGTGCGGCCACGAAGGCATCTATGGTATCTTCGTCGCGGTCATGTACGACTGATACATAGTCGTTGCGCGCGGATCGCGGGTCTTTGAGCATCCGGGAGGCTTCACGCTTATAGATCTCGTTGAGCTTGGCACGCAGGTTGTCGAAAGCCGCCCGAAGCGGTGCGCGCCATCGCTGATGCCACCACTCTGGACCGCCTGTAGAGCAGCCGCAGTCCCGCTGCCATCTGCCAGTACCATGACTGCATGACCAGGCCGTGCCCTCGCCCTTCGGGCCGGCCTTGATGTCCACCTCCATCGACGGGGGCCGAAGCTCGAGGAAATGGCCGTAGTTCAGCGGCTTGAGTCCTCTCTCGGCGGCCTCATGGTGGAAAAAGTATGCCAGGCACATGTCGGCAAAAGGCTCGTGATGCCCGAATGTCTCCCCATCGGTGGCCACATGAACAAGGTGCGGCCCCTTGCCGTCGCCGGCCGAGGCTGCCAGTGCCGAGGCAAAGGTGCCTGCGTGGCGCATCAGGTGCTCAAAAGACATCGCCCTTGAGCGCGCCTCGTCGAAGAAAAACAGGTCCACCCACCGCTCTTTGTCCACCTTGCCGGTTTCATCTTTTATGAAGTATCTGTACGCGCGGCGCGTATCAATGCCGCCCCCTGAGACGTCACGCCACTCGTGAGAACCCAGCGGCCTTTCAGCTCTCGCCTGGGATGGAGCAAGCACCGTAAACTTAATGCCATGGCGTTGCAGGGCGGCCAGGACCCGATTATTCACGGCCGTCTCGGGCAGCCACATGCCCTCGGCTTCTCGCTCAAACCGCGATGCAAAGTCACGCATACCCCATATGATCTGAGTTTCGAGATCATCGTCGCTTGCCAGAGGCATTATCATGTGTGAAAACGCCTGGGCGATTGCATTTCCATGGCCCATGTTTCGAGAACGGCTGGCGTGATCGGCAGCTATTATGCGCTCATAGGCGCGCGGGGCGTGTTTCTCAAGCCATGCGAAGAGAGTGGGACCTATATTGAAGCTTATGTACTCGAAGTTGTTTACAATGCCTTCGATCTGGCCGTCGCTGTTGAGGATGCGGCTGACGGTATTGGGCAGGTAGCACTCGGCGGTTATGCGCTCGTTCCAGTTATGAAACGGCGCGGCGGACTGCTGGCGCTCAATGAGGTCCAGCCACGGGTTTTCCCGCGGTGGCTGGTAGAAATGACCGTGAATTATAACGTAGTTTTCCGCTGCCATTGTATCTCCAGAGAGTGGTGCGCGGCTATCGGATCAACCCGCCCAGGACCGAGGCGCGTAGGTCACGACCACGCTCCAGGTCTCCTGAGGCGCCAGGCCGAAGCGCCAGTGTGGCACGACCGAAGAGCACTGGTAAACCAGCTCCACCCCATATTCGGACATGCTGGCGGTATGCACTGGAAAGGCCCAGATGCCCGCCTGAACGGAAAACTCAAGCCACCATTCGATCCCCTTCCACTCATCCACTGCCGCAAACGCGCCGCAGCTGTCACGCTCGACCATGGTGGAGAGGTTACCGAGGTGTTCCCGATCATGGCCGATAAGATAGTACCTGTCGGGCGCCTCGCCCCCAAGCATCGCATAGTTGAACTCGACGCCGAAATCAAACTCCAGCTCCTCGTGGCTTTCATTCAAAATATCGTATGCTATCTTGATTTCGGACTCGCCTGCCTCAAGCATTATGTTTTTGCTGAGCGTCACGGCCCTGCGGCCTGCCTCCATCCACAGCCCCCCATGCCGCACAGCGCTGATCCGGGCCTTCTCTTCTGATATATCGACATCGACCTCGTACGGCATATTCACAAAATCGCCCAACTCCTTGAAGCGGCACCTGCTCAGGTTCTTGAGCTCCGTGCCGGGGCCGAAAAAATGATCGACGAGGCTCTCCTTCTTGTACCAGTCATAGACGATCTTCTGGCGAACGTGCGGATCCTTTACGCGCACGGCTCCGTGAATGCTGGTGATGTCCGAGGACGACTTTGCCGTGTTGCTCAAGACAGCGCGGTGATAGGATTCCCGGCGTCGCGTGAGCGTGGCAAGCACGTTGTAGGCCTTGTCGACCAGATCATATTCAAACATATGTGCGCCTTCGTCAGGCTTGAAGACCATCCGCGCGGGTCCTGAGTCCACGACTATCTCGTCGCGGCCGTCCAGGTTTCTGTCCTCGTACTCGACCGAAATGCCGCGGCCGCGCGTGCCCAGCGCCAGGCTCTCTGCCCTTATCAGGCGGTCATACACGGCCATGCGAAGGTGTGGCAGGTAGAGCCCTCCGAAAACCCCGTGCCAGTAGGGGCAATTGCACTGGGCCTGATAAAGAAGCCTGGTGGCCTCCCGGCGACTTCTGGAGCGTGTTGAGAGGGCCTCGACCATTCGTGATACCGAAAGCATCTTGCCGTACATTTCCGATGCCTCAGCATAGCGCGACTGAAAGTTGCGCCAGATGGCTCCCTTGATGAAAAAGCGGGATCTCTCAAACATGCCTGCCTTGTCGAGCGCAAGCTCAAGATCTTCGAGCTCCTCGTGTGTCTCTGCGGGAAGTGCCCATGCCATCATCTCACGATAGCTGGCATCGGGAATGTATATTTTGCCCACGTGGGGTATGCGCTCGAGCGCTTCCGCCAGGGTGATGACCTCGATCCAGTCGCTGTTCTGGCTGAGCAGATCAAGAAAGCGGGCAAGCCACTTGTCTTCATATATGTGCTTGTACGTCTGGGGCCATGATCCGAATTTTTCGCCGTCGTCGGCATACACCATCAGCCGTGCGGCCCCCTGGGAGGCGAGCCCATCGAGATACTCGATGGTATCCTCGGGGTCCTTAAAGGGTATGAAATACCTGAGCTTCTCATCCATGGGAAAGACACTGATGAATCGGCCCCGGTCCTCGCTGATATAGCGGCCGGCGATAAAGTCACTTCTTATACCGGCAAACTTGAAGTGTGAATCATCCACCAGCGTGTATTCGACGCCGTTGTCGGCAAGACAGCTAACAAGTCCCTGCTCCCAGACCCTCTCTGCCAGCCAGAAGCCCTTCGGATCACAACCGAATGTCTTTTTCGAGTACTCCCGCTGCATACTTATCTGGCCTGCGCGGTCC
>SLPQ01000220.1 GCA_007131925.1 Candidatus Brocadiia bacterium | reverse complement strand
TCAGAGAAACCACCATGGCCTCAGATCAAGAGCAGTGCTCACCTCAAGTCCCGCACTCCAGGGTGGCCGGCGAGGCGGTTGCCATCGCGGCAAGCACCGTGTGTGCGTTGGTTTTACTTGCGGTTTTGGCCGCGCCGGCTTTCACGGGCAAGGTCTACACTTACGACGACTTAGGCAACTTGCACCTGCCGCAGCGACACTTCTACGCGGACTGCCTCGAAGAAGGGTATAGATTTGAATGGCATCCCGGCCTTTACTGCGGCTTTTACGTGCACGGCGAGGGCCAGGCGGGCATGTATCATCCGCTGCGCTTTCTCATCTACCGGGTGCTGCCGCTGGAGACCGGGTTCACCCTTGAGCTTCTCCTGTCTTATCCGATAGCGCTCACGGGGATGTACCTTCTATTGAAATGGTGGCGGCTCTGCCGGGCTGCGGCGCTTTTCGGCGGGATCGCCTTTGCCTTTTCGCCGTACCTCATGCTGCATTTCATGCACATGCAGATGGTGGCGGTCGCAGTGCACCTGCCATGGCTTCTTTACTTCCAGAGTCTCATGGGGCGGCCGGGCCGCCGGCTCTGGCCGGCCTTTGCAGTAATGATGCTGACCGCGTCGCAGGTGCTCCTGGGCCACCCTCAGCTCCTGGCTATGTCCATCTTCATCGAAGGCCTGTACGCGCTTTTTCTGAAGGGTGGGCTACCGCAGCTAGCGACGCTTGCGGGGGCCAAGATCATCGGTGCGCTCATCGGAGCTGTGCAGATACTGCCTACCTTCGATGCGCTCCTTGACTCAGGCCGGCTTGATGCCGTCTCATATGCCCCGGGCATGTACTCGCTCGAAAAAGCAAACCTGCTTCAACTCGTTGCCCCTTATCTTTTCGAGGGGCGCGTAGTCGCAACGATCGGCGAGTTGAACACCCAGGAGTATGGATCATACGTGGGTGCAGGAGTACTGGTTCTTGCGCTTACCTGCCTTGTGGCAAGGCGCGGGCCACAACGGCGACTGGCGCTCGCCGGGTTGGCGCTGGCAGGGCTGGGATTTCTGCTGGCCTTTGGCGAACATGGGCCCTTATTCGCTCTGCTTCAGAAAGTGCCTCTCATGAGTCTCTTCAGAGCGCCGGCGCGATTTCTCTTTTTTGTCAACGTCGGTCTAATAGTGGCGGCCTCAGTCACCCTCGATGCCCTCATGCGCCCCTCAACGCGCGCTCGAATGCTTTCGTGGCGGCTGCTACTGCCGGCCTGCGCAGCTGCGGTCGCGGCGGTCCTGATCGCACTTGTCTCATGGGGCCTGCCGGATGAGATGCTTTCTGGCAGCCTGTTGGCAAGACTTGCAGGACCTGTGCTTTTCGTACCTGCGGCGGCGCTTTTAGTGGCGGCAGGCAGGAGGTGGCCGCAGGCACTGGTGGTGCTGATAGTTTTTACGGCCGGTGATCTGGCTGTCTACGGCCTCTCATTTGTGCGCTCAGAACCTGCGCAACATATCGAAGAGCTTGCAGACGGCATCGACCTCGACGTGGATCCTGTACGCTATCGACTTCACGTCGTCCCCTCATATACAAATGCGCCTGCAGTCGCCGGCTACCGCCTCTCAAGCGGAGTAAGCAGCCTCCCCCCGCGCACCAGGCTCGACCGCAACACGATAGCTGCCCTTAGGGTCTCGGCGGTAATGTACCTTGTCGCCGATACCGAAAGGATTGATGGTGGCGGAGAGCCCAGGTGGGATGTGCGACGTGTGCCTGCTCCTCTGCCGCGCGCTCGCCTCGTGTCGCAGGTAATCACAACCGACGACCTCAGCACCGCTCTTGAGGATATTGATCCGCAGTTGGTCGCGTTTACCGATGAGCCTGTAAGCATAGCGCCGGGCGAGCCGGGTCTTGCGCGGATTGTCAAGGATGAGCCCGGCGACGTGAAGATAGCTACTGCTGCGCCATCGCGTCAGCTGCTCGTCTTCGCGGAGAGATTTCACAAGGGTTGGCGCGCATCCACGGACGGGCAGGACCTTGAGATTATCCGAGTTTACGGGGACTTCATGGGGTGTCTTGTTGAGCCGGGCGAGCAGTTAATACACTTTGAGTTTCATCCTGAGAGCCTGCGCATTGGAAAGGGCGTCTCTGTTGCGGCGCTTGCGGCGGCAATGCTTGCAGCAGTGGCGCATTTGCTGCGCACTTGTGGCAAAATTGAAAACGCCCGAAAATAGTAGTCGCAGACGGCCTTCTGATTGCAGAAGGACAGGCCGGCCTGGCGCCCTGATGCATGCCTCTTTGCCTGCTTGCGCTTGTTGGTTCTCATGATGGTGCGAAATAAGGCTGTTCTTGTAATGAGCGCACGGTACTTGTAAAATCCTATCCTGTCGTTACTCTCTTTTCCGGCATGATCTCACATCCCGTGGAGGCGAAATGAGTGGGCTTTTCGGTGTAGTATCGCTTTCGGACTGCACGCGTACGCTTTTTTACGGAACTGACTACCACTCCCACCTCGGCACAGAGGTGGCCGGCCTGGCAACGCTGGACGGCCACTTTCGCCACAGGATCCACTCGATAGCCGACACGCAGTTCAAGTCGCGCTTTGCCGCCCACCTTGCAGAAATGCCCGGCAGATCCGGCATAGGCGTTATAAGCGACTCAAACACGCAGCCCTTTATCGTGTCGGCGAAGGTTGGCGACTTTGCCATCGTCACGGCCGGCCTTATCACCAATAAGGACGACCTTGCCGAAAAACTGCTTGAAGCCGGACAGTCCTTCAGCGAGGTGGCGCGCGGAGAGATAAACCCCAGCGAGCTGGTCGCCAAGATAATATCCTCCGGCAAGTCGATAGCAGACGGCATACGGCTTGTATTTGATCAGATCGAGGGGTCATGCACGATGCTGCTCTTGACACGGGATGGGATATTTGCGGCGCGCGATGCGCGAGGGCGCCTGCCGCTTGTACTGGGCCGCAGGGAGGGCTCCTATGCCGTGGCAACAGAGTCCTCGGCTTTTGTCAACCTCGGCTATGAGCTTATGCGCTTTGTGCAGCCTGGAGAGATCGTCCACATTACTGCAAAGGGGGCCGAAAGCGTCTGGAAGGGCTCCAGAAAGCGCCAGGTCTGCTCCTTTATGTGGGTCTATACCGGCTACCCCGCATCCGCTTATGAGGGTATATCGGTCGAGGCGGTCAGGGAGAGGACCGGAGCGGCGCTTGCCGCAAAGGACGACCTGAAGGCTGACATTGTCGCGGGCGTACCAGACAGCGGCACCGGTCACGCCATCGGCTATGCCATCGCCAGTGGTCTACCCTTTCGCAGGCCGCTTGTCAAGTACACGCCGGGCTATGGCCGCTCCTACGCCCCACCGTCACAGGAGATCAGAGACCTCGTTGCCGAGATGAAGCTGATACCGATAGTCGACATCATCCGTGGTAAGCGCATAGTCCTGTGTGAGGACTCGATCGTCCGCGGCACCCAGCTTAAGAACCTCACCGTAAAAAAGCTCAGAGACAGCGGTGCGCGAGAGATTCACCTGCGCGCGGCTTGTCCGCCGCTGATGTTTCCGTGCATCTATGCTGTCTCTACGAGGTCTCTCGATGAACTGGCTGCCCGCCGTGCAATAAAAGCACTCGAAGGGCATGAGATCGACGACGTAGCCGAGTATGTCGACCCGACTACACAAAAGCACACCCATATGGTGCAGTGGATAAGGGACGACATCGGCGTCACGACTTTGCGCTATCTCGAGCTTGACGAGATGATAAGTGCCATAGGGCTCGACGCCGATGATCTCTGTACGTATTGCTGGAGAGGCCGGAACGACTGAGGCGCTACAGCTGCCGGGTGTCACTCCCAGCGGCTTCTGAACGCGGCGCGCCATATACATCCGCCCAGCGTGAAGGGTAAAGGGGCATGGCAGACTCGGCTGCAAGGCGGCTTCTCAATTTGACGGATCTACCCGAAAGGAGGTATGAAATGACCCGGAAAAGCCTTGAGTTTCCACAGGGCATCATCGACTGCGTCGAGGCTACTCGAAGCCGCGGCACAGTACTGGTAGCTTCCTCGCGCAAGGGCACAAACGCCATGACAATTGGATGGATAAGCATCGGCAGCATCTGGGGAAGGCCATGCTGCACGGTGCTTGTAAGGCCCAGCAGGCATACTTACAAGTTCATCGAAAAGGGAGACTCCTTCACGGTCAATGTCCTTCCCCGGGATATGAATGAAGCTGTCAGTCTCCTTGGCACCAGGTCGGGCCGCGATATGGACAAGTTCAGCGAGGCCGGCATTACGCCGTCTGATTCGATGAAAGTCAAGTGCCCCCATATAGCCGAGGCAGAGCTTGTCATAGAATGCGCCATCGCCATGAAGCAGCCGATTGATTCGTCCATGATCCGCCGAGACTATGTCCATACGGCTTACGCTGCCGGCGATTACCACACGGTGTATTACGGGGAGATAGTGGCTATCCACGCGCAATAGCTCGGGCGAGCGCATGACGGGCAGTCGCTGCCGGCCTCGCAGGTTCAGCCGCTCTCAAGTCATGAGGTCGAACTTCCTGAGACTGACGACTCCGTCAAGCTCCCGGCCGTTAATGTAGCGAATGATATTGTCAACGGCGTGCCTGCCCATTGTATAGCGCCGGTCAGGAGTCGGGCCTGCGCGGTGCGGCACGACCATGCAGTTGTCAAGAAAGCGTAGCGGATGGTCGGCCGGCAACGGCTCCTCCTCGAAAACATCAAGCGCCGCTCTTATGCGGCCTGTCTTGAGCTCGGCTATAAGGGCCGCCTCGTCCACGACTGCACCCCGCCCGGTGTTTATAAAGCAACCACCGTCCTCTACGAGGGCCAGCAGGCGGGCATCAACAATGTGATGGGTGTCCGGCCGGTTGGCGGCGTGGCAGGATATGATGCGGTTTGAGCCGTAGAGTGCTTCCAGAGAATCGGCACGAGTAATCGAAAGCTCCTCGAAGATGGAATCCGGGCAGTGCGGCGAAAAGGCGCTCACCCTGCATTTGAAAGGTGAGATGAGCCGGGCGAACTCCTGCGCTATGGCACCCAGTCCGTGGAGTCCGACACGCTGCTCAAATAACCCCTCATCGGCAGGGCCGGGGGTTTCCCAGTAAAGCCCATCCCGGCGCATCCAGTAGGGCATGTTGTGGTAGTTGCGCAGAAGGGCCAGTGTCATCGCCAGAGCACCCTCGGCGGTGCTGTGGGCGGTGGCAGTGCCCCAGTTTGTGACCAGCATACCATCTGCCAGGACCTCGCGGTCGATGTAATGCTTCACCTCGCCGGCAGTATGGGAGATGTACTTGAGCTTGGGCCACGCCTTATGGACCTGGACAGTGACCTTTGGCGCCTGCCATGATGTTAGCATTATGTCAGCATCCGCGGCCTTTAATGCCTCGATAAGAGCGTCCTCGCTGCCCTTCCAGAGATCGCCACGGCGCGTCACCTTTGCAACCTGCGCAAGGCGCGAAAGATCCTCCTCCATCACTACGTTATTATAATGCGCCTCCGCCAGAACGGACAATACGCTGTGCATCACTGCCTTCCTTTCTATCCTGCCGGCAAATATCGCACACTATACGCGCAATGTACTTCATTTCAAGCCGCAAGCCTGTCCGATCTTTCCAAAGGCGTACTGTACTGCCCGGTATCTCCAGGCCCTGCTCGCCTGGAAAGAACAGCCCCCTGCGTGCGTAACAAGTCATGGCCTGATCCGAGTGCCGCCGAGAAAGCCCACCAGACCTTTTCGAAGATTATGACAGCCCAGCTGCGATGCTCTACCGTTACAAATTACACTGGCACTCAAGCCGCTGAGTCCACACGGGCCATGTGAACGGGGGCGGCTCTTCTGAGCCGCCCCCGTTGTTTGCAGTCTCAGGATGCGCCTGGGCGCAGCGCCGTCAGCGTCTGCAGGCGCTTTCTTATCCGCCGGGCAATTGCTTACC
>SLPQ01000157.1 GCA_007131925.1 Candidatus Brocadiia bacterium | reverse complement strand
TTCTGGCGGGCTGTCACAATGTCACGCTGCGAAATTGCGTCTTTCGGGACAACGAAAACGGTCTTTTCGCAACGCGCACGGCCGACTATATACTGGTAGAAAACTGCGAGATCGCCGACAATGGCAGATATCCGGGGGTAGGCACGCCCCATCGCACGCACGGTTTCTATTTCAACGCGCGCCACCAGATGGTCAAGAACTGCCTTATCAGAAATTCCACGGATGGCGAAAACTTCAAGTCCCGCGGTGACAACACCATCTTTGCCTTCAACTGGGTGGAAGAGGAATGCGCTTATTCACTGGGGGTTGATTCAAACAATGACAGCAACACGCTCTGGCTCGGCAACCTCGTCATGAAACGCACCTACACCGGGATAAACCAGGGCAGGCTCCTTGGTGTTGGTGACGGCACGGGAGTGGCACGTGGGACGCTTGTGGCAGTCAACAACACATTTATCACGATATTTCCGAGGGATTTTTACCTTTTCACCTACGACTCGTCGACGACAGACGTCATATTTCTGAATAACGTTTTTGCCGGGCCTGGCCAAAGCTTCCTCACACGGCGCGGACAGGGAGAGATAACCGGCGCAAACAACTGGATTCAGGCCGGCATATCCGATGTTCCGGACACGCTTCGAGGCACCATCAGTGGTGAGAATCCCGGCTATCTCGGTCGCGGCTTTCGACCGAGGGAAGGCTCCCCGCTGATCGATGCCGGCGTCTCGCCTGAGGAATATCGCGAGGCGATCGATATTGTTATCAGGTACGCCACTACGGGAACAGACGTTGAACCTTCCCCGGCGTGGCTGGCTGCGCTCGAAGACGTAAAGGCGGGCGTGCCTTCTTTTGAGCCCGGCATGCGTGAGGCGGTAACTGTGCCTCGTAGCGTAGTCGGGGGGATAGACATCGGAGCGTTTGGACCCGCCCGATAGCGCTCAGGTCAGGACAAGAGCCAAGAGGTGGCGCTTACTGTGTGTTGCGGGTCTTTATCATGACCGTGCCCGCGCTGCCTGCTTTTCAGTCGCGGCTTTGATCCGCCGTGCGTAGCCTTTCGGCGCGCTCGCCGACGCTCACATTGCTGTCTGCATCACGCTCGTGGATCTCGACTGTTGCGTTTGCCGCCACGTCTGTAAGCGTCTTAACCTTGCCAGAAGGATGAAAGCGCACCGAGACATCGACTGTTTCGCGGGCGCCAAGGCCGAAATGCCGCTCGGTAGGCGTCAGCCCGTAGTAGCTCTGCGCGGCCTGGCGGTTAAATATACTCACCTGCTCGTGCCAGAGGAGCTTGCCGGTTTCCGGCTCGGTAATGCGTATGACGGCGCCGGCTGCCGCAGCGTTGCCGGGGCGGCCCAGGGGTCGCACACGCAGCCAGTTTTGCGGCGGCAGGTCATTGCGGTAGATGACGGGTACGCCGCGAATCGCGTCGGGGATGGACTCATCCCGCCGTCTGTAGCCGGCGATATCGAGCATGCCGTTGCCTGTTATATCACCGAAGCACAGACCGTCGTCGATGCTGGAGGCTGAATAGTCCTCGATGCCTGCAATGCGGTTCATGTAGGTGAAGCGGCCCTCGCCGTCGCCCCGCAGAAGCTTGAGGAAGTGCTTGCCGTTTACCAGGATGTCAGGAAGGCCGTCGTTGTCGAAATCGGTTACAACACCCAGCCCCCAGCTCGCCATGGACACGCGCCCCTCCATGCCGATTATGGCATTTTCCTTCTTTGTGAAGCGCCCGGTGCCGTCATTCAGAAAGACCGACCACTCCTGCAGGTCTTCCAGTGCCAATATATCGACGAAACCGCTGCGGTTGAAGTCACCGACGGCCTGTACCGATAGGCCTTCCTCCCAGAGGCCGGACTCTTCGGTAACGTCGGTGAACTCAAGGTCGCCGTCATTTCGCAGTATACGGCACATGCCGGCCACGAAGCCGTACCTGCCCCATTCAATGACCAGATCTATCTTTCCGTTGTTGTTAAGGTCGGCGGGAGTAACTGCATGCTCATTCCGGTAATTCTCTGAAATGGGAATCTGTACAGCATCCTGAATAAATCCACCTTCGCCGTCGCCTCGATCGATGACGATGCCCCCCCGGACGCTGCGTATCCAGTCGAGGTGCCCGTCGCCGTCGATGTCGACAAGAACGCCGATACGGCCGGTGCTTCCAGCGCGGCGGATACCTGCGTTTTCAAACTCGAGCCTGCCCGGGGTCGAGTGATTGAGCCACCATTCGGCACCGCCGTCGGTATAGTTCATCACGAGGTCGAGGCGGCCGTCGCCGGTAAGATCGTGGGCAAGCAGTATTTCCGAGGTCGGGTAGTGCCCCGGAGCCGGACGAAAGCGACCGGTACCGTCATTGAGCGCGGCGAATACTCCTTCGGCGCCGTCTTCACCGCCGAAGCGACCGTGAGTGCCCATGTAAAAGTCGAGCGTGCCGTCGCCGTCAAGATCGACGAAGTGCACGCCGCTCAGCCACCACCTGGGGAAGGCCGCGTAGTTGGCCGCGACAATGTCGTGGATGCCTGATTCCTGGGTTATGTCTGTGAAGCCATCCTGCGGCCAGGGGGCCAGCGCCGGCGAGGCGGGCTCTTGTGTGACTTCATCGTCGGTATCCGTGGCGGCCGCAGCATGCGCTGTAGCGACGGCTGCGGTCTCTACGGCAAAGATCTCTGAGGCGGGGGCGCGCCGGGCAAGAGAGGACGGTGCGAAAAATGCAGGCATCAACGCAAACGCGGCAATGATCAGAACGGAAAAACCCCCGGTGCGAGACATGGTACCTCCTCTGCTGGGAGTATCCAGCGGTAAGCAGCTTAGCAGACCGTCCACCAACGATGCATGCTCACGAGGCAGCCGCATCATATCAGAAAAACCACAGGAATGTAAGTGCAGCGCGCGACTTTTTCAAAAAAAGCCGGCAGATGAGTTGTACACTGCTCCCGCGGTCGCTGTGTGCGAAAATCATAACGTGAAAGGCGCGGTATTATCATCATAGAAGTGATATTTACGCATCCCATCGAGCCGTAATGCATAATGCCGGGCGCTCTTGCGCTGCATCAGTCGCCTAAGCATGTGCCTACCATGCGGGCGCTTTCGATGAGGGGATGTCCTGCCGGCACCTTGCGGGTCTTTCCGGCGACGGCCTCGAGAGGCACGCTCGTTATTTCGCCTGCCTTCATCGATGCCATGCGGTTGTACTCGCCGGCGATCATGAGTTTAACCGCCTCTGTACCCATTGCGGTGGCAAGTGCGCGGTCCATGGGGCTGGGTATACCTCCGCGCTGAAGATACCCCAGCACCGTTACGCGTGTCTCCATACGGGTAAGCTTTTCGATCTCGGCGGCTACCCGGTATCCCGCGGACGGCTTTGAACCCTTTATTTTCATCTTGGTCTTACTGCCGGCTTCTTTGACGCTTTTTGCCCCCTCGGCGACCACAACGATGCTGAACTGTTTGCCCTTTCGAGCGCGGTCTATGAGATGTTCTGCGATTTTCTCAGGGGAGTAGGGCAGCTCTGGAATGAGTATGACGTCACCACCGCCGGCGACGCCCGAGTACAGCGCCAGCCAGCCAGCTTTGTGCCCCATGGTTTCGAGCACCATTATGCGGTTGTGGCTGTGTGCGGTTGTGTGCAGTCGATCGATAGCCTCGGTACAGACGTCCACCGCTGAGTAAAAGCCGAAGCAGAAGTCGGTCTCGGCAAGATCGTTATCGATGGTCTTGGGAAGGCCCATGACATTGAGGCCCATCTGTGAGAGCCTCCAGGCGGTGGTCTGTGTGCCGTTTCCGCCGATGCACACGAGGCAGTCGAGATGAAGTTTATCGTAGTTTTCCCTTATCATTTCGGGTTTATGACCGCTGAGCGCGTCGTCGTCTTTTTCTGCGAACGGCTTCTCGCGAGAGCTGCCCAGTATCGTGCCGCCCTGGGTGAGTATGCCGGAAAAGTCGCTCTCCCGCAGCCGTCGCGTCTGGTTGGTGATAAGCCCGTAAAAGCCGGCCGATATCCCTACCACCTCGATGCCGTGCGTGCCGAGAGCCGCCTTACCGATCGAGCGGATCGCCGCATTGAGCCCGGGGCAGTCGCCGCCAGCAGTGAGAATGCCGATTGACCTTGTCTTTGCTTTCGACATCAAGTTCGCTCCCTGTCAAAAGAGTCCCCCCGGCACAGTGCCGGCAGTGTCGGGATTGCCACAGGCGAATATTACACCGCGGTACGGTGCGCTTCCACACCAAAATTGCTGGTGCTGCCTGGCGCCGCCGCAGGCGCAGGCGCCTTTTTTGTGTTGACAGGGTGCTGTCCGTTGCGATAAACATTACGCTCTGTGTCAAAGGCTCACAGCGCGCCTTGAAGGTGTTTTTTTCCCTGGAGGGCCGAACATGGAGTGGCTTAAGATTACCGGGCCGAGGTTCAAGAAGGCAGTGGCCTCCGGTGAGGCCGTAGCCGTCCTGCCTTGCGGCAGCATTGAAAAGCACGGTGAGCACCTGCCGCTCGGCACTGATACGCTGAACATCGAGTTTTTGTGCCGGGAGGCCTGTGAGAAATCCGGCGCTCTCATGCTGCCGGTCATGCCGTATCTTTTCGTCAATGAGATGAAGGCCTCGGCGGGCGCGGTGAGCCTGTCGGCACAGACGATATTGACGTTTCTTCAGGAGGTTTGCGACGAAGTTTCGCGAAATGGCATCAAGAAGATACTCCTTGTCAACGGCCATGGCGGCAACAATAACATCCTGATGACTTTCATTCAGGATCTTCCCGGCAAAGGGCGGGATTACGCAGCATACTGCCTATTCATCATGCGCTGCGGCTACGGCCAGAAGTGGGAAAAGGCCCTCGCTATGGGAAAGGCCCAGCTGCCGGGCGGACATGCCGACGACGGTGAAACGGACGTTATGCTCTTTACCGGCCGCGATTTGGTGGACACCGATGCGATATCCAAGGAAAGGGACGCCGGCGCGTCGCGGCTTGATTTCGATATCAGCCCTGCGCTGGCGCAGACCTGGTGGTACGCGGAGTACCCCGACTCGCTGGCCGGCGATCCGCGCTTTCCGAACAGAGAAAGAGGGCGGCTCCTTGCGGAGGCTCTCAGCGAAAACCTCGCCGACACCATCGAGAGAATCCGCGCCGACCGGAAGGTCGCCCTGCGAAACCGCTCATTTGAAGAAGAGGCGCGTGATCCGACTAAAATGAGATGAGCTCCGACGCTTAAAGGAGACAGCATGGCTGACTATACCCCTTACCAGAAGGGCGTCATCAGACGGTATTATGAGCATTCCGAGACGCTCGCGCTGCAAAAGCTCGGCGAGATTGTTTCAGACCTTTATCTTGCCGACGCCCCGCAGAAAAAAAGAAAGCTCTGGGCTCGAGTCGAAAAGGCGCTCGTAAAGCTAGATTGCCCGGTAGAGGCGCGCGAAAGGGTCCTTGAAACCCAGGATCTTGAGGCGCTTGCGGCACTGATTCGCGACCTGCAGGCTTAAAGGATTATCCAGGTGAGGTTGGACAGCCTGGCGGGCCTTGTGCATAATGATCGTTGCGGTGCGGGCCTTGTGAGGTTATTGCTCGAATGAGGGGCCCCCGGGCGGCTTCTGGAGGAAAAGGTGGAGAGCTTCTTCGAAAGCCTCAATTTCAATGAAAATGGTCTTATCCCGGCCATAATATTCGACGGCGACGCCCGCGAAGTGCTCACGCTCTGCTATATGACCCGCGAGGCCCTTGAAAAGACTATGGAGACTGGCAAGGTTCATCTCTTCAGGCGCTCCAGGGGTCGCTTGATGATAAAGGGTGAGAAAAGCGGGCATGTGCAGCTCGTCAGGGAAGTCCGGCCGGATTGCGCGGGCAACTCGCTTCTCATCGTCGTCGAGCAAAAGGTTGCAGCGTGTCACGTCGGCTACTTTTCCTGCTACTATCGTGCGTGGGATGCCGAAAATGAAAGATGGCGGATCGTGAGTGAACAGGTTTTCCGGCCCGAGGAAGTCTACTGAGCATGTTAATGGCGGGACAGCCGCATTATAACGGCTGTAAAATATGCTTGAACCGGGCAGTTAAGCCGCTATATTTGGCATTGATGGAGTGTGTTTTTCCGGCGCGCGGCGCGCGAGACTTGCAGTAACATCGAAGCCGCTGTTTGGAGGTGAGTGATGGCCAACGGTTACGTGATTTTTGAGGATGCCGCCCAAGAGCTCAATATGAGCGAAGATGAGCTCAAGGAGCTTATGAACGAGGGCAAGATAAGGCACTTCATGGACGGCGGGAAGGTCAAGTTTCGCAGGAAAGACCTTGACGAGCTAAAGGCCAGCCTGGGAATGGTCGAAGAAACCACTGGGGGTGAGGATATTACTCTCGCTCCCGCGGAGGATCTGCCGGAGGTACCTACCGAGGCGGCACAGGAGGTCCCGCCGCCGCCCGCAGGCGAGGGTGGTGAGCCGGCCGCCGAGGAGGAAGAGTTTACAATGGCCCCGCTCGATGAAGAGAAAGTGCCGCCACCGCCAAGCGCCAGCGCTCTGGATGAACAGGTCGCGGGCGATGAGGAAGATGAAATCGCCAGTTTGAGCGAGTTTGAAATCGGCGCGGAGGTCGAGGAAGAGGGAGAGGAGATCTCCGAGGAGGAAGCGCAGTTGCTCTCCATGGAGACCCCCGGTTTCAAGGCCTACGAAGAGCCTGAGTCTGCGAGTGTCGGCATGACTGTTTTGCTGGTCGCGGCCATCATTCTCCTGGCATTCGGGTTTGTCACCCTGATCAGCTTTGTCATGGGTACCAACCCATTTCCAGCGCTTACAGACTATTTTGTCAACTGAGAGGGCTCTGAAAGGAGGGAGCATGCGAGGCAGAAGGGCAATAGGTTTTGGATTTCTGGTGGTTCTGGCCCTGGTTGTGGCCTCCGGCTGCACAACTGACCTTCGCAGGCTCCAGGGCGCTAACCAGGAGCTCATAGCGCAGCGAAACGCGCTCAACAGGCAGATTGCCGACCTTGAGGCGCAGGTTGCCCGCGAAAGACAGGGCAAGAGTGAGCTCGAGGGCCAGGTACGGAGGCTCCAGACGGACGTGGACTACTGGAGAGAGCAGGCTGAGGCTTACAGCGAGGCTATCGACCAGTACAGGCAGGTGGCTGTGCCCGGCATCGGCGAGCAGTTCATGAGGGGGCTGGCCGATGAGATGGGAGGCATATACCTCGAAGGCGGTGGCATACGCCTGGAAAGTGATGTGCTCTTTGACAGCGGGCGGTCCACGCTCAAGTCGGAGGCCATAGCTGCCCTGCAGCGGGCCGGCGCTGCGTTTCGCCAGCGTGAGGCCGAAAACCTGTACCTCAGGATAGACGGCCACACTGACAGCCAGCCGATACGGTTTTCACCGTGGGACGACAACATGCACCTCTCGCAGGCGCGTGCGAGGGCGGTCTGGCTGCAGCTTGTCGAGCATGGGATAGCGCCGGAGCGGATGTTTACAGCCGGCTTTGGCGAACACCTGCCAATCGATGACAATGCCACCCCGGAGGGGCGGGCAAGAAACAGGCGAGTCGAGATATGGCTCGTCCCAGAGCCGGGAGTGGTCGATTTCGGCCAGTAGCTCCCAGACGCCTTTTAGCGTGTGATATAATAGGGACAGGCGAAGTGCCTGTCCTTTTTTTTGCCGTAAAGGAGCGATGAAAATGGCCGCGCACAAGTTCATGGCCGTATTGCTGGTGCTGCTGCTGGTGCTGGCCGTGCGCGCAGAGCAGGAATTGCCAGATGACTCTGCTTCAGCAGTCAGCGAAGGCGCGGTCGTCACGCCCCCGGCGGCAGAAGCCGTGACGGAGGCTGCCATAGAGGTCTCTCTCGACGAGCTTACAGCCATGCTTGAGGAGGCAAAGACCCCCAGGGTGTCCCTTCGCACGAGACATACGACCCTTACGGGAAGAGCGCTCAGGGTCGAAAGAGGGCAGGTTTTCCTGGATGTGACTGGCGAACGGCTGGCGGTGTCAGGTGTGCTTGGGACGCCGGTGACATCTGTGCGTTCCGTGGAGGTTTTGGTTGCGCTCTCCCAGGAGGAGCTGCGACAGGTCGAAGAGGCAAGCGCGCTTTATCTGCGCCGGATAAGAGAGCGCGCCGCGGAGCTTGCCGAGGCTGAGCCCGAAGCAGAGGCCCCCGCTGGTGTGGGGCCGGAAATTGCCGAGCCCGGACCCACCTCGGCCGCAGCACTACTTGAGAAGTACCCGCCAGGCGAGGGGTGGGGTCCAGAAAGGGTCTTTGAGATCACTCGCAAGCGAATTGTGCTGGGTGCCAATCCATTCGGCAAGGAGAGGACTTTCCTCGAAGATTACCAAGAATGGACGCGGGCCTACAATGTCGTTCGCGCCGAACAGCTTGAGCTCTTGGCCGGATGGGAGGAGGCCGGGGTCGATCCGCCCGAGGATTTCGAGTTATGGAGTGAGCTTGGTCCCGTGCCATCGCTGGAGGGCGAGCCCTGGCAGGAGTTTGATTACGATCCCGGTGAGGTATACCTTGACGCAGTCGAGGTGCTGCAGTTGCCGGAATTCGCAGAACCGCTTGAAGAATAGGAAAAGGCGCCCGGGTGGTGCGGGCGCCTTATTGAGTTGCTTGTTCCTGCTCTCGCTACGGCACCACTATGTAGGCGCCGGACCTGCGGTCGTCCCAATCGCGGGGGTGAACATCGGCAAACATGGAAATCATTATATTTCCGGTGGCCCTTTCCAGCTCGATTTTCCTTCTGCGCATGCTCGCGGGGGGATCCGGAGGTACGATGGGCGGATCGGGATCGGTGTGGAGGGGGTAGCCGTTGATGTCATACCGGCGCTGGCGATTCCGATCGTGAAATATCTGGTCTTGCTCATTCCACTGGAGGTCGCCGGGACCATAGGGGACCGTCCTGAGAAATGCCCACATGCGCGTCTCGCCGCCGACCTCATGCTTTACGATGAAGAGGCGAGCATCGCTGTCGTACGTGACCCCCATCGGATAATCGCCTGGAGGGCCGAAGCTGCGAGGTCTCGCGCGTGGAGCCTCACGCAACGGGTCCTCCTGCCTACCGCAGCCGAGTGCCAGCACAAGAGCCGCAAGCACACCAGCCACCATAAAGGTACGCGACATAAACCAGCTCCTTTCGAAGATTCCGCCTGGCCTCAACAATACCCAGAATAATACGTTTCGAGATACACTCCTTCCTATGCTCTTATATACCGTTTTGGGTAAGTTTTTTCAAGGGAAAATAATGCTGCACCCAGCGCACCGTTAAACTGCGGGTGACAGGCAGTGCCTATATCCAGTCCGCTGATAGAAGCAATCTCATCTCGAAGCGCCACGTTGTGGGCTACTCCGCCCACGAAAAGCGCCGGGGATCTCACCACGAGACGCCCCAGTATGGCCTGCAGCGACACTCCCATTGCACGGATGACCCCAGCGGCTATATCGGCCTTTTCATAACCCTGGGATACCAGGCTTATTACCTCCGACTCGGTAAAGACAACGCACACTGCCGAGATCGGCGCCGGCTTTTTTGATGCGCACGCCAGGTCCGACAGCTCACAAACTCTCACGCCCAGAATTGCGGCTATGACCTCGAGAAAGCGCCCGGTACCCGCCGCGCACCTGTCGTTCATCACGAAGTCCTCTACCTCGCCACCGGCCCCGAGGGCGATTACCTTGGAGTCCTGCCCGCCAATGTCTATAACGGTGCGCACGCCGGCAAGCTCACACGTGGCGCCACGCGCATGGCAGCTTATCTCGGTAACGCGGCTGTCGGCTTCGACCGCGTTGCGCCCGTAGCCCGTAGCGGTAATGCATGATATGTCGCGCCTGGAGGCTCCGGCGTGCTCGAGTGCTTTATCAAGCGCCACTGCGGCAGCGCCGGCCGGTGGGCAGGATGTGTGCTCGAGCGAACGTGCTATGACAGCGCCATCTTTGCCGGCCAGCACGACCTTGGTAGCCCTGGCTCCTGAGTCGATGCCGCAGTAGATCACGGATCCATCTCCTCATCTGTTGTGTCGCGGCCCTGGTCTGACGCGAATACGGAGTTCAGCAGATAACGAGGCATCCTGAGAAAGTAAAACGATGCGAATATCGCCGCCAGAGTCGCCACTATCATTACGCTCGCCTCGCCGGCACCCGCCACGCGGTAGTAAAATACCGCCAATGTGAAAAGAAAGTATACGACAAAGCAGATCACCTGCGAAACCGCAAAGGCCCATGCAGCCGGGGTCAGGTCAGACCGCTGGAAGCGTCGCGCCGCTACGATCTTGCCGCTCCAATGTGAACCGATGTTTATCAGCGTGGCCGCGAAAAAAAGAAGGACTATAAGCATCTTAAGGGTGTCGGCGGCCTCTCTTGCCCTCTCGGGATCATCAAAGCCGGGGTCACCGCCGCCGGCAACAAGTCCTGTTGCCATCACAGCAAGCAAGACAGCAACCAGAAACAGCCATGCAAACATGACCCCGTTGAGAATCCTCTGGGCCTGCCGTTTAGCCTCGATGGGTGTTTTTTCGCCATCTCCGGCTTCTTTCACAAGCTGCCTCCTGTTTGTCTTCGAACCCAGACATACCGCTTGAAAAGCGCCACCTGCGCGGCATGGGTAACCTCAGCTCTCGCGCGACTTTCTAAGCCCGAGGATGAGCTCCACCTCTCCGGGAGTCATCGACGTTCTCCGCGCGATCTCCACCTTGTCAAGCCCGTCATCGGCCAGCCTGTAAATCTCCATGTGAAGTGGGGGCACGTTTGATCCATGGCGTCTCTTTTCACCGGCCAGTGTCTCTAAACGCTCTATCTTCTCATCTGCGGACCTTATCAGCTCGCTGAGCATGTGAATCCGCGTGTCAAGCCTGCCCTCTATGTCCCTGCCAAACTCCATCAGGTTGACCTCGAGCTCGCCTATCGCCTTTGTAAGCCGCTGCCTTTCATCAAGTGAGCGCTGATGGTCTGTCCTCTGGGCGCTCTTCGGCTGCCTCGCCCGCCGCCTCCCAAACCACACCGCTATCACCAGCGCACTGAGCACCAGAAGAAATGGAGCAAAATCTCCAAGATGATCGCCCATCAGTCGCGCCCCCGGAGGCCAGAGGGCACATTACCCGCTGCCCCCCTCCCGTAAGGATCATGACAACTCTTGGGACCGTGATGCGTTGACAAGCGCGTTATACGCCGAGTTACGGGAAAGATGGAGGCCCCCCTTTCTCATCTCACCTTTTGGGTGTCATGGCCCTTTTCGATGAAACGGCGACCGGCCTCGATAAGGATCTCATAGGCCCGGCGCAGCGGCATGCTGCACTCTGCGGCGATGCGGCGCGCGTCTTCGTACTCGGGAGTGACTGAGACCAGCTGGCCTTCCCATGAGCCAGTCTTCACTCTGAAGGTACCCAGCGGTCCCTCAATCTCCATCACGTGTCGCTCCAGCACGGCTCTTCTGGAGCGCCTTGTGCGTGCGCCGAAAGTGGTCGTCTCCTCAAACAGGATGCGGATAAGTCCCTTTTCATCGCCCGGGGCTGCCAGTACAGTCACCAGGTGCCCCGGACGCCCCTTTTTCATGTAAATGGGCGTCGTAAAGACATCCAGCGCGCCTGCCGAAAGCAGGACCTCGCCGGCATATGCGAGGGCCTCGCCGGTCATGTCGTCGATCGACGCCTCGATAACCGTCACCTCGTCGGGTGTGCCCGCGGCCTCGTCATTACCCAGAAAGATGCGCAGGATATTGGGTGTAAGGCGTCCTTCACGAGTGCCCGCGCCGCTACCGACGGCTGTAAGCGTCATTGCGGGCATCGCGCAGAAACCCTCCGAGAGCTCCGCTGCTATGGCCGCTCCCGTAGGCGTAGTCAGCTCGCCTGTCTCATCGCTCTCTCTCAGCGGCACCCCGGTCAGCAGACGTGCTGTCGCCGGGGCTGGGACCGGGAGGACCCCGTGTGCGGTCTTTACGGTGCCTGAGCCGGTGGCTATGGGTGAGAAGTAGCACCGCTTGATGTCAAGCAGCTCCACTCCAGCAGCAGCCCCTGCAATATCTGCTATCGAATCCAGCGCCCCGACTTCATGAAAGTGGACCTTTTCTATCGGCTCACCATGTGCGGCCGCCTCGGCCTCCGCCAGCCGAGTGAATATGCGGATGGATCTTGCCTTGACGCTCTCCGGCAGGCTGCTGGCGTCGATGAGGGCGGTGATATCTGAAAGATGCCTGTGCTCATGTTCATTCGGCGCAATGACGTGGATCTTGGTGGCGGCCATGCCGAGGCGCCTTACTTTTTCGGCCTCGATGCGAAGCCCCTTGACCCCCAGCGCCTCCACGGACTGCGAAAGCCGGGCCGGCTCCAGCCCGGCATCGACGAGTGCCCCCAGAAACATATCGCCGCTGATGCCGCTCGCACAGTCAAACCATGCTATCTTCACTGCTGCCCTTTTTCCTTTCGGGACCGCGCGACATGCCTTCGTGCCGCCCGCCCTGTTAAAATTCAACCGGCTCCCCGGACTGTATGCAGGCGAGTACTGCCTCGGTCAAGACAAGCGACTCGAGACCCTCACGTCCGTCCACCTCGTATTTGCGTCCGCTCTCGACGGCATCGAGAAAGGCCCGCACCTGCCTGGTAAATGGGCGCTCATTCTGTGGTGTCTCGCTCGACGCCGCCAGACCCTCGGCCGTCATAAGGCGCGCTTCGAGGACTATGGACTTTCTGGTGTCGTATGAGAGCAGCCCTGCGTCTCCGGCGACCTCGTAAGCCGCAAAAAACTGGTCGGCCTCAGCAAGGGAGCCTTCGAGATGCGCGATTGCGCCATTTTCGAAGCGTATGATAGCCAGGCAGTAGTCCCTCTCAACGATCGCCCCCCGGCTTGCAAGACCGCGCGCGAAGATCCGTCTGACCGGGCCCAGCGACCACCGAAGCCAGTCGAGGTCGTGCGTGAGCAGCTCGAAGGCCGCGCCGCCGTTTGCCTCGATATCCGCAGTCCATCTTGGCGCGACCGATGCCGACCGACTGGTCCGCACCGTGCCGATATTGCCCAGCCTGCCTGAGCAAATATAGTTGCGCGCCAAAACGTACGCTTCGTGGTGGCGCAAGACATAGCCGACGCCAAGCGTCTTGCCGGACTTTTCGGCTGCCGCTACCATTTTTCGTCCCTCGCTGGAGGTGCGAGCCATCGGCTTTTCACAGAAAACGTGCATATCCCTGTCGAGTGCCCTGATCGCAAGGGGCGCGTGAAAGGCAGTAGGCGTCGCGATGACTGCTATGTCGGCGTTGGCCTTATCGAGCATCTCCTCGGCGCTGCCGAAAGTCGCAACGCCCCTTTCGCTGTAGATTCCAAGCTTTTCGCTTGCCGGATCGGCCACGGCGACCACCTGCACGCGATCAATCTCCGAAAGTGTAATGAAGTGCGCATGGCCCATCTGTCCTGCGCCGCAGATGGCGACTTTCATGAAACTCCGTCCTTTCGGTTGCGTGTCGGATGGCCTCCTGCAGACAGCCGGTAAGAGCGGCCCCTTGGGCTTTGCGTGATATGTTAGCGTTTGAAGGCCTGCAAATCAACAGAAACGGCTGACGCCATGACCACTTACGAGTCTGAGTCGGCTGCCTTTCGAAGCAGCCGGCGCGCATCGAAAGCCCAGGTACTCTCGGGGTGCTCGTTAAGGAGGCGGCGAAGGATCTGCTCGGCGCGGGAATCGCCGGTTCCTCCCAGGCTGCCTGCCCGGTAAGAGCGCGCTAGTTCCAAGAGCATCATGTCAAGCACATCGCTGTCGGGGTGTCTTTTCAGAAGCTTTTCGATCTTCTCCGCGCGCTCGAGCGGATCCCGAACGCGCAAGGCCAGCTCAAGGTGGACATTGTCGGCGATGAGGCTGTCGGGATAGTCTGCGAGTATCTCGGCGGCTTTTCTCTCAAAGTCTCCGTCCCTCTGATCAAGCGCGGCCAGTCGCGCCAGCGGCCTTCCCGCATAGTCGTGATTGTTGTCAACGAGGTGGATGCGCCTGCGTGAAGCCTGCAGGGCCTGCCAAAGGTCGTTTAGAAGCAGCCGCCGCCTGCTGCCGCTCATATCGAAAAGCTCGGCGAGGCTGTCCGGCGGCATCACTTCCACAGGCTCGAAGTCCATCGGAATATGCCGGGCAAGGTCCGTGGCGGCTTCGATGAAACCCGGGCGCGCCTGGGCGATAAGGCCGTCCTGGAGCAGCCCCTCGGCGCGGCCATACCGGGCAAGCGCAGCCTGCGGAGTATCCGGAAAACGCTCGATCAGTACGGTGTAGATCTCTACTGCCTGAGGCGTGACCATGTCGAAATAGCACTCGAGGCGGTTAAAGAGCTTCAATGCTTTCATATCGACGCGCGCATTGTGCATATCGGCTTCCAGGAGCAGTACCTGTGACGCCGCGGGCGAATTCCCGAAGCGCTCCATGTAACGCCTGGCCGCCAAGACGCCTCTGGCGCGGCCAGCATCCACAAAGCGCACCACTTCAAATACATTTCCAAGCTGCTTAGGGGCTGCCAGCTCATACGTCTCGCCCGGCGGAGTGCCTGTTATGAAGCCTTCGCCGAGGGGGCCCGCCAGCGAGTGGCGGGGTTCGTAGAGAGTGGTTATTATGTTGGCATGGAGGCGTGACGGCGGCACAGCCCACAGCAACAGCGAGCCTGGCAGGGCGGCAAGCAGGCATGCCGCGACCGGCAGGTAAGATGATCTGTAGCGCGTGCGTGTGGCCACGAGGGCCGCCGCAGCCACCGCAGCGACGGCCGCCAGCCCCGCTACACCCATCACTGACAAAAGCGCCTGCCGGTAAAGAAGCGCCCGCTCGGCGCTCGGGCCCTTCGCCCAGGCCAGCCAAAAAAAATAGCCTCCGCCGATGGCCGTCGCACAGACCGGCCAGACCGCCGGGTGAACACCCTTGATGCGTACAATGGCCGTAGCGCAGGTCACAGGCACAAGTGCGATCCATCCGAGGTGTACGCCCCCGAGTATCCCCATCGGCAGCGCTATGAGCAGGCCTCTGAGCGCTCCGTAGTGAAAGCCCGCCAGTGAGCTCAGTATCAGAAGGCCGGCAAGCGATACAACCACCGCCACAAGGTATGCACGGTCTGTATAGATGGATCCGGGAACCCTGAGCGCTTGCGCCATCCAGATGAGGCGATCACCGCCGAGTGCCGACGCCGTCAGAAGATAATTTGAGATGATGGCCAAAGCGATACCAGCGCCCAGTACCATCAGAAAGTCCGCCGCCTTATTTGCTCCATAGCGACCGCAGCGGCTGCATATCGCCGCGCTGGGCGCATCGAGGTTATAGGCGCAGACTTCGCACTGCATCGGATCCGCCGGCTCTTTAAGAAGGAACAGGCAAGAATCGAGTCTCCCGGTCTATGAATCGGCCGACAGGGCGCCGCGGCCTTAAGAAAAGCCAACCTGCTTGAGCAGCTCCGCAGAAGCTCTGCCGCGGATATCGCTGGTTCTCAGCACGCAGACGCGCACTCTCTGCAGGCGGGTCCGCCAGGCAGTCCAGGTGCTCACCTGTCGTCGTTTCCATTTCGGCCAGAGCCATCGACAGTGGACAGGATATCCCGTAGCAGCCTCAATGTCCTGTCTCGCTCGGTGGGCTCAGCAGGCTCGTCCGGGGCGAGCTCCCTTGTTATGATGCCGATAAGTCCGGCCCTGAGGAGGTCCTCGCCGAGTGCCTCATATCTTGGCACACCGTTTTCGACGGTAACCAGGCGTATCCTGCCGGCCAGCCCCGGCGGCACCATTGAGACCACCTGCGAGCTCTCGCCGGTATATGACACGCGCCCGTCGATGACAAATCGCATGTCTCCTCGCACGATCTCGCCGGTGGCCTCCAGGATACCGTTTTCGAGGTTCAGGCTGCCGGTGAGATTCCTGAAGGTCTCCCTTGTAAGGTCAAGACCCGGCTGGAGCCGTGCAAGTGCGGTGGCCACCCCCGGCAGAGACAGCACCCCGTCAGTGACCGTGAACGTGCCCGAGCCGGCAAAGCTTCTGGCGATGTCGTCTGTTGAGCCCTCCAAGGCGCCGGCGGCCTGCATTGAAAGGTCCATCACTCCCGAAAAACCCACACCGTATGCCAGCTGCGAGAGAAACTGCTCGACCGGCTCGCGGGCCTGCAGTCTCGATACATCCAGGGAGAGTCGCGCGGGCTTCCCCGGATCGCCAAAGCGCGCAATGGAGTCAAGCGTTACGCGGCCGCCGAAGATGTTTACAGCGGCCTCCCTCACTGTCAGGGTACCGCCCGTGAGGGCCGCATCGATTACAAGGTCAGTGCCGGTCTGTGCGGCGAATGTGGCCTGGTCAATGCGCAGGTCCAGGTTCACATCGGCGTTGTTTACATATATGTCTGCGAGCGTACTGAAGAAGCCCTCGTCGTCCGGCTCATCTTCCGGATCATCGGGTGGTCCAGGCATCACAGCGGTATCGGTGGCCGCCTCACCAAGGGCGGCGGCGACCGCGGCGATATACTCGAAATCGATTGTCCTGCCGCGCATCGTGATGAGGCCGGCCGGCCTGGCAAGCGGTTCTCTGATCTCAGCGTTTACGGTGATGGGATCGGAGCCGACGCCGATCATGAAGTTTGAGGCAGTTGCGCGCACGGAGTTGACGCTTGCCTCGCCGTCAAGTGCAATCTCGACGCCCGGTCGCTCCGGCAGGTGTGCCGTCAGGCCCCGGAAATGTCCATCCAAGACGAAGTCACTATCCCGCAGCTGCTCTGCAAGATGAAATCGGCCCGAATTCCTCACGCCCCCCGAGAGATGTACCGGCTCTGCTATCTTGATATAGTCGGAGAGGTTCAAACGGGCCAGGTTCGCCTCGGCGTTCCACACAACCGCCTCGCCGCCCATATCCAGCTCACCCTCGGCACTCAGCTCCCCGCCGGCCAGTACGACTGCCAGGCTGTCGATGACTACCACAAGAGGCTCCATCGAGAGGGTCCCCTCCACGACTGCCGAGGCGGGCACACCCGCGTTCTTGGCGATTGTCTCGGTAGTCAGCCCCAGCGCGCGTGTGTCCAGCGAGCCTGTGAAAGCATAGGGGCGCCGAGTGAGGTCCAGCGAGGCGCTCAAGTCGGTCGTGCCGGTCGCGCTGACGCCATCGGGCATTGTAAAGAGCGCCGCGGGCACTCGTGCCGGCTCCAGCGTGGCATCAAGCGTCATTATGAGAGCGCCAGGGTCAAACGACGTTACGGCCGCTGCGATCCTTGCGAACGGGGTCGTTACGTTGAGACTTTCCAGCGAGAGCGTGCCGGCAGGGTCGCTCGCTCTTGCCGACGCCGCCAGGTCAAAGTCGACGTCGCCGATGACGATCGGTCCATCCGCGATGAGCGCCTGACCTGCCACAAAATCGGCTATAAGGCCATCTGTGCCGGTAAGTCGCACAAGACCCCGGTCGATCTGCCAGCCCAGCTTGACAGACAGCACGCCAGTGGCCGCTCCAGCAGGCACTCCCGGGGCGGCAGAGAGGGCCTGAGCGAGGTCCACGCCGTCGATTGTGAGAGTACCCTCTGCAGCTGCCCCTTCAATAAAGCCTCCTGCAGCCAGGCGGTCAAGAGAGACATTCTCTGCGGCGGCTCTGACCGTGGCGTTGCCGGTCCGCTGCACGACTTGAAATGACAGCTCGGCGGCACCCTCGATGCGCGGCGCGGAAAGATCGGCTCGTATGAGCGCGGCGACGCCGGCCGCCTCAAATGTAGCCCCTGCCTCCCTGTCATCGAAGCGTACGGAGCCGTTGCGCACCTCAAGTCGGCGTATGCTCATGTCCACCTGAGGGGCGGCGGGACCCGCAGTGGCGTAGGCTGCTGCGGGGCGCGGGGGGGCAGGAGCGGTGGGGGAGGCGACCAGGCTCTCGAAGTTGTAGCGACCCTCGGCCGTTTTCACAATGTTCACGCGAGGAGAGTCGATGACAAGTGACTCGACTCTTACATCAGCACCGCGCGAGCGGACGAGCTGCCGGAGGTTTACGTGAAGGGAGAGGGAGTCGATTTCCAGAAACCTGCCGCCGCCAAACTCGGCCCTGTCGGCAACCGAGACATCAGTCACGGTAACTCCTGCAAACCAGCCCCAGCTGACCTTTCCAAGGGAAGCGTCACGCTCGAAAGCGGCTGCTATGCTGCTTTCGGCCACCGAAGCAAGCCACGCTGACGGCACGAGATAGGGCAGGAACACCATGGCAAGGACTATGACAGCAATGAGCGCGCCAACTGCAGCAAGAATGTAGCGGCCTTTACGCGGCTTCTTTTCCTGCGGCACCGCAGCGGTTGCGTTTTGGTCGGGCATTTTATCACCTCGAGAAAAGCTTCAAGTCTTCCTGTCCGGGCTGCTCTTGTCGCTAATGAGCAATTATACAAACCTGCCGGAATTATCGACAGATCGCAGGCGCCTCCTGTTGCTAGTAATTTCCGGCCACAAGCTTGCCGCAATTCACCCCGCGCTGTGAGCGGCACACCCGGATCGGGCGCGGCATCTCGAAGCTGCCGGTCGGTAATAACCTGCAGGAAACTCAGCCGGCCGTTGGGGTGCCCGGACGCCGGTTTTTTTGTGAAAATCCGAATTTTGTGCTTGCGTGCAATATCACTGCAGAGTACTCTATTATACAGAGTATAGTTTGGCACCCCTCGTACAAAGGAGCTTTGGGATGAACGAAGTCGGCGAAGGCGCCGCAAGGGCACTTGCGGCGGTCGAGCAGGCACGGCAGCGCACGCGCCGCCAGGTCGAATGGTGGGGCGCGGACATCATATTTATGATGTGGGGCGCCATATGGCTTGTGACAAATCTGGTCAACCAGTTTCTCCCCGGCATGAGCGGCATAATGCAAGGGGTCCTCATTCCCCTGGGAATCGCAGGAACGGTAATCATCCTGAGGCGAGGCAATCTGCGCGTGTCGGGCGCGTGGCTGAGGCAGTTTTTCACCTTCTGGCTGCTGCTTTTTGCCTACGGAGCCATGTGGCTTTGTCTTCTCGCGCCAGTCAATGAGCACCGAATCGGCCTATTTGTGCACACGCTTGTCCTGTTCGGCTTCGTGGTCATGGGAATCTGGCTGCAAACGAAGCTTTTCCTGTGGGTGGGGCTTTCTCTCACGGCGGCCTTTGTGGCCGGCTACATGTTGCTTTACCAATGGCTGTGGGCGTGGGTGGCAATGGTTGGTGGCGGCACGTTTCTCTGCCTGGGAGTCTTTATCCGCCTGAAATTGAGGAGATAGTATCATGGAGGGACTTGACAAAGTCATCCACCAACCGAACCGCCTTCGCATCATGGCTGCGCTTCTGGCGCTCGACCCGGACGAAAGGGCTGAGTTCACCTTTCTGTGCGATCTGCTTGAGCTCACCGACGGAAACCTCGGCGCGCATCTCCAGAGACTCCAGGATGCTCGCTACGTAATGATCGAGAAGAAGTTCGTCGGCCGCAAGCCGCGCACGTACATCTGGCCCACCGCGAGAGGACGTGCGGCCTTCGAGGCGCATGTCGAAGCCCTCAGGCGCATAATAGCTGGCGCCAGTGAAGATTAGACCAGCACGCTGCAGTGCCCCCTCGGCGTGGCGTGTCTTTATAATGTCGCTTATTTCTTGCCCAGCGGGGGCGCGCGCCGTGCCTTACCAGAGTGCGCGCCGTACGCGGCGCAAAGGAAAAGCGCCCTCGTCGGCAGTATGCCCTTTACCCGTCGCATCGTGAGTCTATACTTGAGCCCATCTCACTCTAACGCGAAGGGGGCACAGCATGCTCAAGACGGAGGTTCGCCGTGAAAATGGTTTATCAACAATCTACGTGGAAGGCCGGCCCGTCTGGCCGATGACCTTCTGCTCACGGCACAATGACGACCCTGACTACACAAAGAAGCTCCAGGACGCCGGGATAAAGATATTCTGGCCGTTCTGCGACACTGACTGGCAGAAGGAGGGCGCTTTCGAGGAGTTGAAGGCCAAGTGCGATCTCATCCTCGCGGGCGACCCTGAGGCGCTTCTCACGATACGCGTCTCGCTCAATCCACCAAAGCAGTGGCTGCTGGACAACCCGGATGAGCTCGTCACATTCGAGGGGGGCCAGAAGCACTTCTACAGGCCGAAAGC
>SLPQ01000094.1 GCA_007131925.1 Candidatus Brocadiia bacterium | reverse complement strand
TCATAAGTGCTTTGGAAATACAACCTTAATCAATCCCTCCTCGCAAGCTGCACGCCATGGCTAAGCCGGACGCCCGGGAGTCACGACGCGCGGGCGGGATGATCTGGAGGTGCCGCGATGCTGCGTGAACCATCGGTGGCTGGGGCTTTTTATCCTGCCGGCAGGGCCGAGCTGGAAGCGACGCTCGATCGGCTGGTCGTGGGGCCGGGGCAGACGGTGGCGGCCGTCGGCGCTGTCTCGCCGCACGCGGGTTACATGTACTCGGGCAGGGCCGCGGGTGGGCTCTTTGCCGCTATCGAGGTGCCGCCTACTGTGGTGATACTCGGCCCAAACCATCGCGGCGTGGGCGCACGCTACGGGGTATATGACGAGGGCGCATGGCGCACCCCCATGGGAGATACTGCCGTGGATGAGGAGCTTGCCGCGGCGATTTTGAAGGAGGCTGAGTTTCTGCAGGCCGACACCGCCTCGCACCTTTACGAGCACTCGATAGAGGTGCAGGTTCCCTTTCTCATGTACCGGCGAGCTGACGTGGCGATCGTGCCGGTGTCGATCGGGGAGCATGATTTTGAGAGGCTTGAGAGGCTGGGCAGCGCCATTGCCGCCGCGTGCGCAAGCCTCGATAGAGAGGTGCTTGTACTTGCCTCCAGCGACATGACCCACTACGAAAGCGCTGAATCAGCAGAGCGCAAAGACCGTATGGCTATTGAAAGGATGCAGGCGCTCGACGAAGAGGGCCTCTGGCAGGTCGTGAGGAGCCACCGCATATCCATGTGCGGCGTCGCTCCGGCGGTCGCGGCGATCGTCGCGGCGCGGCGGATGGGTGCGCGTGACGGCAGGCTGATCAGCTACATGACCTCCGCTGAGGCTACCGGCGACGATCGGGAGGTGGTCGGCTATGCGTCGCTAGCCTTCGGGAAGGAAAGCCAATGAACCCAGTCAGGACGCGCTTTGCTCCGAGCCCCACCGGTTTTCTGCATGTTGGCGGTGCGCGCACGGCGCTGTACAACTATCTTTTCGCCCGTGCAACAGGGGGCAGCATGGTTCTGAGGATCGAGGATACCGACCGGCAGCGCTCCGAGGAGCACTTCACCGGCGCGATCCTTGATAGCCTTGAATGGATTGGTATCGAGGGGTACGAGGGGCCGCATTATCAAAGTCAGAGTCTCGAGCATTACCGCGAAGCGGCTGAAAGGCTGATCGGTTCGGGCGCGGCTTACTGGGACGAGGACCCGGAAAAAGGCCGAGCCGTGAAGCTCCTGATGCATGACGACCTCGTTGAAGTCGCCGACATGATTCACGGCACGGTGGAGTTTGACGCTTCGCTGGCGGATGATTTTGTCATAATGAAGTCAGACGGCTACCCCTCCTACAACTTCGCATGCGTCGTGGACGACCATCGCATGGGTATAACACACGTCATACGGGGCGACGAGCACCTTTCGAACATGCCCCGGCAGATTGCGCTTTATGATGCGCTGGGCTTCCAGCGGCCACGCTTTGCCCACATTCCGATGATACTCGGGCCAGACGGCGTAAAGCTCTCAAAGCGTCACGGCGCCACGTCAGTAGGCGAGTATCGCAGGCAGGGTTATCTCTCCGAGGCGCTGGTCAACTTCATAGCGCTCCTGGGATGGTCTCCAGGCGATGGCAGGGAGATAATGTCGCTGGAGGAGATGGCTGCGGCCTTCACGATAGAGCGCGTGCGAAAGGTGCCGTCCCAGTTTGATCATGAAAAGCTGCAGTGGATGAACGGCCAGTACATCATGAGACTCGACCCTGACAGGCTGGCCGCTGAGATGGCGGACTTTTTCGCCGCCAACGGCATTGACATCTCTGGCAGGAGCGCTGACTGGATGCGTAACTTCGTGGCTGCCTACAGAGAGCGTATGAAGACGCTCAAAGATGGACTCGACGCGTCGCGCTTCATCTTTGATGACTCGATAGAGTACGACGCAGCGGCGGTAAGGAAGGTTCTCGGCAGGGAGGGCGCGATCGAGCGCCTCAGTGACCTTCGAGAGGTGCTGTCGGGGGACTATGACTGGACGGTCGAAAATATCGAGATGCGCCTGCGAAGCTACTGCGAGAAGGTAAATGTCGGCTTCGGCAAGGTGGCGCAGCCGCTGCGGGTTGCCATAACCGGGGGGATGGTGAGTCCGCCGATATTTGAGACGCTGTACCTTGTGGGCCGCAAGCGGGCCCTCCGGCGGATCGATGTGATATTGAGCGGCTCTGCTGAGGCGCTCGAGGAAGGCCGTGAGACTTAAACATCTTTGCAGGGGAGGTTTGACTTGTCACTACTCGTAGTAGGATCGATAGCATTTGACAGCATAAAGACGCCGTATGGGAGTGTGGAGAGCGCGCTGGGCGGAAGCGCCACATATTTCAGCCTGGCTGCGAGCCTGCTGACCGATGTGCGGCTGATGGGAGTGGTGGGGGAGGATTTTCCGGACGAGCACTTGAGGATGTTTGAAGCGCACAATATCGACACGCGCGGACTCGAGGTGACCGCAGGAAAGACCTTCCGCTGGACCGGAGCCTACGAGGGAGACATGAACGAGGCCGAAACGCTCGCCGTGGAGCTTAATGTCTTCGCTGATTTCGACCCGCGCATCCCTGATGAATATGTCGACAGCCGCTTCGTCTTTCTGGCAAACGGCTCCCCCTCAGTCCAGCGGACGGTCCTGGAGCAGGTGGCCTCGGCTGAGCTAGTAGTGTGTGATACCATGAACTACTGGATCGAGACCGCCAATGCCGAGCTCAGGAGCCTCCTGAGCGAGGTCGACGGCATTGTCCTTAACGACCAGGAGGCCAGGATGCTAACCGGGCGGGATGTTCTGGTAGAGGCCGGCAGCGATATAATGGATATGGGGCCCGAATTCGTCGTGATAAAGAAGGGTGAGCATGGCGCCATGCTCTGCGCGCGCGACGTGTGCGTGCCGGTGCCGGGCTATCCCACGCGCCTCGTGAAAGACCCCACAGGCGCGGGCGACTCCTTTGCCGGCGGGATGATGGGTGCTATCGCGCGGGATGAGGACCTGTCGCTGCGGGGGCTCAAGCGGGCGCTCGCCTACGGCACCGTGACTGCCAGCATGACCGTGGAGGGTTTCGGCACGTCAGTGCTTGAGGGGGCTCGCCGTGAGGGCCTTGAGGGACGGTTGGAAGAATTTCGGGAAATGCTTGCCCTGTGATGTATAATGCGCACCTTTATTGCGTTTGATATAAGCGACGAGACGCGTGCTGCGCTCGAGCGCGCTCAGAAGTCGATGGGTTCACTGCCGGGAGTGCGCTGGGTGAGGCCGCACGGGATCCATCTGACGGTGAAGTTTCTCGGCAACATCGGCGACGACCTCGTGGGCGGCGTCTTTGATCTGATGCGCGCGGCAGTCGCGGATATCGAGCCTTTTGACTTTGATGTGAGCGGACTGGGCACCTTCCCGCCAGGGCGGCGCGCGCGGGTCGTGTGGGCCGGCGTGGAAAAGGGCAGTGAGATCATAAGCGAGGTGGCCGGTAAACTTGACATGAGGCTCACCGAGGTCGGTGTGCCTCGCGAAGGGCGTGCCTATACGCCCCACTTGACGCTTGGACGCGTTCGCGGCAGGCTTGACGAGGAAACGCTCAAGCATGCTTTGGAGAGGGTGGGACAGGCGGATTTCGGCTTCACCACGGCTGAGGAACTGGTGCTTTACATGAGCGAGCTGCATCCGGCGGGGGCCCGTTACACGAGGCTGGGTGCGGCCGTACTTGCCAAGGGGCCCGAGGAGGCGAGCTGATGGCGAAATCCGGTGCGAAGAAGCAGTCGGTCAGCCGGGATGATGCGTTAAAGCGCGCGCTCACCCAGATCGAGAAGGCGTACGGCGAGGGAGCCATAATGAAGCTGGGGGCTGACAACCTGGCTACCGTGGCCGGCATACCGACCGGCTCGCTCTCCCTGGACTTGGCACTCGGCGGCAACGGCATGCCCCGCGGCCGGGTCGCTGAGATTTACGGTCCGGAGTCTTCAGGCAAGACGACGCTTGCGCTCTCGATCGTTGCGAGGGCCCAGAGAGAGGGCGGCGTGGCGGCCTATATTGACGCTGAGCACGCTGTTGACCCCGCCTATGCCCGGCGCATTGGTGTAAACGCCGACGACCTGCTCTTGAGCCAGCCTGACACGGGCGAGCAGGCCCTCGAGATATGCGAGCTGCTGCTTCGCAGCAATGCAGTTGACGTAGTCGTCATCGACTCTGTGGCCGCGCTCGTGCCGAAGGCGGAGCTGGAGGGGGATATCGGCGATCAGCGCGTGGGGCTGCAGGCTCGGCTGATGAGCCAGGCCATGCGCAGGCTGACGGGCGTGATATCGAAAACGCGCACGTCGATGCTCTTTCTGAACCAGATCCGTGAAAAGATAGGTGTTATGTTCGGCAGCCCCGAAACGACGCCCGGCGGGCGGGCTTTGAAGTTTTACTCCTCAGTACGAATAGACATGCGGCGCATATCATCCCTCAAGGACGGCGACAGCTACATCGGCAACCGGACCCGCGCGCGCGTCGTGAAAAACAAGGTCGCGCCACCGTTCAGGACGGCAGAGTTCGATATCATCTTCAACGAAGGCATCTCCTGGGAGGGCGATGTGCTGGACCTGGCTGCCGAGATGAACATAGTCGAAAAGGCCGGTGCGTGGTATTCCTACGCGGAGACCCGCCTTGGCCAGGGGCGCGAAAACGCACGGCAGTTTCTGCGCGAAAACCCGGACATTACCGGCCAGATAGCAAACGAGGTCAGGTCCGCCGTAGGGCTTCTGCCCCTCGACGGAGCCGATATCGCGGCGGCTGAAGAAGCGCGCGAGGAATGATGCCGTCATGCGCATCCTGAAAAGAGTACTTGTCGCGGCGCTGGCAGCGGTCTTCTCTGCTACGGCGTTCGCCGACGCGGTGGCCGTCTTCAAGGCCGCGCGAACCGGTGTTGTGACGGTGGTGGCCGGTGGCGACAGTGTGGGCTTCCCGGCGCCGGTCATGCCGTACGATGATCCGGGCGATGGCATGGTGCTCGGCTCCGGCATCATACTGCCATATGAGGGCTTTGTACTCACGGCCAATCACGCCGTAGCCGACAGCCGCAATATTGCAGTGGTCTTCAGCGACATGAGTCATGCCGACGCGTGGCTTGTCGCCTCCGAGCCGTTGCTGGACATTGCTCTTCTTTCGGTGGCGGCAGACGCACGTGAGCTTGCGCCGCTTCCATGGCGGCTCGACACACCGCTGGAGGTTGGTGAGCCGGTGTACGCCGTCGGTACTCCCTCGGCCTTTTCGCGGGACCCTACTCCCTCCATAAGTGCGGGCATAGTCTCATCCCTCGACCGGTACATTGCCCCTGCCGGCGACAGGTCGGCCGGCATCAGCGGGCTAATCGAGAGTGACTGTCTGATAACACCCGGCGAGAGCGGGGGGGCCCTTGTGGACAGGGAGGGGCGCCTTGTGGGCATGTGCCTTGCCGCGCATCGCCCGCAGGACTATGCGAGGGGGCGCGCCTATGCAATCCCTACGGATGCATGGCTCATGGGAGTCATAGAGGCGCTTGTGAGGGGTGAGCAGGCGCCCCTTGGAGATTTCGGTGTGCAGGTCACGAGCCTCTCCGAGGTCCGCGCCCGCAGCCTATCGATGTCTCCAGGTAGCGGTGTGGAGATCGCCTGGGTGGCGGCGGAGGGCCCGTTTGCAGATGCGGGCATCTTGCGGGGAGATGTTGTCGTGCGGATAAATGACCAGGACGTCCGCCAGGTGACGCGTTTTCGACAGATCGAGATGCGCACTGAGCCCGGCTCGAGGGTGGTCGTGAGGGTGGTAAGGCCATCGGCGGACGAACCGATCGATTTTGAAGTGGTCACAGGCACCAGGCCAGTTCGCGCGCGCCAGGCGGACTGGGAGTTTGTATGGCGCGGCATGAGGCTTGCCGGTCTTACCGAGCATGTGCGAAAGAGCCTTGGCATTCATGCCCACAACGGGGTAGTGGTAATGGACGTGGATCCGGCGGGTCCGGCCTATCGTGCGGGATTGCGCACGGGGGATGTCATCGTGGAGATTAACAATATAGAGGTCCGCTCGCTGGGGGGCTTTCGAACGATTGCGACGATGGTCCCGGCAGCTAATGTCGTCATGATACGCACCACCAGCGGCATCGGCCATGTGCAGGGGGAGACGCGCAGGAGATGAAGACCGACGAGATACGCAGTCTTTACCTTGATTATTTCAAGAGGCAGGGCCACCAGGTCGTCCCCAGCGACAGCCTGGTGCCTTCCGGCGATACGAGCCTTCTTTTCACCGGCGCGGGCATGAACCAGTTCAAGGATCTCTTTCTGGGCACCGGCAAGATGGAATACACCCGCGCGACATCCTGCCAGAAGTGCCTGAGGACCGGCGACATCGAGAACGTCGGCCGCACCGCCGCACATCACACCTTCTTCGAGATGCTTGGCAACTTCTCCTTCGGCGATTATTTCAAGCGCGAGACCATAGTCTGGGCATGGGATTTTCTGCTCAGCGAGCTCAAGCTGCCCGCCGAAAGGCTCAGCGTATCCGTTTTTACCGACGATGACGAGGCCTACGCGATCTGGGCCGACGAGGTCGCGGTCCCGGCGGCGAGGATATTTCGCTTCGGAGCCAAGGACAATTTCTGGCCGGCCAATGCCGTCGAGGACGGCCCAAACGGCCCATGCGGGCCATGCAGCGAGATCTTCTACGACTTCGGCCAAAATGTCGGCTGTCAAAGCAAGGACTGCGATCCCTCCTGTGACTGCGACAGGTACGTAGAAATCTGGAACCTTGTTTTTACCCAGTTTGAGCGGTATGACGGCGGCAGGCTCGAGCCTCTTCCCCAGAAAAACATCGACACCGGCATGGGTCTTGAGCGCATAGCCTCTGTCATGCAGGGCAAGCATACGAATTTTGAAATCGATATATTCGTGCCGATCATAGATCGCATATGCGAAATGACCGGTGCTGACTACGGGGCCGATCCTGAGAGAGACGGACGCATAAGGCGCATTGCAGATCATGCGCGCGCGGCGGTCTTTGTGATTGCTGACGGGGTGCTTCCGGCCAACGAGGGGCGCGGCTATGTGCTGAGGCGGCTGTTGAGGCGGGGGGTCTCAGACGGGATCACGCTCGGCAGCCCTGAGAGTTTCATCTACCGGCTCGTGCCGGTGGTCGCTGATATCATGAAGGCGCAGTACGGAGAGCTCACCGCACGGCGCGAAAATATCGCTCGCATCGTCAAGGCCGAGGAGGAGCAGTTTCGCGAGACGCTGGTGGCCGGAGGCGAGATGCTCGGCAGGCTCTTTGAGAAGGTCACCGCGGCGGGCGGCAGCACCATCTCGGGGCAGGACGCATTCCGGCTGTACGACACCTATGGTTACCCGGTGGAGTTTGTAGCGGAAAAGGCTGCCGCAAGGGGCTTCAGCGTGGATATCGCGGGCTTTGAGCGGGAGATGCAGGACCAGCGTGAGCGCGCAAGATCATCGTCAAAGATAGCCCAGGACATCTTCGCATCGGTAAGGGGGCCCGTTCACGCTCTCGCCTCGAAGATACCATCGACGGAGTTTGTGGGCTATGATGAGACTCGCGTAGAGACACGCGTGGTGGGCATCATAGGTGAGGGGTCGCTTGTCGATGAGGCGACCCAGGCCGATGAGCAGGTCGCACTGGTGCTTGAGAGCACAGTCTTTTATGCGGAGTCTGGCGGGCAGGTGGCCGACACCGGCATGATACGCGGTGACGGCTTCACCTTTGAAGTCGCCGATACGCAGTCCAGTGAGGGCCTCTACCTGCATGTGGGCCGGATAACCCATGGAAAAGTGGCGGCCGGCGCCAGTGCAGTAGCCGAGATAGATGCCGCCCGTCGTCTCAACGTCATGCGAAACCACACCGCCACGCACCTGCTGCACCATGCATTGAGGCACCGCCTCGGGGATCATGTCGATCAGGCAGGCTCGCTGGTGGCCCCGGACCGGCTGCGCTTTGATTTTACGCATTTTGAAGCGCTCAGGGCCGAGGAGATCCGCGACATTGAGCGTATAGTGAATGGCCTCGTGGCCGAAAACGCGCATGTGCGTACCGCCCAGACCAGTCTCGAAGAGGCACGCCGCCAGGGCGCCATCGCCCTTTTCGGCGAGAGGTACGGGGAGCGCGTGCGGGTGGTGCGAATAGGGGAGGCTTCGGCAGAGCTCTGCGGTGGCACGCACCTTGAGAGCTCAGGCGCCATCGGCTTTTTCAAGGTGCTCTCAGAGGAGTCCGTAGCGCGCGGCATGCGCAGGATAACGGCGGTGACCGGCTCCCGCGCTGTCGAAGAGGTACATCGCATGGAGATGGAACTCGAAGAGGCCGCCGCGGCCCTTGACGTCCCGCGCGCGCGCCTGGTCGAAAGGGCCGGAGAGCTCGCCGAAGAGGCCCGCTCCCTCAAGAGAAAGCTCGACGGCATGGCCGCCTCCAAGGCGGCGGAGGCCGCCAGAGACCTCTCTTCGTCCGCCCGGCGTCTCTCACATATGAAAGTCCTCGTCGAGCGGCTGGACGGGCTCTCCGCCGACGACCTGCGCCGCTGCATTGACGGGCTTAAGGACGAAGACGGCATCGTGGCCGTCCTTGGATCTCTAAAGGACGCCAAGCCGCTTCTGGTCGCCTCAGTAAGCCCGGCGCTGGTCAAGCAGGGTCTCGACGCGTCGAAGATCCTGCGGCGCGCTGCGGGCCACATAAAGGGCGGCGGAGGTGGCAGGGCTGAGCTTGCGCAGGCTGGCGGCAAGGACCCGTCAGGGCTCGACAGGGCGCTTGCCGAGGCTCTCAAGGCGGTCGAAGAGGCCGATGCGGCCCTCTCTTAGGTTCGTTTGGCCTTGACACAGAGCTAACGCCACCTAAAATATGCGCCTTTTAGTTTTCGTGCTGTTCCGGTATGATCGTCCTGTTGTGGAGTGATGACATGGCCCTTCCAAAGAGAAGGCATTCTAAAAGCCGCAGCCGCAAGCGGCGGGCCAACGACTTCCTGACACCTGCACAGACCGCTTCCTGCGGACATTGCGGCAGGTCGAAGCTCCCGCACCGCGTGTGCGGCAACTGCGGGTACTACGGTGACAGGGAAATCGTCGCCTTTGAGGAATAGTCCCGGATGAGAATAGCCGTCGATGCCATGGGCGGCGACAGCGCACCCTACGAGATAGTAGAGGGCGCGCTGGAGGCGCGCAACCGTCTGGGAGACGTCGAGCTTCTCCTTGCCGGCGTGTCTGAGAGAGTCGCGCCCCTTCTTCCCGCCGGGTCGGCCGACGGCGTCAGCGTCGTGCACACAAGCCAGGTCATCGACATGCAGGAGCCTCCCGTCGAGGCCGTCAGGCGCAAGAAGGACTCGTCGCTCCGGTGCATTATCGAGATGGTGGCCGACGGCCGCGCGGATGCCGCCGTATCCGCAGGAAACACCGGCGCCATGGTGGCTGCCGCAAGCATGCTGCTGAGGCCGCTGGAGGGCTGCAGGCGGCCGGGCATAGCTGTGAAGCTTCCGAGCATTTCCGGCCATACCATCGCCATCGATGTCGGGGCAAACATCACGCCGCGGCCATTTCATCTTCTGCAGTATGCGATAATGGCGCAGGTCTTTGCCAGGGAGGTCCTGGCAGTGGCGCGGCCCAGGGTAGGGCTTTTGAGCATAGGGGCTGAGCGTGAGAAGGGCAACGACCTTGTAAAGGCGGCCCACGCGCTCATGAGCGAGCATGTCGAAGACTTTATGGGAAACTGCGAGGGCCATAATATCTTCACCGGTAATGTCGACGTGGTGGTTTGCGACGGCTTTACCGGCAATGTCGTGCTGAAGGCGGTTGAGGGGTATTCCTCGTATCTTGTCAGAAACCTGATCGAAAACATCGCCAGGAGCATCCCTTCGAATCACGACAGGCTACGAGGCCTGATCATCGATTTTGTCGCAAGCAACGACTATCGCGAGTATGGAGGAGCCCCGCTTCTGGGCATTGAAGCCCCCGTGATAATATCGCACGGCTCCTCGAATGCCACTGCCATTGCCAATGCAATCGCCGTAGCGCGCGACTTCGCCGGCCAGGGCGTCAATGCTCTCATCACCGATGCGCTCGGCAAAATCCGCCTCGCCAATCACCGAGAGGAAGGTAGATGAACCATTTGCGCCCCGTTCGAATATCCGGCACGGGCAGCTATCTGCCGGAGGATATCCTTACCAACGAAGATTTCGAAAAGATGGTTGAGACTTCCGATGAGTGGATAACAACTCGCACCGGCATAAAAGAGCGACGCATCGCCGCCAAGGGGTGCGCCACAAGTGACCTTGCCGACGCGGCTGCCAGGAGGGCGCTCGAGGACGCCGGCCTCGATGCTGGCCAGATAGACCTTATTATCGTTGCAACTATCACGCCTGATACGCTTTTGCCCTCGGCGGCCTGCTGGCTGCAGGCCAAGCTGGAGGCTTGGAACGCGGGAGCTTTTGATCTTGCAGCGGCCTGCAGCGGCTTTGTATACGGAGCCAGCGTTGCGTGGCAATTCGTGGGGTCGGGCATGTACGACCATGTCCTTGTGGTTGGCGCGGAGTGCCTGACACGTTTTACCAACTACAAGGACCGCTCTTCTTGCATACTCTTTGGCGACGGCGCGGGCGCGGCGGTCTTTTCGCCCGGCGACGATGCTGACAGCGGCATACTCTACGGGACGCTGGGGGCAGACGGGCGCGGCGCCGAGATAATGACAACCCCCGCCGGCGGCTCGAGGCGGCCCGCTACCCGTCAGACCGTCGACAACATGGAGCATTGCATGATCATCCAGGGGCGCGAGACATATAAGTTTGCCGTGCAGAAGATGGCCGACCTCGTCGCTGGAGGGCTCGAAGCGGTCGGCATGACCACCGCCGACCTCAAGTGGATCATACCCCACCAGGTAAACACGCGCATACTCGAAGGCGCCGCCAAGCGCCTCGGCATACCTCTCGAGGAGATATACATCAATATAGATCGAGTTGGAAATACCTCCGCCGCTTCGGTACCAATCGCTCTTGACGAGGCCAGCCGCAAGGGCCTGTTGCACCGGGGCGATGTCGTGGCGCTGGTGGCCTTTGGCGGCGGGCTTTCGTGGGCTTCAATGATACTGAGGTGGTGAAATGAGCTCCATAGCGGTGCTCTTTCCAGGCCAGGGTGCGCAGCATGTCGGCATGTGCCGCGATATCTTCGAGCGTTCAGCGGCCGGCAGGGCCGTCTTCGAGAAGGCCGACGACGCGCTGGGGTTTGCCCTGAGTGAGATGATCTTTGCAGGGGGCGAGGATGACCTCACCCGTACCGACATCGCTCAGCCGGCGATCTTGACCGCCAGCATCGCTGTGGCCGAGGCGGCTCGGGAGGCCGGATGGCAGCCGCACGCAGGCGCTGCGGCCGGGCTCTCACTCGGCGAATACAGCGCACTCGTTTTTGCCGGGGCCATTCCGTTTGAAGAGGCGGTGCTGCTCGTGCGCAAGCGTGGGGAGTTCATGCGCGAGGCCGGCCGACGAAATCCCGGCGGTATGCTCGGCGTCATCGGCCTGGCAGATGATATTGTCGCGCAGATCGTCGAAACCGCTCGCGCCGAGGGCGCCCTCTACATTGCAAACCTGAACTGCCCCGGACAGGTTGTGCTTTCCGGCGAAGACAAGCCGCTACAAGCCGCCGCCGAAATCGCCACTCAAAAGGGGGCTCTCAAAACGCTGTTTCTCAACGTAGAGGGTGCATTTCATTCACCACTCATGGAGCCGGCCGCCGCCAGGCTTGCAGCCGAGCTTGACAGCGCTCCCTTCGTCGAGGCGCACACGGGCGTAGTGGCAAACCGTACCGCATCTATAGTCACCAGGCCCGACCAGATAAGGCGCCGGCTTTTTGAGCAGCTGACATCTCCGGTGCTCTGGGACAAATCGATTCGGCGGCTTCTCGCCGACGGCGTGGGAACCTTTGTCGAGCTGGGCCCGGGCCGCACGCTTGCCGGCATGGTAAAGCGCATCGACCGCAAGGTGAAAACGCTGTCTGTCTGCGACTTTGATGGTGCCTTATCGCTGGCGGGCCGGCCGGCGCCATAAAAGAATATCTTGACAGAATTGAAGGGGTTCGGTAGATTTTGCCAGCCTGCCGTCAGTTAGATGGGCTGTAAGATGAAGGCAGGCTTCATCCGCAATCAGACGGAAGGTCTGAGATACTGAAAAGGAGGAGTAGAGTGTCCGACGACATCGAAAAAAAGGTGGTGGAAATCGTCAGCGAGCAGCTTGGTGTGGCCGCTGATCAGATCAAGGGGGAGACTTCTTTTGTGAACGACCTCGGCGCTGACAGCCTCGATACGGTCGAGCTGGTCATGGAGTTTGAGGACGAGTTTGACATCAACATCCCTGACGAGGACGCCGAAAAGATACAGACCGTCGGCGAGGCGGTCACTTACATCAAGGAACACGCCGGCTAAATGGACCGGCGCAGGGTCGTTATCACGGGTCTGGGGGCTGTTACGCCTCTGGGCCTGAATGTCACTTCATACTGGCAGGGGCTACTCGATGGCCGCTCCGGCATCGCCCATATCGAAGCCTTTGACGTCTCCCGGTACGCAAGCCGGATAGCCGGAGAGGTAAGGGGTTTCTCCGCGGGAGACTACTTCGACGTGAGGTTGGTCAAGCGCCTTGACAGGTTTGCGCAGTTTGCCATGGTCGCGGCGATAGAGGCGGTGAAAGACTGCGGGCTCGATCTGGAAAGGGAGGACCCGCGGCGAATCGGTGCGCTCGTCGGTTCGGGTATAGGCGGCTTGAGCGAAATAGAAGAGCAGCACACCCGGCTGATCAAGAGGGGGCCGGAAAAGCTCAGCCCATTCATGGTTCCCAAGCTCATGATGAACGCCGCGGCCGGTCAGATATCGATATATTTTGGCCTTAGGGGGCCCAGCATGGCCATTGCCTCGGCCTGTGCCTCTGCTACGCATTCCCTTGGGGAGGCTGCCGCCATAGTCGCTCGAGGCGATGCCGATGTCATGCTGGCCGGCGGGTCCGAGGCGGCAAAGACCCCTCTGGGGCTGGGCGGCTTCTGCGCTCTCAAGGCCCTCTCCACGCGCAATGACGACCCCGAGCACGCTTCGCGCCCCTTTGACCGTGACCGCGACGGCTTTGTGCTGGGCGAGGGAGCGGCCATGGTGGTGATGGAGGAGTATGAGCGCGCGAGGGGGCGGGGGGCAAAGATATACGCGGAGTTCGCCGGCTACGGCGCCTCCGACGATGCCTACCATCTGACCGCACCGGATCCGGAGGCCACCGGCGCTGCCGAGGCGATGCAATACGCAATTCGCAGTGCCGATCTCTCTCCCGAGGACATTACATACATTAACGCACACGGCACCGCGACCGACTTCAACGATGTGATGGAGACAGACGCCATAAAGAAGGTCTTCGGCAGCCATGCCGGCAGCCTCGTCATCTCGAGTACGAAGTCGATGACCGGGCATCTGCTGGGCGCATCCGGCGGCATCGAGCTGGTCGCATGCGCATTGGCGATACGTGACGGAGTGGTTCCAGGCACGATGAATTTGGACAACCCGGACCCCAAGTGCGATCTCGACTACGTCCCCAGGGCCGCGCGCAAGCTCGAGGTCAAGGCTGCGCTTTCCAACTCCTTCGGCTTCGGCGGCCACAACGCCTGCATCGTACTCAAGAGGCTGTAGTGCGTTCGACGCTCACGCGGCCGGAATTCCTTCAGGATAACGGCACGCCGTTACGATATAGGAGTGTGTCTTCCGTGGTGATCACAGGGATTCTACATGAGCAACCAAACGCCCAATCCTAACAACCCGTCTCAGGTGGATGAGGCCGCTGCCGAGGGGTTTGAGTCCGCCAAGGCCCCTGGGCGGGACGCTGTACAGGCAGACAGAAGCCAGCAAGCTCTCGCCGACATGCTGGATCGATGGCTTCAGAGGGCCGGCGCTGACTGCACGAAAGTGCTCGGCAAGGCGGTGACCATAGCCGCCGGACAGGTCCGTACTCAAGAGAGCGAAGAGCTCTCTGCGGCGGTCGAAGGCGCTGCGGTGGCCTGCGTGGCGCGCCTGTTGCGCCGCAAGGAGCATATGGCGGCGTTTCTCGCAGGCGAAGAAGCGGCGCTGGCTCTGGCGCGCGCGATGCTGGATGAGAGCGACATCGCCGAGCTGGACGACACGGCGGTCGCGGCCTTCGGTGAGCTGGCAAGGCAGATTTGGGGCAGCCTGGAGGGCGCATGGCAGGCAGAGGGCGCCTCGGACTTTGTGGTGGAGCCACAGCAGCCGCAGCGCATCGAGGACCTGCAGGAGCCCCTCGAGGCACGCGAGGGCCCCAATGCGGTCGTTTCGGCGGTGCTGGAGGTGGACGGCGAGGCTCTGGATGTCATTTTTCTATTTCCGGCGGACCTGCAGGAGATTCTCGAAGGCCACGACGAGGCTCCCGCCGAAAAGGTCGCACCGGCAGGCATCCCGCGCGAGTTGAAGCGTATACTGCGCATCAAGGTGCCCCTTGTCGTCGAGATAGCCGGACGCACGTCAAAGGTGGGCGGCGTAATGGGATTAAGGCCTGGCTCTGTCGTGGAGTTCTACAAAAAGAGCGACGAAATGCTCGACCTTTACGCCGCGCACGCGCACATCGGCCGGGGCGAGGCGGTGAAGGTAGGAGAGAGCTTCGGCATCAGGGTGCTGGAAATCGACAGCATTCGGGACAGGGTGAAAAACCTGGGGCGCTGACGGGCTTTTGAATGCAGGCAGCGGCAGGCCTTTTTCTGTCTACGGCAATTTTTAGACTTTGAGCACGCCTGTTGTGCGTGCGGCCTTTGCGCCCCGTGGTCGTGAGCCCGTCACATACGGTCCGCGCACGCTTCCCTCAGATAAAACATGCAAAACATGCGCGAAACGCACTTTTTCTGCATGATGCGTTGAGTAATGACCACCGCCAAGGGGCATGCGGGGGGTGCTTTTCCGCTTGCTTTTCGCCGCAAAAAAGGTATATTTCTATGGTTCATCATTTCGCTACGTGATGGACCACCACTATTGGAGGCAGAAATGGCGTATTCCGTCGAGGATATCAGGAATATCGTTCTTATAGGACATGGCGCGGCTGGCAAGACCACGCTTTGTGAGGCCATGCTCCACAAGAGCGGCGCGGTCAACCGCCTTGGCAGTGTCGACCATGGCACCTCGATCAGCGACGGCACGCCCGAAGAGCGCGAGCGCAAGATCAGCATTACCGCCAGCACGCTAAACCTCACCTACGGTGGCAGGCAGTTTCACATAATGGACACGCCCGGATATGCAGATTTCTTTGGTGAAGCGCTCTCATGCCTGCCTGCGGCCGAGACGGCTGTTCTTGTGGTCTCAGCGACGTCCGGAGTCGAGCTCAACACTATCCGCACCTGGAACGCAGCGCGTGAGGCCGGTCTGGCCGGTGTGGTTGTGATAAACAAAATGGACGGCGAAAACATCGACATCGATGCGCTGCTCTCGGCTGTCAGAGAAACCGTAGGCGTCTCCTCAGTGCCCATGAACCTGCCGATCGGCCAGGGCGAGAGCTTTTCCGGTGTGGTTGACATCTTCTCACATGCGGATGCGCCGGAGGGCGTGGTGGGTGACCCGGCCGCTGCGCATGAGGAGGCGATGGAGGCGGTCGTCGAAGTTGATGATGCGCTCCTCGAGCGTTACCTTGAGGAGGGTGCCGTTGACCCGGAGTCCCTTTCGGCGACGCTATCAAAGGCAGTATCCTCAGGCAGTCTCGTGCCCGTGTTTTTCACGGCGGCCCGCGAGGAGATCGGCGTCGATGAGCTGCTGGATTTTCTGGCGCGTGTGGCCCCACCGCCGACCGCCCGCGCGCGCACAGCCCGCAAGGGTGAGGAGCAGGTCGAGGTCGTCGCACAGGAGGAGGGCCCTCTTGCGGCGTTCACCTTCAAGTCAATGACCGACCCCTACGTGGGTAAGCTCTCTTTTCTGAGGATCTACAGGGGCAGGCTGTCTGGTGAGAGCTCGCTTTACGACGTGCGCACCGGGTCTAAGCACCGTGTGGGTCACGTTTACAAGCTGCAGGCCAAGGAGCAGCAGGAGATATCGCAGGCGATCGCCGGGGACGTGGTGGCGGTTGCCAAGATCGAGGAGATAGAGATCAATGACAGCCTTGGCGCGGATGAGGGCACGGCAGTGGAGTTTGAAGAAATCCGCTTTCCGTCGCCGATGGTCTCACTGGCCGTGCGGCCGAAAAATCGCGCCGATGAACAGCGCATAAGCGGCGCGCTGGCCAAGCTTGCTGATGAGGACAGGACGTTTCTGACAAGGCGAGACACGCAGACAGGCGAGCTGGTCGTAAGCGGCATGAGCACGCTTCACCTCGACATCATGCTGGAAAGGCTCAAGACGCGCTTCGAGGTGGAGGTCATGACCTCCGAGCCCAAGATCCCCTACAAGGAGACCATCACCGGAAACGCCGACACGCGGTATCGCCACAAAAAGCAGACAGGCGGTCGGGGCCAGTACGGAGAGGTCTTTATCAAGGTCGAGCCTCTCGAGAGAGGGGAGGGCTTTGAGTTTGTGGATGAGATCGTTGGCGGCAGGATACCAAACCAGTACATACCGGCCGTTGAAAAGGGCATCAGGGAGACTATGCAGAGGGGAATACTCGCCGGCTACACGGTCGAGGATGTCAGGGTGCGCCTCTATGACGGCTCGTATCATGCGGTCGATTCATCGGAAGCGGCCTTCAAGATGGCCGCGGCCAAGGCATTTCAGGACGCCTTCATGCAGGCCGGGCCTGTACTGCTGGAGCCCATTGTGAACATGGAGATTACGATACCGGCGGAGTTCATGGGCGATGTTTCCGGCGATATTTCAAGCCGACGGGGAAGGATCACCGGCATGGACCAGGGCCCTGGCGGCATTCAGATAGTCAAGGCGACCGTGCCCATGAGCGAGGTCATGCGCTACGCGACCGAGCTGCGCTCCATGACCGGCGGACGCGGCGCCTTTACAATGGAGTTTGCCTACTACGACGCTGTGCCCCAGAAGATAGCTGAGACGGTTGTCGCTCAGGCTAAGAGGGAAGAAGAGGAGGATTAGCCTCCGCTTGCGGCCTTGTTTGCAGGGCCGGTGCCCTTCCCCTTAGCCCGGGTGAGGATCCGGACGGCGGATCTTCCCGGAAAAGGTACGCTTTTTCCGGTAAGGGGGCAGCGATATGTACACCCTCGAGGAGCTTCTTCAGGAGCTCGTTAACAGGAAGGGCAGCGATGTCCACGTCACGGCCGGCTCTCCGCCGCGCGTGCGTGTCGACGGGTCGCTTGTGCCGCTTGAGGGCGACAAGCTCACGCCCCAAGACACCCAGAACATCATCTACAGCATCCTCACCAGCGAGCAGATAGCGCGCTTTGAGCGTGACCTCGAGCTGGACCTGTCATTCGGCATATCAGGTCTCGGCAGGTTCAGGACAAACGTCTTCCTGCAGCGCGGCGCGGTCGGCGCAGTCCTGCGGGTGATACCCTTTGAGGTGTCCAGCATGCGGGAGCTGGGGCTGCCGCAGAAGCTCTGCGAGAAGCTCTGCGGGCTGCCAAAGGGCCTTATCCTGGTCACGGGAGCTACCGGGTCAGGCAAGTCCACGACGCTGGCCGCCTGCATAGACTACATAAACTCAACGCGCGAGGGGCACATAGTCACAATCGAGGACCCGATCGAGTTTGTGCACCGCAACAACAAGTGCCTCATAAACCAGCGCGAGGTGGGCAGCGACACGCATTCGTTTCCAAACGCTTTGCGCGCGGTGCTGCGGGAAGATCCTGACGTAGTGCTCATCGGCGAGATGCGCGATCAGGAGACGATCCTGGCTGCTTTGACACTGGCCGAGACGGGGCATCTCACCTTTGGCACGCTGCATACTTCCGACTGTGTACAGACGATAAACCGCGTAGTGGACGTATTTCCGGCGCATCAGCAGCAGCAGATACGCACTCAGCTCTCATTTACGTTGCAGGCGGTATTCTGCCAGCAGCTTCTCCAGCGCCTCAACGGGCGCGGGCGTGCTCTGGCGGCAGAGATAATGGTGGCAAACAGTGCCGTTCGCAGCCTTATACGGGACGACAAGGCCTACCAGATCTATTCGATCATACAGACTGGCGGCAAGGAAGGCATGCGTACGATGAATCAGTCCCTCTTTCAGCTGTACCAGGCAAACATGATCAGCTATGAGGAGGCACTGACGCACACCACCGATCCGGATGATCTCAAGCGTACCTTCCAGCGTGCAGGCGCGAATGTCGGGACAGCCGCGTAGGGGGCACAAATGGCGAAGTTCGACAAGAGGCTCAAAGGCATACTGACAAAGGCGGGACTGGTCACAAGCGGTGACGTGGATGACTGCATCAGGGAGGCACTTGACCTTAAGCAGCCGCTCAGCCAGGTTCTCGTAGATCGCAATCTCGTTGACGAGCGTGCCATGATAGGCTCAGTCGCGCGGGAGATGAATATACCGCCGATAGACCTTTCCAGGATGGAGGTCACAAACGATGCCCTCGAGAGCCTGCCGCCCGACCTTGCCGAGTACTACGGCGTGCTGCCGGTTGCCAGGCTCGGCAATCTGCTCACCGTGGCGGTGGCCAATCCTTACGATGTGCTGAAGCTCGACGATGTCGGCCTCGTCACCGGCTGCCAGCTGATGCCCGTGGTCTCCACCGAAGAGGCCATTAGAAACTGCATCAATCGCGTCTACAAATCCAGTGAGCAGGAGATGGAAAATCTGCTCGACGACATGGCCGACCCGAACCTCGAGATAGCAAGCGCCCCGGCTGAGCCCGAGGAGAGCGAGTTTGACATTACCAGCGAGTCCGACAGCTCACCGGTGGTCAAGCTGGTGAATATGCTCATCTACCAGGCCATCAAAAACAAGGTCAGCGACATTCATATCGAGCCGTCCGAAAAGCGCCTGGTTGTTCGCTATCGCCAGGACGGCGTGCTCTACGAGGCGCTTACGCCTCCCAAGAAGATGCAGAACGCGATTGTCTCGCGCCTGAAGGTAATGAGCGACCTGGACATTGCCGAGCGCCGCCGTCCCCAGGACGGCAAGTTTCAGTTGCGCATGGAGGGCAGGCAGGTGGACTTTCGCGTCTCTGTGCTGCCGGTTGTGCATGGGGAGAAGGTGGTGCTGCGAATCCTGGACTCATCGAACCTCACGCTCAACCTCGATGTGCTCGGCTTTGAGCAGAAGGCGCTCGGTGACTTTCGCGACGCTATACGAGTGCCCTATGGTATGATACTTGTGACCGGACCTACCGGCTCGGGCAAGTCCACCACGCTCTATTCCGCCTTAAAGGAGATCATGAGCGTGGAGGACAACATCGTAACCGTCGAAGACCCTGTCGAATACCAGTTGGAAGGTATAAACCAGGTACCGGTCAACGTCAAGCGGGGGCTGACGTTTGCTGCTGCGCTGCGCTCCATACTGCGGCAGGATCCGGACAAGATACTCATAGGCGAGATCCGCGACCTCGAGACCATCCAGATAGCGGTCAAGGCCGCCCTCACTGGCCATCTTGTGCTCTCCACGCTTCACACTAACGACGCGCCGTCTACGATCACGCGCATGGTGGACATGGGCATGGATCCTTTCATGATCGCGACCTCGGCAGTCCTGGTGTCGGCGCAGCGTCTTTGCCGAAGACTCTGCACCGAGTGCCGCGAGGAGATCGAAATACCTGCAGAGAGGCTCCTGGCGCTGGGTCTTACCGAAAATGACCTGCAGGAAAACATGACATTTTACCAGGCAAAGGGCTGCAACAGGTGTGCCGCCGGCTACAAGGGGCGCTTTGCGCTGCTGGAGACGCTGCCGATGTCGGAGGAGGTTCGCAAGGTGGTGATCGCAGGTGGCAGCGCGGTGGACATAAAGATCCTCGCTCTCAAGGAGGGGATGGTGACGCTTCGAAAGTGCGGGCTTTACAACGCCATGCGCGGCAATACTTCCGTCGAGGAGGTGGTGCGCGTGACCATGGCTGACTGATGAATCGAATCAGATGCCGACTGCTGTCGGCGGCGTA
>SLPQ01000014.1 GCA_007131925.1 Candidatus Brocadiia bacterium | reverse complement strand
GCCGCCTTATCACCTCGCCGTCCGAAACAAAGCCGCCTTCAATACCATCCAGAATGATCCGCGCCGCCCCGTAAGCGTCACCGATCTCCAGAAGGTACAGTGCCCCCACTTCGTAGACGTCCCCGTAGGGCGCGCCCCTCTGTGCAAGTCTGACGCACACCTCGCCCGCCCTGGCGACATCGCCCCCCGCTGCAAGTACGCGTGCAAAGGCATAAAGAGCGCGGTGGTCTGTCTCGTGCGTTTCGGAAAATTCATCAGCGAAACCTTCGGCAGCTTCCTCGCCCAGCCCCCTGAAAAGCCTGCCCACCACTTGAAACGCCGCCTGTACATCAAGAGGCGTCTCCTCGAGGATGCGTCCTGCAAGATCCCTTGCCTTTACCTCATCACCGGCATCCACGTAGATATCCAGAAGCGCCAACGCCTCGGCGTATCCCGGAACCCCTTCAGGGTCGGCAAAGACAAAGCGCTCAGCCTCCTCGATGCGCCCCGCCTGCCTCAGAATCGAAACAATCTCTGCACGCACCTTCGCATCAGCACCCGCCTCAGCCAGGTAGCGACGCCCGGTCTCCATCGCACCGTCAATGTCGCTTGTTCTGGCAAGAAGCCGCATGAAAGTGAGGGCGGCCAGCTGGTTTGAAGGATGCTTTGCAAAGAAATCGCGCGCCTCGTCTACCGCCTCTGCCTCCCGGTCGGCCGCAAGAAGTGCCTCCACAAGCGCACCGAGAGCACGCGGGTCTGCCGGCGAGCGCGTGAGAGCCTTGCGCGCCTCATCGATCGCCTGCTGGTGCTTTTCCTGTCCGATAAGCACAGCAACCAGTATCCTGCGAACCCCGGTCGGGTCTCGCTCCATGCCCTCCGCAAAGGCCCGAGCAACAGGGCCGGTGGCGATCGCTATCGCCCCATCCAATGCGTCAAGCGCTCGCCGGTATGCTTCTTCAGCGGCCTCGAGCCTGCCAGCGCTGTGGTGCAGGCGACCTATCTCCAGAAGCGCCAGCTGCCTGTATGCGGACGAGAGGGGCGACGGCTCGCGCACGCCATCCTCGAGTACTGACGCAGCAGCCTCCGTCTTGTCCATCATTTCCAGCTTGTTGGCCACGCTGAAATACCAGCGCTCGATGGCAGGTTCAATGCGCGCGGCCCTGCTGAAGAGTGCCGTCGCCTCATCGATGCGGTCGAGGTCGAGCAGTATCTCCCCCTTGCGGCGAAGGAGAAGTGCATTTTCGGCATCATGCGAAAGGGCGCTGTCAAGCTCGTCGAGCGCCCTGTTACGAAGGTCTGCAGCGTCGCGCAACAGGCTCGGCTGTCGTACCCCGCTGCGCAGATACTGGTAGTTGAAGAGCTGCTCAAGCCTCGAGGCCTCCAGGCTCAGAGAGACCGCTGTTGCATAATGAGCTAGCGCCGCTGAATAGTCACCTATCTGCTCATCCGTCCGGTCTGTATCTTCTACCGTTGCAGCAGGCGCGCTCGCGCCTGTGCGCCCAGGCAAGGCGCCACACCCTGCACTGCACAATGCCGCAAGCAGCGTACACGATACGCCCAATATGACGCCGACGCTTCGGCAAGACTCAGAGTGCCTGCGCTTCAAGCGCGTCTCCTAAGGTATCACCTTGTTCAAAGGATACTCGATAATGCCCTGCGCCCCTGCCTCTTTGAGACGAGGTATCATGGTGCGGACCTGCGACTCATCAAGAATGGTCTCAACGGCATACCAGTGATTTCCGGCAAGCGGCGCTACCGTGGGGTTTTTCATCGCAGGCAGGATACCAAGCACCTTTTTGAGATCGTCGTCCGACACGTTGAGCTTGAGCCCGACCATGTCGCGCGCTACGATGGCCCCCTGTAGCAAGAGCGCAAGACTTTCAATTTTTCTGCGCTTCCACGTATCCTCCCACGCGTCATTATTCGCAATAAGGCGGGTGGTCGAGGTGAGGACTTCGCCGATTATCCGCAGGTTGTTTGCTCTCAAAGAGGACCCGGTCTCAGTAATCTCCACAATAGCGTCAACGAGCCTGGCCTTTACCTCTGTAGCACCCCAGGAAAACTCAACCCGCGCATCCACACCATGCTGCTGGAAAAAGCGCCGCGTGACATTGACAAGCTCGGTTGCCACGATCTTGCCCTGAAGGTCCTCGACCTCGTGAACATCCGACTCGGCCGGCACGGCGATGACCCATCGTGAGGCCCGCCGCTGCTGTTTGGAGTACACCAGCTCTGCTACCTCACGGACGCTGCTGGCATTTTCAAGTATCCAGTCGTGCCCGGTCAGCCCCGCGTCAATTACACCGTTTTCGACATACCGACTCATCTCCTGCGCCCGAAACATCACCCCCTGCATCTCGGGATCGGATATATTCGGATAGTAGGAGCGCGACGAGATAGAGACCTCGAAACCCGCTCGCCCCATCAGTTCGAATGTCGACTTTTCAAGACTGCCCTTCGGCAGGCCAACCTTGAGAACCTTCTCAGTCATATCCCCTTCCTCACGATCCGACCTTCCAGGGTTACTCGCCCGCTCGTGCACTCTGGCAGGACGCTGACAGGGCGCACTCATCACACAGTGGCGCGCGCATGTGACAGACGGATTCTGCGAGCGCCTTCAGCAGAAAGGTCATCTGGTAGGCCCTTTCCTCCCCCAGAAACTCAACAATGTCCCGTTCGAAGCCGCCGGGGGTTGTGTTTTTGCCGATGATCGCGAGGCGCCGCGCCACCCTGGCGACATCGGTGTCTGCCGACATGTGAAAGAACGAGTGGCTGGCGAGAATGACCTCGGTGACCATCTCGTCGGTAAGCCCGCCAAGGCCTCTCAAGCAGTCGCGCGCCTCCTCGGCGCTTGCCCCTTCGAGAAAATGCAGGCAAAGGTCGTGTGTACCTTCGAATATGTTGCCGAGCACGTCCGTCATGGTGCGCGCCTTTTGCCTGGCGTCTCTTATGTCAGTCAGATAAAAGGCTATCTGTCCCGCGCGTGTGACTCTCAGCTCATTCCAGTCGACAAACACATCCTTGATTTTGTCGAGGACCTTGCGGCTGGCAACCACCGACGAGCCGCGCGCGATTATAGCCAGAAGAACAAGGGATGTCAGATCGCCGTTTGCAGTGCGGAGGTTTCTGGCGCCGGCCTCTTTCTTCAGCAACGCCAGGCATTTGCCTGCAAACTTACCGGAGGCCTGCGCGCGTCTACTGCTTGTCTTCATCGTTGTCATCTTCGATCTCCTGAGATTCCCGAGACTCCCTCAGGGCCTTTGAGAGATTGATGCTTCGTTTTACGGAGTCATCTACCTCGAACGCTATCAATGGCACGTACCTTACGCTGAGCTTATCGCCCAGCATTTTCTGAATATAGCCCCGCGCATGGCGAATTGCATTTATCGTTACGATTTGCTGCTTTTCGTCGCCGAGAACGCTGATGAGTACCTTCGCATTGCGCAGGTCGCCTGAGAGCTCCACACCGGTAATTGTGGTAAAGCCCAGGCGCGGATCCTGCATCTCGTAAAGCAGGATGGAGCTGACCGCTTCCTTCACCTGATAGGCCAGCCGCTCCCTGCGTGAGACTGCCATCAGAAAACCTCCACCTTGTAGTCCAGAAGCGACAGCTTCGGGTCGCTTCCCACAAAACCGGCGACCTGGGAAGCAGTGGACCTGGCGAAAGCACCGTCCGGCGAGATTGTGACAATTGCGAGGCTGGCCGTCTGCCAGACGTCATGGTGGTCCATCTCGGCGACCGCCACATTGAAGCGACGCCTTAGCCTGTCCTTCAGGCTCCGGACTATGCGGCGCTTATCCTTGAGCGACTGCGCCCCCGGAAGCGATATCCTCAGACTTACGACGGCGACGGCCATTTTCCCGTCAGGACAGCTTTCTGCGAACTTCTTCAGTTTCGAATGCTTCCAGTACGTCACCAACCTTCAGATCGTCAAAGCCGGCCATCTTGATGCCACATTCGAAGCCCTCGCGGACCTCACGGACGTCGTCCTTGAAATGCTTGAGGCTTTCCATCTGCCCCTCGTGTACCATAACCCCGTCCCTGGATATCCTGATGGAGGCCCTTCTCGGTATTACGCCGTCGGTGACCCTGCAGCCGGCAATCGTGCCGAGCCTCGAAATGCGGAAGAGTTCGCGAACTTCCGCATGGCCCCTGACCACTTCTCTGACCTCGGGGGCCAGCCTGTTTTCGAGGGCTGCTTTAGTGTCTTCTATGAGACGATATATCACGTTGTAAGTGCGCACCTCGATGCCGGATTGCTCCGCCTCGGAGCGTGCTGACGCCTCGACGAGGACATTGAAGCCGACGAGGATGGCATTGCTTGCATCGGCCAGAAGGACATCGGAGTCATTTATGCTGCCGATGCCGCTATGTATCACGTTCACCGCGACCTCAGGTATCGACAGATCCGTCAGGGTCCTGTTGAGCACCTCCAGCGTACCCTGAACGTCCGCCTTGAGGACGATCCTGAGCTCCTCGGTTCCGGACTGCTTCATGCTCTCAAAGAGATTTTCCATCGAGACGCGCTGCTTGACAGTACGACTCTCCTTCTGTCTCTCAGTGGCCCTTGCCTCGGCAATCTCGCGCGCCTTCTGGAGATCGCCCACCACGTAGAAACGGTCGCCTGCATCAGGCACATCGTCAAGGCCCGAGACCTCAACCGGTACCGACGGCCCCGCCTTTTCGACAGCGCGGCCATACTCATCGGTCATGGTGCGGATGCGGCCATGCGCTACGCCTGCGACCATTATATCCCCGACAGAAAGCGTGCCACTCTCGACAAGCACTGTCACGACGATTCCCTTGCCTTCCGTGCGTCGCGCCTCTATGACAAACCCAATCGCCGGACCGTCCTTCTGGGCCTCAAGCTCCATGATCTCAGCCTGCAGTGCCACCATCTCCACAAGAGTGTCTACGCCTTCGCCTGTGATGGCCGAAACAGGCACTGTAATGACATCACCGCCCCACCCCTCGGGCGCCAGACCGTACCCGGTCAGCTGTCGCTTGACCCTGTCGGGCTGCGCATCCGGTCTGTCCATCTTGTTGATGGCGACTACTATTGGCACGCCGGCCGCCTTGGCATGGTTGATCGCTTCGACTGTCTGGGGCATCACACCATCATCCGCGGCGACCACCAGTATAACTATGTCAGTCACATGCGCACCGCGCGCGCGCATCTCCGTAAAGGCCTCGTGCCCAGGCGTATCAAGAAAGGTTACCACCTGGCCAGAGTCCGTCGTGACCCTGTATGCTCCTATGTGCTGTGTTATCCCGCCAAACTCCCCAGCCGTTACGTCGCTGTGGCGTATGCTGTCAAGAAGCGACGTCTTGCCGTGGTCGACATGGCCCAGCAGAGCAACCACGGGGGCACGCGACTTCTTCTGTGAAGCGTCCCCGGCAGCCTTTTCCAGCTCCTGGAGCTCTTTCTCCGGCTGCCAGCCCTTGTCGAGGACCACCTCGACGCCGAGCTCGGCACCTACCATCTGCACCGTATCGTCCTCGAGGACCTGGTTGACGTTTGCCGCCACGCCCATGTCCATAAGCTTTCTGAGAATGGTGTTGGTCTTGATGCCGCTGGCATGGGAAAGCTCCTTGACCGCGACCGGCGAGCGCAGCTCCACTTTTTCCGGCTTCGTGGGTCTGGCCGTGGCTGGAGGGCGCGGCGCCTTGAACCGCGTGGGAATCTTTCTTTTCTTTCGCGGCTTCCTGCGGGGCGGAAGTATGATACGTCGCAGGATGCGGGACTCGCCTTCGCTCTCTTTTTCGGCAAGCCTGGCAGCCTCTGCCATCTGCTCCTTGAGACGCTCCTCATCGACCGCGGCCTTGCGCTCTTTCTCAGTGCGCTCTTTGGGCTTTCGGCCGCGCGCCCTGGCGGCGGCGACTTCCTTCTCCTCTTCCGGCTCGGCTGGCGCAGCGGAAGGCTCTTCAACGTCAACGGCCGCCTCTTTGTCGGCCTTCTCAGTCTCGACCGCGCCCTCCTCGGACGCTGCCGGCTCTTCCTGCCGT
>SLPQ01000247.1 GCA_007131925.1 Candidatus Brocadiia bacterium | reverse complement strand
GGCTGGCCGCTATAGCGGCCCGCTGCCACAATGGCGCCCGGGCTGCCAGGGCGCTGCGGATCTTCGCAGATGCATTTACACTGCGCGGCAGTCTCCACTCCAACGGAGACCTCAGCGGCAGGGGCTACTCGAAGATGTGGTGCAGTGATTACGGACGAATATTCACGCTTGAAGCCAACATGGCATTCGCCGAAGCCGTCCACGAGATGCTGCTGTCAAGCCACAATGGCCTTATAGAGCCCTTTCCGGCCATCCCTGACGAATGGGAAAATGCGTCTTTTGAAAACTTGCGCGCTGAGGGCGCATTTCTGGTCAGTGCAGAGCGCAGCGGGGGCAGGACGATGCGCATGAGCATTACCAGCGAGTCCGGAGGCACCTGTCGAGTCGCATCTCCTTTTACCGGCGGAATCAGCGAGTTCTCAATGCGTCCGGGAGAAACGGTGGAGCTGCCCTGAAGCCACGGGCGCCCTTTGAAAACGTTCGGTTGCCCCTTAAAGGCGCGTACAGATCACATGCGGGCCTTTGCAGTGAGCACGAAGACTGCGCTCCAAGGCCAAGGTCTGCCGCCGCAGTCTGCCAGTCACAGCAGCGTCACAATGTCTTCGACACCGGTCAGACAAGTGCGGTTGGAGGCGGTCGATATCTGCAAGCCGGAGGCGTCACATTGCGTGCCGTCTACAGGTACAGTGCGCGTGTGCGTCAGGCCAGCGAGTGCATGCATTTTTCCAGGTCGCTAATCATGCACTGGTACACAGTCGTTTCGTGCTTTTCGACGGCCTTTATGTATTTGAGCCCACTACCTGTAACAAGGCAGACTACACGGTCGCCTCCTGAAATTTTCTTTTCGGCCACGAGTTTGCTGACACATGCGAGCGCAACACCAGATGACGGCTGGCCGAAGATGCCGTCACGCGCAAGCTGCTTTTGAGCCGCTACGATTTCCTCATCGCTTACCGCGACAAAGAGCCCGTCGTACTCGCGAAGCTTTCGTAAAGTCTCGTTGCCGCTCGGAGGATATGGGTTAGCTATCGCGCTGGCGATAGTCTCGGCATTGCAGGCCTTTCGAACCTCGCTCAACCCCTCCTCATGCGCTTTGACAATGGGGGCTCCGCCCAAGGCCTGGCAGCAGATCATACGAGGGACCCTTGCCGTAATGCCCGCTCTGTAAAACTCGATGAACCCCTTGAGAATGCCCCGGATATTACCACCCGAACCGGTCGGTACGGCAACATACTCCGGCACGTCAAACCCGAGCTGCTCTGAGATTTCGAATGCTATCGACTTGTAGCCTTCTATGCGAAACGGCACGTCGGAGTTTATGAAGTAGATCCCTTCCCTGTGACCTATCTCAAGGCTTTGGGAGTACAGTTCGTCATAGGCCCCCTCCACCTTAATGACCTTTGGGCCGTAGACGGCGATAGGGGCGATCTTTTCGTCGGGAATGCGCGAATCTACAAGTACATAGGTCTTCAGGCCGGCTCTTGCGCCATACGCGGCGACCGATACGGCCATATTTCCGGTCGACACCGTTCCAACTTTCTTAAAACCCAGCGCCCGCGCATGCAGCAGCCCCATGATCGTGCCCCTATCCTTGAAGGACCATGTGGGGTTTTGTGTCTCATTCTTTAGATATAGCGAATCGGACCAGGCGACATTTGATCTCACCAGCGATGTGAATCCCTCATTAAGTGTGAGCCCGCCATCCGTGTCAAATGGAAAGAAATCACCGTAGCGTTCGAGAATGGTCTGGCCAAGGACATTACCATCTCTGGGTGCCCCCTTTGTAACAAGTTCCATCTCAACCGGTTCACCGCATTTGAGGCATCTGGGGAAAGCCTCCGCAACCGGATAAGCCGCGTTGCACGCGGTGCATCTGAGCTTCCGATTGCCGGTCATAAGGCCTCCTTCGCTTTTGCTGTCGCGCCCCCGCTGCCGGTGCGTACTGTTTGCACACGCATCGTCTCGTTGAAAAGCGAGCCGATCACCACTTGCCTCTGGTAGATAGTATTCTCATCGCTCATTTGGAAGATTTCCCCTTTGGCGGCGCCATTCTCTCTGTATCCAGCTGATCTTTGATCTCTATAAGGCGTCGAACCAGGAACGGCTGAGGGTTGCGCTTGCCGTTTTCCCAGTGGTTTACAGTGCTGAAGGTGACGCCGACTTTCTGCGCGAACTGCTCCTGCGTTAGGCCGAGCCGCTCGCGCAGTTCCTTTACGATCTTGGGGATGTTGTGGTTATTCATAAGCACCTTCCTGCGAACACCCCCCAAGCCACCGAAGTTACAACATGTAAGAAGATATAGTATCTCATATATAGGTGCACCATGTCAATAGTCCTCTTGCAGTTCTGTAACGCCATGTACATGCGTCTTTCTACACACCCCGCCATTTTAACGTGCAGTCCGGCGGCTCGCCGCGGCGCCGGGGCGGGGTCATGGCATCGGGGGCATCCAGTATGTCGGTCACTGTGCGCTCCTTGGAAAGGCTCGCCCACGACGACCTGAAGTGCCTTCCCGGCGCGGCGTCCGGCTGTTAACTGGCCCCATTGCTGTTACTTACCCCGCGCGGGCTTTAAGTGTCGCTACAGGGTTTTGAGTTGAACATGTCTATTGACCAATGTACCCCATGCCTATCGCACGAAGTAGAAGCATCCGCTGTGCGGTTTTGAGGATGTGCCAATCGGTGTGCCGGTTCTCCTCGACGCCGGTCATCTCGACGATCCAGACCTCCGGCCAGGACGGTAACGCGAACGTGTGCATCTCCGTCTCTGCTTAACGTGCAAACAAAAAGCCCGCCGAAACGAGAGGGCGTCTCTCGTCTCAACGGGCTTGATCCTTCAACGTCCGCCGATGCGTCTCAGCGGACTTGAGTCTTCAATGCGCGATGCGCCTGTCCGGCACACGCCGTTCTCACGCTTCAGATTGCGGATACTCCTCTTGCTCGACTTTGAAAGACCTGAACACATCTCTTGGGTTGCTGTGTTCGAGGGACGACATGGTCAGGAGACGTAGCCTCCCGGCCCAACCGCGAGGGTTCTCTGCGTTGTCTTGGGCCTCAGACTGCCTCGCACAAAGCGGTCGCGATGCCTGTAGATAGTGGAACTACCGAGTTCACTTGACGTGATGAACTGGACGTCTGCGCCGCCGTTCTCGCGCAGAATCACAGATGGCCGCCAGTCTGAGGGCCGACGTCCGTGCCACTGCCACTTCACCGGATCCCAAAGGGCACCGTCTTCATGCCGGCCTGTCTGGGGCGTTCCTTGGTCGAAGGGATCGGTATCAAGCACGGCATGGGTGCTCCACTCACAGCCATGCCAAATCGCACCGAACTCCGTCAATTCCCGGAAGAGGATGGATGCTTCCAGATACGATTGCGCAGTCCCGTCGCCCTCAATGCCATCCATGAAGTGCTCAAGCGCTTGCGGCGGTTTTGGACTATCGAGAAACACTCCTGGAACGGCCTCTACTTCCTGCCGCGGGCATTCTGACGGGTCGGGAAAAGGAACATCTTCGGGCATCGCGAATACGAAACCGTTACCATTCGCGCCTGCGACAAACTGGTAGCCGCACAGCACGAATCCTGGCATCATGTGGAGGCACTCCACGCACAACAGGGCCTTCGTTGGATCGGAAGGAGAGATACTGACACCTTCGGGCAGTCCACGCGAAGGCCATTCAATGGCGTCCCGAAGGCGCTCTCGCAGCTTCGTCACCATTTCGGCCGAAAAATGTTCGGGCGTGTTGGTCACTGTGTGCTTCCTTCATCCCCAAAACCGATCAGGTGAAGCGGCTCATTGTGCGGTCCCTCCGAACGACTTCGTCATCAAAGCCGTCAAGAACTCCTTGTGCTTTGCTGTGTCGTCCTTTGCGAGACGGATTCTGTACCGTCCCCATCGGGAATCGTAGTCCATGACATCCAGACCGGACCCATCCAGCTGCGCCTGCATCTCCTCTGAACGTTCCAGACGCACCTCAAGCCGTAGCCATTCCTTCTTGGGACGGAAGATCACGAAATTGTTGGGCTGGCCGCCTTTGGCCAGGCCGATGTAAAACTTGTTGTACTTTAGCTCAAGGTCCGGGTCGAGCGCCCGGACCATTTGGAGCATCTCGTCAGTCATTGCCATGGTATGTTTGCTCGCGCGGGCCTCCCAGTAAGACCGGTCAGTTACCGCTTGGACTTCTTCGTCCTCGTCAACAAAGCCCAACGGCATCTCGTCCAGCACCTTCGTACAAATGAGGGACACAGTCTCGCCGAGGCGGACCGCGCTCAATTGGATGGCAACGAGGGGGATGGCCCCGTTGAAAAGGCTGATGACGTTCAAGAACCGACTTGTGATGTCCTCTGCAACAATGACTGCCGTGTGGTCGTACTGAGGATAGCGTTTCCGCTCGATATCCCAGTATTCGATGGTACGGATGATGTGCGTTTCGTCGGTCTTGCCCAATTGGATTTCGACCTCGTAACGCTTGTTCGTTTCTGCGTCTTGGAGGAGGAGGTCCAGTCGACCAGCACGCGGCTGGGGGCGCTCGCGGTCCTTCAGGACGAGGTCACCCCAACCAAGCAGCGCGGGGTCCTCACCGATCCGGTCCTGGAGCCAGCGCTCGTCCCGTAAAGGATGGCCCTTTAACCAGATGCGTTCAGGTTTCTCGTATCTCAGTGTGGTCATGTCACCCTCCTACGCTTCCCAGTCGGCTCGGTTTTCCATTGCATGGCCGCGCGAGGACTCTCAGCGCCTTCCCCTCCTCGGCTCGCGACGACCTACTAGAGCCGAGTACCGACAGCAGCCAGGTCTACAACTTCCTCCGCTCAAGGTGCATTCGCATCAGACGATGTCAGGACGGCGCCAGTCTGATCGACCTTGTACTTCCCTTTGTCCACGCGGTTCACAGAAAGACCGACGTCAGTGACTATACGTTTCAGCCCAGGAACTTGGGCGCTTGGGTCACCACGAGTGCCCGCATCAAGGAAGTCCTGATAGACGTAGAGCACGTGCGGGGTCCCATCGTCCGCGGTAGCCGGGAACTCCTGAATCAACTTCTCCATGCTATTGTCCTCGCTGAAAGGGCCTCGTGACCGCTAAAGCTCTTGCGACAGGCTACCACGGAGACGGAACGGACACAAGACCGATCTCTTATGCGGTCCAGTACTGGTAGCAGATCGTCAGCTTCTCGATGCTGTTCTCCGTGTTCCCGCCTTCCAGGTCGTCGTACGCCAGTACTTTAACCCATGCGCCGTGCAATGTCCAGCGTCGTGTCTCCTGCCGCTGCGGTCGTACCGCACGATGTCCAAGTCGCGCGTGTATTCGATGGGCGGGTGGCCTCGTCGAGCGCTCCCAACGGCTCATCCATCAGAATCAGCCTCGGTCTTTTTGCCAGAGCCTGCGCTATGGAGGCGCGTTGCCGCATGCCTCCGGAGAGCTCGTGCGGACGAGACTTCTCAAAGCCCGAAAGCCCGACCTTGAAAATAACATCCCTTGCGACTGCCCCCGCGTGCCCCTCGCTACGCCTGCATCAAGCACATTGCCATGGAGCTCTCGCTGCAGGAAGCGGTGAACCCGGCACATGTAGCAGCAAGCGTCCCTTCAGATGCCTGAAGCCGCTAACCCCGCCCCGTCGCCCCTCGCCGCAGGGCCTAATATGACCTGTATGGATGCGTGATTTCAAATGCACAGTGGTTGCATCGCCAAAAGTGCATCGACTAGTTCTTACGATTCAGGCATTGCAGAAATTGCTCCGGCTCTGGAGCTGCTGACACTGCACTGCCCTCGAGACGCATTCTCTGTGTGCTGGAGGGGAGAGCAAGCCGACGGTCAGGCGCGTCAGGCGCCGGTTAGAGAAAGGCCTCATCGAGTAAGCGCGTAGGTGATTATGTTTACCCCCATCTGGATCGCCTCTCGGTGGGCATGAGGGCCAACCGCCGGGCCGGGAAACCACACCCCGCCGCGATCTACCCATCCGCAGTGGATGTCGTGTGGACTCACGAGCGCAGCAATCCGATCGCCCCGCATCAGAGCGTGCGCGCCGTGCGGCCGGCCCTGGCAGTGCGGCAGGCCGATCGACGTCAGGTCAAAGGCGCTGCGGAATATCTCGTGGCTGTTGGGCAGCCGCACGAGAGAGCCCCTGCCGTAGGCTCTCTCGAGCATCCTGACAGCACTCTGGAAGAGGAGATCGCCCTCTATGCCGAGCACACAGTCGTCTATGAGCAGGAAGCCGCCCTCATCGAGGTAACGCTTGACATTGGCGAGCTGGGACGTCGAAAATGAAAACGCCCCCTCCCCCGTCATCAGCGCAAACGGATGCCCGACCAGCGAATCGAAATCATCGAACGACACCACCGCGCTGAACATGTCGTCGGTGCCGCGGACGGGGTTGACTCCGACGGCGCCCGTCGGGATATGGATGCGCGAGCGCAGGACCCGCGCGCACTCCTCGAGGAGATACCGCTCAGCGCCGGGGTAGACGTTCCAGCGCGCGCCCGTTCCGACGACATTGCAGTCAAAGCGCACCCGCGCGATGTGGAAATCGAAATCCGCCATCGGTAGCCGCGCCCCAGCAGCCCGGCTCTGCGCCTGGGCCCAGGCGACTCCGGCGCCGGCCTGATTGGCAAGCACGCCGGCGGCCGCGGCCACGCCGGCCGTCGTGAGCCTTTTGAGCCATTGGCGGCGCGTGGTAACGTTGCCCTCTGTGGGCGGTGTTGCAGGGTCACAGTGTTCTGGAGGGGGGTTCATCGCTGCTCCCTTACGTCGTCTTATCTTTCACGCAGTGTCTCAACAACGGCGCTCGCACCTTGCCAAGGCGGTTTTCTGAGGCGAAAAGGCGTAGAAGATGGCATTTATGCCCATGCGTATAGAATTTGCGCAGGCGTGGGGTTTGCCGCGTTGGGCGTACCAGTTGCCGGCACGCTCGGTCCAGCCGCAATGAAGATCGGCAGCACTCAGGAAAACCGACAGGCGATTGCACGTGAAATGGCCAATGGCCGGGTGATTTGTCGCACGAGAGGCCGCAAAAGGCCGCTGCGCTTGCGACAGCCTTGAGCCCTTCGCGACTGGTCACAAGACCCGAACCGTCATCAAGTCCCATCTGCTTTTTCCCCAGCGTGCCCCGCAGCGACCGGCACGAGAAAGAGCCGCGCAGCCGCGGCTCCGTCGTAGGCATTTTCCACAACGCGCCAGGGCTGATGCGTGGGGATGCCGTCGCCGTCGTCCTCGATAAGCGCGGATTCGGTCTTGAGCTCCCCCTGCGATTCGAAAAGCTCGTCGATTGCGATCACCGCCGTCCTGTAAGCATCCAGAAACGATACGCGCCCGTCGCCGTCGCCGTCGCTTGCCGGGTCTGAAAGCGCCGGCACGAGATACTCGCTCAGGCGGGTGTAATACGGCTGGTCGCCGCGCGCGCTCGTCACAATGATGCGCCCGGCGCCGGCAAGCGACGCGATCGCGAGACCAGAATTAGGCGAGTCGATCACCACGAGCATCCGAGAATCGATGTGCTTAAGCGCCGCGGCAAGCTCGACATGCGTCAGGTCGGGGCCGGCCAGGTTGAAACGAAGCGTTTCGAAAACCGCATTTGCCTGCCCCTTGTAGTAGAGGATGAAGAGGTCATCGGGGGCCAGCACCTCGCGCAGGCGCGCAAGTTCCTCGACCATCGACCGGCTGGTCGCCTGCGCCTCACCGGCGAAGGGGCCGGAAGGCTCCGCATCGAGCACCGTGATGCGTGAGGGGCATACCCGGCAGGGTCCGGCAAGAAAGGCACGCAGCATCTCGAGAGAGTCCTTCTGCGTGTCGGCCAGATGAGGGTCGCGACAGAGCCCTGAAACGATGAGCGCGTGGACTCTGCCCTTGAAGTGACCAAGGCACTCGCGTCCGACGGCGCTCTCCGCAGCGCCCGTTTCGTATGGCGAGGTCACGCTGACGTTCGCGCCGCCAGTCTGCGAGGCAGGATCGACCGACGCGGCAGCCGTTGCCGGCAGCGTGGCAAAGATCAGCGACCAGCGGGCGACGGCTAGCAAGGTCAGACTGGTGCTTGTCATTCAGGCTCCACCTCTCATATAAGGCCTAACGCGCGGCGGACAAACCAGACCGTCGTAAGCAACGCGCAGATGGCGGCCAGCATCGGCCACGTCCGCCAGGCGCTTGTTGCGCCGCTTTCATAAATCGGCGTCGATGCAGAAAACACGGCCGCAGCCTTGTCGTCGAGCTCGTCGAGGTCGACGTAATCTGCGCCAAGCCGCTCGCAAAGTGCAATGAGAAACGGGCGATTGAGCTCGACCCGGTCCATCTCCGAGCGTGCCGGAGACAGCGCCGCCGCAAGAACCCGCTCGCCCAGAAAGACTCCGCCCCTTTCGGCCTCGACGCGCGCAACGAGGGCCTCTTCGAGTACCCCCGTCAGGTGGGCGGCATAGCGGCCGGCCTCGGATTCCTCCATACGGACGGTCACACCGGAGACCTCGAGGAGCACTGTTGCGCCTTTGGCCGGCGACCAGTCCTCGTCCCAGACAGTCGCGTCGAAGACTACTGCAGAGGGATCGTCGCTCCGGCGGGCGGCCGAAATCTCGATCCGAGACTCAGCAGCAGGCGTACGGCCGAGGCCGGCGGTGAGCTCCGAAAGCACCCTTTGCAGAACGCCGCCGTCAAGGTCCTCGCGATACCAGGTATGGAGGCCATGGGCGTTTATAAAGGCCGCGCGCCCCCGGCCGAGGCGCTGCATGACGATGAGCGGCTCGCCGGAGACGGTGGCGACGACGGTTGCGGCGGGCTTCGGAGCTGCTCCGGGGTGAAACGCAGCTGCGGTCAGCAAACGGTCGCTTTCAAAGGCGTTGGCCGACACAAGGCCGAGACGGACGGCTTCAGGCGCGAGCTCAACATTGCCCAGAAGTACACGGCCGGTGGCGCCGGCCGGTCTTACCGCCGCCGGCAGCAGCGCACGCAAGCGGTGGTCGAGGGTCGCCGAGAGGTCGCGCTCGCCGCGGCCGGGCAGAAAAAGCACTCCCCCGCCGCGCTCAGCCACAAATCCATAGAGCCCCTCGATCTGAGCATCGGTGAGCTTGGCGAACTCGACAGGGCCGAGGATGATGACGTCCCAGGCGTCGAAGCCAGCGCGGTCGGCTGGAAGCGGCGTATTGCCGAAAGTCGCGCCGACTGAGGCGGCACGCTCAGGGTCGATAAAGGCGTCGAAGCCGATGTGAAGGTCGATTTTGCGGTCGCGCGCAAGGCTCGAACGGACGCGTCCTACGTCGAAACTTGCGACCTGAGTGTAAAGCAGCACGCGCAGGCGCGGTGCGTGTATGGCGCGAATGACAGCGTGGCGGACGTTGTTGGCGGTATTGGCCTCGACCGCCGAGGTGGCGGCGTAAGCCGTGAGGCGCCTTATTCCAAGAGATCGCGCGGCAATGGTGAATGTCACCGTTACCGGCGCGTCGTCATCAGGCACGCTCACCACGGCGACGTCGGCTGGAAGCGCGTCCTCGTAAAGCGTGACGATTACAGGAGCGCCGCCGATGCCTGTCGCGCGAACGTCTACCTCCACCTGGAAGGGCGTCTCGACGGCAACCGTCGCGGGCGCGCGGATGGCGGTGACTGCCACGTCGGGGGGCGCGTCCGGCGACCCGACGCCGACGAAGAGCATCCGGAAATCGCCGTTGCGCAGCGGATAGTACCCGAGCACGTCCGTGTCGTCGGCCTGTCCGTCGGTAAAGACGACCGCGCCAACGACCCGGCCTGCGCCCACCTTGCGCGAGATCTCTGAGGCCGTTCCACTGGAGGCGTCTTCTGCAACGCGCCCCTGCGCGGCCGCATCCATTCCGACCGCGCCTGCCGCTTTGATCGCGGCGGCGGAACCGTCGTCGGACGGTTCGGCGGCTTCAATCGGCGGAGCCGCCCGGGCGCGCGCCGCCAGAAAGGTTATGAGGGCGTGGAAATCAGTGCGCGAGCCGGTTGCGGCAAGCTCGTGGATGCTTGCCGGGACGCAGTCCACGTCAAAGGCGCAGATGACGTACACGGGGCCGTCGGGTTCGCCGGGGGCAAAGACATTGTCAAATGCCTCGAGCGACCGCCGCAGGCGGTCTTGCGCGTGACCGTCATCAAGCGACATGCTCTCGCTCGTGTCGAAGATAGCAAATACCGTATTGCGCAGCGACGTTTCGGAGATAAGCGGCTTCGACGGGTTCCAGATAATGAGCACCACGGCTGCTACGGCCGCAAACTGGAGAAAGCCCAATAGCAGCCGCCAGGCGCCCGCGTGCCTCGCTATCCGACTGTGGTAGGCAAGAATGATGACCGCAAGCGAAACGGCAAGAAGCGCCGCGGCTGCGACATGTCCGGGATAATCTGCCAGTATCATCGCTGCCGGTCCTCGTAGTGCGCGGCCTTTTCAAAAAACGTGTTCTCAACTCTGCGGAAATGCGCGTCGGTGGCGTCGGTTTCAGCTATGCCGCTTGCCTGCCGGTCGGCCTCTATCGCAAGCGTCCAAAACCGCGCTGCCAGCAGACGCGCCGTCGACGCGAGATAATGGTCCGCGCGCGGCGAGGCAGTAGTAAAACTGGGGCTGCCCGCCCCGCCTGTGCCGCCGGCGCTCTGCCCGGAAGATTGCGGCTGCGACGACTGCGCTGGCGACATCATCTGCGACTGCCCCTCGCCCTGCCCCCCCTGTGCCGCCTCGCCCGGCTGCGCCTCCTGTGCGGGCTGCCCAGAGCCCTGGGCCTGCGCGCGCATCTGTGCGGCAGAAGCGGCCATGCGCTCGGCCTCCTGACCGTCCATCCGCGCCAGTTGCGACATGGCGTCTGCGAGCGCGCTCATAAGCACCGCCTCCTGCGCCGCTTCGTAGCCCTGCTCGAACCGGTCCGCCAGATCGAAGAGCCGCTGGGCGATAGCGCGCGGGTCGTCGGGGGAGAGCGGCTCGCCCGCCCTTTCGGCAAGCAGACGCTCGGCCTCAAAAAGATGATCGGTCGCGCTCTGGAGCAGTTGCGACGCCTCGCGGGCGGCCTGGGGTGCGCGCTCGCCGCCGAGCTGCATTTCCACGAGACTCTCGCGAAAGCCCTGCATGTCGTCGCGGGCTGTCTCAAGAAGCGCTGCGGCGGCTGCAGCGACTTCGGCGATGCGGGCCGCTTCGGGCGATGCCTGCCGTTGAGGCCCTGCGGCGATCGAATCAAGTGCTATCCGGATGACCTCGACCCTCGCCTCGAGCGCCGCCTGACGGGACTCGAACATCCTCAACCGCTCCGGCGTGCTGGCCGTCCGGCCCATAGCGCCGGCCCCCTGTGCCGGCGACAGCCTTCGCAGCTCTCCCGATCCCCCGGACTGATTTTCACGCTCGTCGCCAACCGCTTCAGACAGGCGCTCCTGTACATCGGGCCGTCCATCCGGAGGCTGGGAAAAGGGCGAGTCGCCTCCCGCACCGCCGCCTGCCGGCGGCTGCAGCGCGCCTTCGACGCTCGCGCGGGAAGTAGGCTCGCTACCGCCTAATGCGTCGCCCGCGGCGGGCTGCGATCCGAAGGGCGCGCGCGCGCCAGGGTCGATCCAGGAGGTCTCGTCGCGGGTCTCCTGGCGGTAGTCGAACTGGGGATTTTGCGCGAGGAAGTTTTCGAACGAATCCCTCAGCGCGTCCTCTTCGCGGGCGGCCCGGTCGATCTCGCGCGCAAGCTGGAGCGCCTCCTCGGCTTCCTCGGCGCTGTCGTAGCGCCGCAGGTGCACGATGTCCTCGAGCACGACGCGGTCGCGCCGGCGCGGCGGCGGGCCGTCTCCCTGCGGGCAGAGCCTCCTGACGTCGTCGACCAGCCTGCGCAGCGTGCGGTAGGCGTCGGTCTCGGGCGGCACGGCGTCGGCCGGGCGGAGTGCAGCGAGCATCGCGGAGGCATCGCCGAAATCCGAGATGCACGAATTTATCGCGGCCACCCACATAGGCGGGTGCGAAAACCTCGGATTGTCGCGCACTAATGCAAGCTGCTCGGAGACGTAGAGTACGTCGTCGCGGATGGCGTTTGCCGCGGCGATATTGGCAGACTCGAGCGGGTCAAGCGGCGCGAGCGCCCAGGTCTTTTTGAGGATCGCACGGGTGTACTCAAGGAGCGCTGCCAGACTTTCGTGAAGCTGCCCAGCGACCTCGGGGGCCATCTCGGACATTTGTTCATCGTCCATCGGCCTATCGGGAAACCAGCCTATCCGGTATGGCCTGATCTCAATGAGCCACGCTTCGGAAAGGGCGGGATTTCGCACGCCGTCGGCGGTGCCGATATCGATATCCTGCGCCTCGACCGAATAGATAATGGCGTCGCCGACGGAAAGGTCGAGGTCGGCAATTTCAAGAATGTGCGAAACCGTGGCCTTTTGGGCGCCAGGCTCTAAATCGGCAGGAATGACAAATGGCTCGGAGCCGGGCACATCGATCTTGAGGCGCGCCCACTCGAGGCCGAAATCATCCTCGATCTCGAACTCGATCGGCACGCTTGATACGTCAGTAGCGAGGTAATCACCGTCGGGCGAGAGAAGCGTCATAACCGGCGGCTCGTTCGAGCGGACGGTGACGAGAAGCGGCGGAAGCCGGTCGTTTACGATGCCTGTCTCGCCCACTACCGCAAGCTCGACCCTGCCACCCGCCAGCGCGGTGAACGTACTCTCGAAAACCTTTTCGCCGGCAACTTCAAGCGACGCCTCGGGTAGCCCCGGCAGACTCACGCGCGCCAGTGAAAGCGCCTCGGTTGCCTCGATGGTAAGCGTAACGAGGCTGCCCTTCAATACATCAAGCCTCAACTCCTTCACCTCCACCGATATGGGCTCGATGTGCCTGCTGCCGGGAAGTGTTATCCTCGCCGATATCGACTCGATCCTCGGGAGAGTCGACACCCAGATCGACTGCCACTCGGTCGCCGGCGCGCCCTCTGCCGTAAAGCGGTAGAGCCACTGGCCCACATCGAGCGGCACCAACGCGGCCACGCGAGGCGCAACATCGTCGGAGTAGATCGGGTGGAGCTGCCGGAAAAACGTCGCGGACGCCTCCAGTTCGCGCGCCGCTTCGCCTGCGACAGTGTCAATCCCCGCGTCAGCAGCCACTGCCGGCACTATCTCGAGCATTGTATACGTCGGAATGCGACCGCGGATCTCGCAGGCGACCTCGGCCGGCAGGCCGTACTCAATTTCCAGGTCGCCGGAGACCGGCACAAGCGTCGTTGCAGGCAGTGGCGCGACGTCGGACAGGGGCCGTGCCAGCCGCGCAAGATAAGTCGAGAAGTAGCCGTAGCTGCTCCTGAGAAAGAGCGCGCCGGCCAGGAGCCCGAGGCAGATCCCGGCGATACTTGTCCACGCCTGCCATCGCGGCACCGTCGCGTCGAAATCGAGCGCCCGCGACTGCCGGTCAACACGCAGGACGACGTGCTCGGCCAGCGCACGCGAGTAAGGGTAGTCAGCGCGGTTTTCGAAAAATTCGATAGCCGTAAGAAGCTGCTGGTCAAGCTTTATGCGTCTTTCTATAAAGCGCGCGGCGGTAGACGCCGATGTGTGTGCGCCCAGCAGCTGCACCAGCAGCGCCAGCATCGCCGCGACTGCGACGACCAGAAGCAAAAGCGCCGCCATCCGTGCGCGCACGCCGAAATTGAGATAATGGTCGACCACGGCATAGGCCGCGACGTACGCCGTGACGAACAGCAGCGTCGCCGCGGCGATCTTCAAGATGCACAGCATCACCAGCCACTGCCTTACGCGCCCGACGCGTTTTACCAGCGACGCAAGCGCCGCATCGGCTCCAGACGAAGTAGTCATCGCTGCGTCCTGTTCGATATGACCGTTTCGGCAAGAATAAGAACGAGGGCAAGCCAGGCGAACCATCGCCACACGTCACGGTAGTTGATCCCTGCCTCGGTGCGCACGATATCGCCAGCGCGCGGCTCCTCGAGCAGCACGTTTGCCACGAGCCGCGCGACGACCGGGACCGCCGGCGGCGTGACGTCCGTTTCACCATAGGGGACGTTTGCGGCGGCTAGGCGCGCCGGCTCGTCGAGCGCGCGATACCAGCCCGGCTCGAGCGTCTCAGAGATAACAAGGCTGCCTCCGGCCACGGCCGCTTCCCGCGCAACCAAATCGGGCGGAAGGTACCAGACGGCCCTGCCCAGCGCGGCGCGGCGGGTCTCGTCGGTCGTTGCCGGGAGCGTGACGGCCTCACCGCAAAAGCCGGCTGCAAGCACCGGCGAGCGCGAGCTTCCGATCAGCAGCCTGCAAAAGGCGCTGGCGGCCGGGGATTTCAGGACCGAGCCGAGCGCGTCGTCTGCGCTGGTGTTGACAAGAAAGGAGACGCCCGCGCCCACGCGACGCATATAGAGAAATCCGCCGCCGCCCGAAAGGCGAAGAAGCACCGCCGTCTCGACGTCGTGTTCGCACTCGAAATAGCCGGAAAGCGGGATCGCGTCGAGGCGGTAGTTCGAAAGCGCCGTGACGGCCCCGTCGTCGCCGTCTATCGCGGTAAGCGCGCCGGCTGCAGCAGCCGACCCGTCGATCGACGCAGGCGCCGTTTGCAGCGTCTTCGGCACGGCCGCTACCGCCCCTGCGGCGGCGAGATCTCCGAACGCGCCGGAGGCGCAATCAGGCGTTACGAAAAATATCGCCCTGCCGCCACCCTTGAGAAAGGTATCGATCTCGGTGACGGCGCTCGTGACGACGCGCGGCGCCCCGGCGAAAAACGCCGCCCGCGCGCCCTCGAGTGCTGTCGGTTGAAATGAATCGTAAAGGACCTCGCGCACGGTGATGGCGTCAAAGGCATCCGAGGCGCCGAGCGCCTCGATGGCCGTCCGGAGAAGAAACAGCTCGCGCCTCGACGACCCAAAGAGTACGACGGCGGTTTCCGTCCGCGGCGGCATGACCAGAAGCGTCCGCCAGATGTCGTCAGCGGCAAGCCCGTCGACGCCGGCAAGCCGCAGCTCGAGCGGTAGCCGCACGGCCCGGTCAGGCACGGCAACGCTCCCGCCCGCCCTCGCTGCGCCGACGCCGGCTCCGGCCGCGCCCCTCCAGGATCGCTCCGCATCGGATATCTCGGCAAGCGCGGCAAGCGGCAAGTGCACCGACACCCTCGCGCGTCCTCCCCCGGGCAGAACGCACGGCGCCGTCGCGAGGACCCTGCCGTTCGCGACGGCCTCGAGGCTGCGAGTCATCGCGGCCGGCGAGTAGTTCGTCACATGCACGGAAATCTCGAACGTGTCCTGCGACACGGCGCCGATCGTAGCGCCGGTCACGGCCGCGTTCGAAACGGGGGCGGCCGAGGACGCGATGAAGTAATCGGCCGCGTCAACCGACGCGCCCGATCGGTGGCCCGACAGCTCGTCGAGCATCGCCGGGGTAAAATCGCTCAATATCGCAGCGGAAAGTTTCCAGTCTCGGGGCTGGCGCTCGCGCGCGGCGCGAAGCTCACGCAGGAACTGGCCCAGCGACGAGCGCGCCGCCACCGGGGATATCTCACCGAGTGCCCGCGACGCGTCGCGCGGCGGCAGATCCCGCCACCAGCGCCCCGAGGCCGTCGAGTAGAGGAAGAACCGGTCGTCCTCCCCCGCCGCAGCGATGATGTCTGAGGCCGCGGCCTTCATCCTGTCGATATGCACCACGCCGTCGGAGTAGGACATTGACAGCGAGTCATCGAGCGCGAGATAATGCACAACCCGCGGTTCATCGACGGCCGCTCGGCTCACGAGGCGCGGCCCCGCGAAAAGCATAGCGAGCACCATCACTATCGATGCGCGCAGGAGCAGCAGCAGGAGATTGCGGATGCGGTTTTTCGACTGGGCGTCCCTCCTGCCAACCTGCAGAAAACGCATCATCGTAAACGGCACGCGGCGAAACCGCGGCCTCGCCAGAAGATGTGCGAGTACGGGGCCGATGACGGCCGCTGCGCCGAGCAGGAAGAGTGCGTACCCGAAAATCACATCATCACCTTTCGCCTTGCAAGGTATGCCATCAGCGCTCGGTCAAGCGGCTGCGATGTATCCAGAAGGCAGTAGTCGATCGAGCTGCGCCCTGCGGTGCGCGACAGGTCGTCGGTGAAATTTGCCACCCTGCGGCGATAGGCGTCGCGGACCGACTGTGGGAAGGTGCGCAGCCGGGTGCGCGTCTCCATGTCCTCAAACTCCACAAGCCCCTCGTAATCGAGCATAAGCTCCTGCCGATCGAGCGTGTGGAAGATGATGACGTCGTGGTGAATGTGCTTCAAGTGCGCAAGCCCCTTGTAGACGTCGCCGGTGTCGTCAAGGAGGTCGCTTATGAGGATTATGAGGCTCCGGCGGGTTATCCTTTCGGCAGCGTCGTGCAGGACGCCCGCGAGGCTCGTCTCGCCGAGCGCGCGGTTGCTCTGGAGCGCGCAGAGAAGTGCGTTCAAATGAGTGCGCCGCGAGCTTGCCGGCACCCGCGCCACGATGCGGTCAGCGAAAAGCACAAGGCCCACTGCATCGGCCTGTCGCAGCATCATGTAAGAGAGCGCCGCGACCAGAAACGAGCCATAGTCAAGCTTGCTTACCGACCCGGGCGAAGCAAAAGCCATGCTGCGCGAACTGTCCAGCAGGATGTGGACGGCGACGTTTGTCTCCTGGAGAAACTGCTTTATGTAAAGCTTGTCGCTGCGGCCGTAGACCTTCCAATCGAGGAATTTCAGCTCGTCGCCGCGCTGGTAGGCGCGGTGGTCGCTGTACTCGACGCTGAAACCGTGAAAGGGGCTAGGATGGAGGCCGGAAAAGAATCCCTCGACCGCCGAGCGCGCGACCAGGTCGAGATTGCCGAGCCTCCCAAGCGTGGCGGGGTCAAGATATTTTCGCGATTCGGTCAAATTCTGTGCCCCCTTCAATCTCGCGCCGCCTGATGCCGCTCACGGCTTCAGGCACAGCGCGTCTTAGCAGCTATTTCGGCACAGGCGCGTGCTCCACGATGCTTGCGATAATGGCGTCAACAGATATGCCGTCGGCCTCGGCGTTGAAGTTGGCCACGATGCGGTGGCGAAGGACCAGCGGCGCCACCGCGCGTACGTCGTCGAAGCTCGGCGTTACGCGTCCCTTGATGAGCGCGCGCGCCTTGGCCCCAAGCGTCATGAACTGGCTTGCGCGAGGGCCGGCGCCCCACTTGAGGTACTTTTTCGTGCGCTCGGGAGCTATCGAATCGCCCTGACGCGAGGCCCGCGCCACGGCAACGGCGTAGCGTATTACCGCATCGCTCACCGGGGCGGCGCGCAGCAGGTCCTGAAAGAGGATGATGTCGTCGCGCCCGAGGACAGGCTCGACGGGGCGGGGCCTGGAGGTGGTCGTCTGCTTTACTATGCGCTCTTCTTCGTCTGGCATCGGGTAGTTGATGTAAACCATGAACATGAAACGGTCGAGCGCGGCCTCGGGCAGCGGATACGTCCCCTCCTGCTCTATTGGGTTTTGGGTGGCGAGGACGAAGAAAGGCTCTGGCAGCCTGTAAGTGCGGCCGGATACGGTGACCTCCCGCTCCTGCATCGCCTGCAGGAGCGCTGCCTGTGTCTTCGGCGGCGTACGGTTTATCTCGTCGGCAAGGACCACATTCGAGAAAATCGGCCCCTTTATGAACTCGTACCTGCGCTGTCGTGTCTCGTGGTCCTCCTGGATGATGTCGGTGCCGGTGATGTCCGACGGCATGAGGTCCGGGGTAAACTGAATCCGGTTGAAGGACATTGTGAGGGCGCTTGCGATCGAATGCATCAGAAGCGTCTTGGCAAGGCCTGGGACTCCCTGGATGAGGCAGTGCCCGCCTGCCAGCATCGCCGCCAGCGTCATATCGATCACCTCGTCCTGGCCGACGATGACCTCATGTATGCGTTCTTTGAGCCTGGTGTAGCCCTCGCTGAAGCGTGCGAGGTCCTTTTCGCTGACGCCGCGGAAGGCCGCCGCGCCTGGGTGGGTTTTCTGGGTCATCTACAACCGCCTTTCGTGAACTGACTCTTGCCTTTAAGTCCCAAGCAGTCCAGGCGCTGCGCGACGCTGAAGACTCTTGCAGCTTTTACCGTCGGCGTCCAATTGCGCCTTCGGTTAGAGCACCGCGCCAGGTCAAACCTCCGCGCCGCCGGAGGCCTCCATGTGCAACATGAAAGAGCCCCGCGAGGCGCGGTTTTGTCTATCGTTTTCCGCCGGCCTCCCCAAAAAAAACTCAAAAGACTATGCCGTGAACTTCGCGCCCGGAAGCAGTAAGCAGGATGCAGTTCCCTCGATGTCGCCCGCGGCCGACAAGACGGCCGGAAAGAGCACCGGGTACGTGTTAGACAATATACGCAAAAATGTTACCATATATTTACCGCATTCACAAGAACGTGTTAAACAATAAAACACGGCCACAGGGGGTTGCGCTGCCGCCTCCTGTGCGACCAGAGCGTCGGCCATAAAGGCCGCTGCGCCGATGGCCACCACCAGCGCGATCAGCTGCGATCGTGTCATCTCAATCTCCCCCTTGCGAAGCCGCTCAAAGCGCCCCTGATGCGCCTGCTCGACCAACCAGGGCGCACACCCACCGGAGCTAAGAAAAGACATGGCGTCTCAACGCCAGACTCTAAGCTCCGGCAGGTGCCTTTTCAACTCCTCCAGACCGGCGTCGCTGACTTGCGTCTCCCAGAGGCCAAGCTTCTGCAGGTTCACGAGCCCCTGCAGGTGCTCAAGGCCGGAATCGCTGACTTGTGTATCCCATAGGTTAAGCTCCTGCAGGTTCACGAGCCCCCGCAGGTGCTCAAGGCCGGCGTCGCTGACTTGCGTCCGGTCGAGGTTAAGCCACTCAAGGTTCACGAGCCCCCGCAGGTTTTCAAGGCCTGCGTCGCCCACTTGCGTCCAGCGGAGGTCAAGCCACTCAAGGTTCACGAGCTCCCGCACGTGCTCAAGGCCTGCGTCGCCGACTTCCGTATTCCCGAGGCCAAGCACCCGCAGGTTCACGAGCTCCCGCAGGTGCTCAAGGCCGGCGTCGGTGACTTGCGCCTCCCAGAGGCGGAGCTCCCGCAGGCTCACAAGTCCCCGCAGGTTTTCAAGGCCTGCGTCGCTGAATTGCGTCCCGTCGAGGTCAAGCACCCGCAGGTTCACGAGCCCCTGCAGGTTCTCAAGGCCTGCGCCGGTGACGTGCGTCTCCCAGAGGCGGAGCTGCCGCAGGTTCACGAGCCCCCGCAGGTGCTCAAGGCCCGCGTCGCCGACTTGCTTCCCGGAGAGGCGAAGCTCCCGCAGGTTCACCAGTTCCTGCAGGTGCTCAAGACCGGCGTCGCTGACTTGCGTAGCCCATAGGCTAAGCCACCGCAGGTTCACGAGCCCCTGCAGGTGCTCAAGGCCGGTGTCGCTGACTTGTCTCCCGCCGAGTTCAAGCGACCGCAGATTCACGAGCCCCTGCAGGTGCTCAAGGCCGGTGTCGCTGATTTGCGTAGACATGATGCGAAGCGACTGCAGGTTAACCAGCTCCCGCAGGTGCTCAAGCCCGGCGTCGCTGACTGGCGTAGCCAAGAGATCAAGCGACCGCAGGTTCGCGAGCCCCCGCAGGTGCTCAAGGTCTGCGTCCGTGACGCCGCCCATCCTGAGCCCCGGGATGTCACGGCGGCGCACCTCCCGCGCCACAGCCTCCCAGCTCGGCTCCCCACCCGACTCGACCCCCCACCAGGTGCACTCGGGAATCAAAAGCGGCTCAGCTGCCGGCGTCACGCCGATTTGAAAAGTATCCCACTCCATTGTATCCCAGTCAATCTTCACGGCCCACACCTCCAGGGGCAGCTCTGAGTTGAACGTCAGCGGGCCGAACAGTTGCTCCTCAGGTGCAGGCGCCAAATCACCTGGAATCAGCTCCGACATGCCCACGTCCGGTTGCCCGGCTTGCCCTGCCGCCTCCTGTGCGACCAGAGCGTCGGCCATAAAGACCGCTGCTCCGGTGATCAGGGCGGCAATACACAACCACCGCGCACACATGCTCCACATACAGCACCTCCTGCTATTAGAATGTGCTCCTTTCGGAGGGTTAGTAGAAAAGGACAGAGGGAGAGTTCTCAGGAAAAGAAGCAAATTTACCGCCAGGGGCGCGCGGCCGGCACCGAGGGAAACCAAAAACAGGGCGATACTGTCTTTAATGCTGCTTAGAACACTTCCGTCCGCGTCGTCCTTCATGCGCCGCATCTCCAGAGGAAACCCACGACAGTCAAGTCCTGAAGCGTTTCAGGAAGTCAAAATGGTGCGCGAGTACCCTGAATAACCCGGCGCAGGAAGGGTCATCGATGTAAGACTCGATGTGGCCCGGCTTGCCGCCCGATCACCGTCAGCGAAAAGTAGCGCCTCGGCGCTCCTGGGGCGAAGATGCGACACGAACCTTCAGGAGCCCCTCACTCGTAAGGCGCGAGAGTATGGGGTAGACAGTGCTTTCGGTGACCGTCAGCTCCTCGACATCTTGAAGGCGCTGTACGATCTCATAGCCGTAGTTTTCGCCGCCTGCCAGGATGTTCAGAACGGCCAGCTCGACCAGGCCCTTGCGCAGCTGAGTGATCCATCCGTTCATAACTGCTCCTATGCATTACATACTACGCGCTACATAGTAGTCCTTTTCCTGCCG
>SLPQ01000058.1 GCA_007131925.1 Candidatus Brocadiia bacterium | reverse complement strand
GACCAGCGAGGTTGAACTTCTCTATATACCGTGTGATGACAGCCGCGATCGCATCGATGACATGCTTTTCGCCGTCGAATCTTTCGCCGGCGAGGTTATCATAGAGCGTCTTGCGCGCCTCGACAACGTTGCTGTCAGTCCAAATGTAGCGGCAACCGGTCTGTGTAAGCCACTCGCGCCTGTCGGGGGAAAGCTCGGCGAATTCCTTGCCTTTCTCGTCAGGCTGGAGCCATTTCTTCCAGCGGCCGCTCTCGACCACCGCGGCTGTCAGCACGGCCTTGAAATCAGACTCGCATTCGCGTCCGGTGACAGGTATGCCCTCAGGCGAGATGCCATACTCGACCTCTGAGCAGCCCGCGCCCACAAGCCTGCCAGACTCCACCAGGGACCGCTCCTCGTCAACGAGTTCCATGAGCGCCTCGTACTCAGCCATGGTAAACTCGGGCCCGACATTTGCCCCTCCCATTCCAGCTGCCGGATAGTCTTCGAGATTGGTACAGTTATCAGTGTAATGGCCCTTTATGAATGAGCCGTACTCAGCGGCCACGGCAACCAGCTCTCGCGCCACTTCGGGGTCAAACTCCGTAGTATGCAGGTCGGTGCCGACTTTGCCAACGACGAAAACCGGCCATACCTCAGCCAGTCCCATCCTGGCAAGACCGCTCTTGAGGCCGTCGAGAAACTTCCTGAATACCGACATGTCAGCAAGCCCCCCGTGAACCTCCTCGGTGCCCACTTCATATGCGATGGCTGGGTAGCCGCCGGCGCGGCGAAAGCGCTCGACCTGGCCGATGAGACGGAGAGTCCGGTCGACTACAGTCTCTATCTCGAGCTGCTCTCCCTCGTCGAGCGTCTTATCTATGGTAGGATCGATATGCAGCAGGTCATACCCTGCCTGCATCGCCGCCACGCAGGAAGCGCCCACACCCCACATGGCCGGCTCAAGGGGCCAGCCGCCGATGGAGTGCACATCCTTGCAGTACGGGCCGCAGTGGTCGCTGCATACGGCAGCATCCCCCTCGAAATCGTGCTCAACACTGAAATCAGCCACCATCTTGACCATGTCGCGCTGCGTCCAGCCGGTGTATCCACCGTCAAGGTCGACCTGATTGAGCGTAGCGGCATAGAGCATCGGTGCATTCTGGTCGCGCGCGGCTACGAGTGCGGCGCGGGTGACCGCCTCGCTGTTAGGGCATACAGCAAGAAGCGTGGCCTTGCGGCCAGTTTTAGACATTGCTCTGACCATAAGGTCCACAAGCGGCACGCGCCTCTTGCGCGCAATCTCTCTCAAGCGTCCCATGAAAGCCTCCTTACCGCAGAAAAGTTCAACGTGCTCTACTCAAAGTGACTGATGATACCCACTGCACTGTGCATAACAAGCTTCTTTCACGATAAAGGGGCCAGAGATGCATACGGCGCAGCAAAGAGGCTTTAAGCTCTTTAATTCGCGCTTGTTATGTAAAGAAAAGGCGGTCCTTTTCCGATACAACACACTGTCGTTCATGCTTGGGTGCAATCGAGGAGGAAATATGGCGGTCCGGCGCCTCATTTTAACGTGCGCGGCGTTAGCCATCACCCTGGGATGCGGCTTTTACGGCAGGCGCGGCGACTGGGCCGAAGTAAGGGAACCTGTCGAACCGGCACCGCTCTTTTCTGATGGTACGACGGCAGTCCTGTATGACGAGCTTTACACGTACAGGCTTGGAAATGGTGACGTCATCGCGATTGATGTGGCGGCACACGATGAATTCAGCGGATTGATAAGCGTTGACCAGCGGGGCAGGATGGCCGTGCCCAACACCGACGCAGTCTTTGAGGTTGCCGGCCTTTCACTTGAGGATGTCGAGGGCAGGGTGGCAGCCACGGTGGCTCCCTACATCGTGGGACGGCCAGAGGTGCGGGTGACCCTAATCGAGTCACGCAGCACCTACTACTATGTGTTGGGTGGAGTGGTCTTTCCCGGCGTTTATCCTATGGGAGCACGCGTGGTGCGCCTGCGCGAGGCGCTGGCACAGGCGGGTTTTTTCCGGATGGTGCAGGCGGACAGGCGGCGCGTCGGCGTGATAACCCCCGACCCCGAGCAGCCCACATATTTTATCACCAACGGCCGGGCGATTATGATGGGTCTTGACGAATCAAACATCATCCTCAAACCGGGCGACATAATCTTTGTTCAAAACCGCATCATCTATGACGTGGACAAGTTTCTCTGGGAGCTCTTTCGAACGACAGAGAACGTCGCCGCAACTCATGAAGCCGTTAAGTTCTGGGAAGATGCGATCGATGGCGAGTTTGGGGATTTTTCTGCGCCGACGCGCGGGTTGACCATACTTTACTGAAGGGCCGGACAGGGGCGCATTTCACATGACTGCGGGACCCAATCAGATGGATGTACGGCTCTGCATGCAAGTGTTCTTTGCAAGGATCTGGTGGTTTCTCTTTGTGACTTTGGCCGTGGTTGCGATGGTCTTTTATTATTCGTTTGTGCTCGCCGGCAGGGTATACGAGGCGCAAAACGAAATATCGGTGACCGACAGATACTCCGGAGCACTCTCGGAGGATATCGGCCGGGATCCTGACTGGCTGTCTCGGACAATGAAGGCCGAGATCGAGTTTAAGCGGCCTGTTCGCGCGCAGGAGATCATCACACAGGCCGCCGCAGCTGTCGAAGTCCCGCTGGCCGACGAAGAAGTCTCAAGGATGGTCAATTCCTTCAAAGACGAGATGACCGTATTGTACAGCAGGAAGGGAGACCTGATAGAGCTTTCCTACAGGGCCAGGGACGCCAGGCTTTCCGCGGCCATCATGAGCCTTTTCATAAAGCGGTTGATAGACTACTGCGTAAACATGCAGGTCGAGGAGCTCAACACCGAAGTGGTCACTCTGGCGGCTTTGCGCGCTCAGCTTGAGAGTGACGTGGCGGCGGCGGCAAGGCGCCTTGACACGATGAAAGTGGTGGATCCTGAGCTGAGCCTTTCTGCCAGCACGATGCACCTCTTGCAGGCGGGCAAGCAGATTTCGACGACACCCACGACCGAGCAGGCGGTGCACGTATTTTTGCAGCTGCAGCGAGATATCATCGGCCTTGACAGTGATATTGCAGAGCTCACAGAGCGCGTTGGGACTATAAAAGTACAGATAGCGGCCGAGCCCAAGGCAGTTCCGACAAGGCGCAGGATGGAAACCTTGCCGGCTGTCAGAGAAGCGACCAGGCGTCGCAATGACCTGAACCTGGAGCTTGCGGAGCTGCTGGCCAGGTCCACAGCCGAGCATCCGATGGTCCGGAAGCTGCAGACGCAGATCAGGGGGCTCGATGCCTTTCTTGAGACTGCCGCTACACAGTCGACCGTCGAGATAGTCTTTGAAGAGAATATAAAGCTCGAGGAGCTCACAGCAGAGCTTGCGCAACTCGAGCGGGAGCTTGAGGGTCTCAAGCAACGCAGGGTCCACCTCAAAGAAAATGCCGCAGAGTGGCGTGCAAAGCTTGACAGGATGCCTGTTGAGCTGCGTAAACTCCACAGCGCCACTCTCGAATACCAGAACAGGACTCAAAACCTCGCGGGCGTTACCGACCGTCTCGTACAGGCTCAGATAAAGCGCCGCCTCGAGCTGGCACAAATGGGCACCTATTATACACCTACCTGGGACCTCACTCCTGTGCCATCCCGCTATCGCAGACCACGGCATGCCCTGCATCTTGCCATGGGGGTGGTGCTGGGACTTATCAGCAGCGTGTTTGCCGTTTATGCGGTCGAGTTTGCCGACCACTCGATAAGGGATCAGCGAGACCTGAAGCTCTACAGCAAGGCCGCAGTTTTGGGTGTCCTGTCGGACTACAACCAGCTAAGGAGTGTCGCAGTCCGAGCCGCCGGTGCCCGTGCCCGCACGGCCAGGGGATACCTTCTTTCGTTTATATTTCTCGTGTGCGTTGCGATGCTTGTCTGGGCAGTGTGGGAAAACTGGCCTCGACCGCAGCGCCGGGAGGCTGTCCCCGAAGCCCTTTCGGCAAGCACCGTTGCAGATATCGAAGAGGCCATGAAAATCTACACGAGCGAACCAGCTGACCTTACTCGGTACATGGTCGATGGAGAGGTGGACATCAATGTGCTGCCCGGAATCTTGACAGAGGAGGGCCTTCCTGAGCCCCTTTTATCACAGTGAGGATCTGATGGCAACTTTTGACTTGGCTTTTGAGCAGGCGGTGGCTAAAAGCACTCCCGCATCTCTTTCGGACATCAGGGAAAAACAGGTCGTCGGTACACCTCTTGAGAAGCTCTTTGGCGCCGTCGACAATTTTGAGTTTGATCCCTCGCGCCTTGTTGTCTCAGCCACTGTCGTAGGCGAGCAGTACCGCACACTCAAGGCCAACATTGCACATCTTGGACGCTCCGGCGGCCTTGGAAGTATCGTTTTTACCTCCAGCTTGAAGGGTGAGGGCAAGACAACGGTCGTTGTCAACCTCGCGCGTGAGCTCGCTCGTGAGCCTGCTGCGAAGATCGCTGTGGTCGACTGTGATTTTAAAAGGCCCGGTATGTCGGATTTCTGCTCGGTAGAGCCTGATGCGGGTATTGAGGATGTGCTTTCCGGTGCTGCCTCCCTGGAAGAGTGTGGAGTATACTCCAGGCGCGACAGGTTTGTGGTCTTTGGACTCAGACACCACGGCGAGGACACCGGCGATCTGCTGGCCTCAGCATCACTTCAGCGTGTAATTGGCGAACTCGAAGCGATGTTTGACCTTGTGCTTATCGACACAAGCCCTGTGCTCTCGACAAGCGAGCCGGTCGTTCTGGGTGCAAAGGCCGGTGCCGTAGTACTTGTAGTGCGTGCCGGCGTCACGCAGAGGGAGTCGGTGCTCTTTGCGCAGGCGCAGCTCGAGCAGGCAGGCTGCAGGCTTCTGGGTGTGGTTATCAACGCGCGCCCCTCCTACCTGCCTCGCCTGTGGCTTCTGCGCAAGTATGAATATTTCCCTGATGCCTACAGGCACAAGGGTTAAGCCATGTATGAGGCGTTTTTCGGTCTTTCGAGAAAGCCTTTCTCGGCCGCGCCCGACCCTTCGATGTACATGCCGTCGGCCGCATCCGAAAAGGCCTTCAAGCGCCTGACCTACGCTGCGGGGGAAAACATTGGTGGTTTTCTCCTCAGCGGGCCGGCAGGGTGTGGAAAGACCCTCTTGCTGGAAAGACTGGCCCAGACCAGGGCCGCTGCGCAGGAGTTTCTCTTTATTCGAGCCGGGCGAATGGACGGAGACATGATGGCGGCCGCCCTTCTGCGTTCAGCAGAGCTGCCGGTTGCTTACAGCTGCTCCTTTGACCGCAATGACGCCCTCGAACGTGTCGGGGCGCACCTTGCTGGCAAGGCAAGTGCCGGAAAGCGTCTGACCATTATCATCGATGGCGCCGAGTGGATCGACAACGATGGCCTTTCTGTCCTTGAAATGCTCAATGACCAGCGCCGCAACGGCACCTTCCTGGCAACGTTCATCCTGTGCGGGCGGGAGAGCACCGCCACACGGATACTGTCGCTGCCTGGTCTGCGAGACAGGCTAGCACTGGCGGCGAGGGTGGAGCCGCTCGATGCGCCCGGCTGCAGCGAATACGTGGCCGGCAGATGCGCCGCGGCAGGATCAGGGCAAACTCTTTTCGACGAAGAAGCGCTCTCTCATGTATTCTTGTATTCAAAGGGCGTGCCGCGCAGGGTAAACAGGGTGGCCGACCTGGCACTTCTTACTGCCTTTGGGCTCGAAAAACCGGTCGTGGATTACGAGGTCATGCAGGCTGTAGTCGAGGAGATGTCCCAGGATCCGATGTAGCCTTCGGCACGACGCATGGAAGCGACAGCGATGAAAACTCTCATTGGCATTGCGACTTACAACGAGGCGGAAAACATTGAAAGGCTTATCGCCGCCATATTTGCCATTGATCCCGGCTTAGAAATCCTCGTCATAGACGACAACTCCCCGGACGGCACAGGCAAAATCGCAGACAGGCTCAGCAATGAAAGCCCAAGCGTGCACGTGATGCACCGGCCAGAAAAGCTCGGCCTCGGCACGGCTACTCTTGATGCGATCGATTTTGCAGTCAAGCAAAGCTACGACTGCCTTGTCACTATGGACGCCGATTTTTCGCATGATCCAGTCCATCTTCCAGCCTTCCTGGATAAGATACG
>SLPQ01000124.1 GCA_007131925.1 Candidatus Brocadiia bacterium | reverse complement strand
GAGTACGTGCCGATGAGGGATTCATTTCCACCGGCGGCGCATTTATTGAGATATTTCATGCCTCTGGAGCCGCTGACCTATCCGGGGGATGAGTTTAAGGTCTTTGAAGAGGCGGGCCTGAGGTGGGGGCTCTCGATATGCTTTGAAGACACATTCAGCTACATAGGTGTGCTGCTGCGTGGGATGGGCGCGGATGTGCTGCTGAACCTGACTAATGACGGGTGGTTTCGGAGCAGTTTTGAGCTGGAGGCACACCTTGGAAATGCGTCTCTACGGGCGGTCGAGACGCGAATGGCGGTGGTGCGTGCGGCAAACACGGGCATTTCTGCCGTCATCGCGCCGTCTGGTGAGGTTGTGTCGCGGCTGACTGATGACGAAGGCCGGGACCGCGCGGTCAGGGGGGTTCTCGTTGCCGGTGTCCCGGTATCGTCGGTGCACACGATATACATGACGGTTGGGCGGTGGTGGCTTCTGGTCTTGGCGCTGGTTTTCGTGACGTATCTGGCCAGAGGTGTGAAAGCGGTGGTTTGAAATAATTTTGTGGCTTTTTTTGCGCTTGACTCAAGGCAGGGTCGTCATATAATCCGGAAAAGTCCAAGCCTCGGGGGATCATGAGCTTTCGTTATACTGGTACTTCTGAGAGCCTGGGAGGAGGTGCTGCTGAGTGATATCCATGCGTCCGGGGGATAGCAGCTTCGGCGCGATTTTCATTTTGGCGGTATGGCCGCTTGAGGACATGGGAGGAACAAGCCGATACTACTCTCGGCACCGATGGCGTCGGTGAAAGGAGGTAGAGTTGAGCACCATACAGAAAGCATTTGTGTTCATTGTGGTGATCCTTGCTCTTGTTACGGCAACTGTGCAGCTTGTTCTCTTTGCGCAGCGGGTGGACTGGAGTGAGAGGCATCAGGAAGCCCAGAGACAGGTCACTACTCTCACCGCTGAGCTCAACAGCGCCACAGCCGAGCTTGCCCAGGTGAGGAGCGATAAGACTACGGCCGTAACCGATCTCGAGGCGCAGCTGGCGAGCACCCAGAACGACCTGGATGCTGCCCGCCGCCGGCTCGAGAGTGCGCTCACTGACAAGGCCAACCTCGAGGCACTTGTCTCCACGGCCAACGCCAAGCTGGAGGTGGTCGCGCAGAATATGGAAGCTCTGGCGGTAAGAAACGAGGAGCTCAACGTAGCCAAGCAGGCTGCTGAAGAGGAGCTTGTGCGTGTAAGCGCGGCCCGCCAGGATGCCGAAGAGCAGCTTACGCTCGTCAGCAGACAGGCAAGGGACCTCCAGGAGCAGGTCTCTTCACTGGAGGAAACTGTTGCCGAGCGCGCCGACCGTATCCGTACGCTGCAGCAGGAGGTCGAGGTATTGCGACAGTACTATCCGGTTGATCCGGTCGCCCTGGAGGTGGTGCCTGAGGTGACGGTTTTCGGCAGGATAAAGCAAGTCTCCGATGACCGCGAGACGATCTATCTTTCGATAGGGTCGGATGACGGCGTTGAAAACGGCATGACCCTGATGATTTACAAGGCTGATGGCACCTACGTAGCAGACGCCAGGATTTTCAACGTCTCTCCGGACCAATCCGCGGCGAGGGTTCTCAGGCCCGTGTATGCAACCGTCATGGAGGGCGACTATGTCGCAAACAAATGACAGCGGGACCGTCCAGGTAAGACGCTTTGCTCCCGAGGAGCAGACCGGTTCCTACACCGTCCTGCTCATGATAGCCGCCGCAGCAATCATGTTTGCTCTTGTGCTGGCCCAGGTTGAGCTTTATACCTTTTACCAGTATATAGGGCCGTTTCAGAGCGGCGGTTAGGTCACGGCGCTAAGCAGCAGCCGGCCCTTCGAGGGGGCATTGAGCGGAGGGTTAGATGATATTCGATAATATCCTGGGCCTCCTGTCTGTTGACATGGGAATCGACCTGGGGACGGCCAATACTCTCGTCTGTGTAGAAGGCGAGGGTATTGTCTTGAATGAGCCTTCGGTGGTCGCCGTCAGGAAAGGCACCAATCGTGTCCTTGACGGCGCCATTGGCCTTGCGGCAAAGGAAATGCTCGGCAAGACCCCGGGCAATATCGTCGCCATACGCCCGCTCAAGGACGGCGTGATCGCCGACTTCGACGTTACCCAGTCGATGCTGTCCTACTTCATTCGCAAGGTCCAGAAACGCACCTACCTCTACAAGCCGCGCGTGGTCATCGCCGTGCCCTCAGGCATCACTGCAGTCGAAAAGCGCGCTGTTGTCAACTCCGCTGAGCGCGCAGGCGCCCGCAGGGTGTACCTGATCGAGGAGCCGATAGCCGCCGGTATGGGCCTGGGTCTCGGCATCATGGAGCCAGTCGGCTCGATGGTTGTTGATGTAGGCGGCGGCACGACAGAGGTCGCCGTGATCTCCCTCGGCGGTATCGTCACAAGCGAATCGATCAGGATAGCCGGCGACGAGATAGATGATGCGATCATCCAGTATCTCAAACGCACGTACAATCTCATGGTTGGCGAGCAGACCGCCGAAAAGATAAAGATCGAGATTGGCTCTGCCTACCCCCTTGAAGAGGAAACGGTCATGGCCGTCAAGGGCCGGGACCTCATGGCCGGCCTGCCGCGCAAGGTGGAGATAACATCCGAGGAGATACGAGAGGCTCTGAGGGAGCCCATCGGCTCCATAATCGAGGCGATCAAAATGACCTTGGAACGCACCTCCCCGGAGCTGGCGGCCGACCTGGTTGATATGGGCCTGACTATGGCCGGCGGCGGCGCGTTGCTTCGTGGCCTCGATAAGGTTATTGCCCAGGAGACGGGCCTGCCGGTTGCCATCGACAGCGACCCGCTCACCGCGGTGGCGCGAGGTACCGGGGTTTTCCTTGAAAATCTCGATCGCTACTCCAGAGCCATCGAGAGCGAAGAGGATGAGGGATAGAACCAGATTCGCCCTCAAGCAGGCCGTCACAATATTTCTGCTGATCTCCACACTGGCACTTCGCATCGTGCCCGGCGAGCTGCTTGAGCGCCCCCGCACGCTTCTGATGGACGGCGTATCCACAGCCGCATCGCCCCTCTATTCTATTTCATCGACGGTTTTCGAAGGGCCGCGCGGGCTTTTTTCGCGTGGCAGGTCGCGGGAGGTCCTTGAGCAGGAGTTGATGAAGCTTACTGCGGAGCTTGCAGTCAGGGACAGCCAGCTCAGACAGGCGCGCGAGCAGCTTGCGGCACTGCGCGGATTTGAGACAACACCGCTGGCCGACAGCTTCTTTGCCGCCGGTGCACAGATGCAGGGTTTCATAAGGGGCGGCGACACAAGCGTTTTTAGCCGTTCTTACATAATCAATCTCGGCAGTCGCGACGGCGTGGTCAATGGCAGCCCGGTCGTCTGGGGGCGCTATGCGGTGGGGTCGATAAGCGAGACTGGCTCACGGTACTCACGTGTGCGCGTATTGAGCGATCCGGGAGCGCGTGTGGCTGTGCGGTTCGCCAACAGCCGCCATCAGGGTCTGCTGGTGGGAGGCGCCTCACAGGTCTCGGCGGTGCGGTTTGTGAGCAACCGCATGGAAGACGGCGAGATAGAGGTAGGTGAGATCGTGCTGACATCAGGCGCGGATCATCTCTTTCCGCCGGACCTTGTAGTGGGCAGGGTAGTGCGCTTTTTCCGCCAGCCGTCGCGTCCGAGCGCGGTGGTCGAGGTGGAGCTTGCGATCGACTTTTCCCGTATCGAAAACTGCGTGGTCCTGAGGAGAAAGACCGCTGTCGGCCATGAATGACTTTGGCTGTTGGCGGTGGCATTCGGAAATGGCCGCTCGTGAGGCTCCGGCAGAGACGTCATTGGAGTGAGCGCCGGTGAGATGGGTCTGGATAGTGGTTTTTGGTTTTGCACTTCTTGCCGTTGAAGTGGGGGTAATATCGCAGCTGAGGCCGGTGGCAGTTGGCCCTGACGTCGTGCTTCTTCTTGCTATATTTCTTGCGTTTTACGGTCCGGTGGAGGACGCGCCGCTTTCGGGGTGGCTTCTTGGGCTTGGCAGGGATGCCCTCTCTGCTGGCACCATGGGTCTTTATGCAGTTCTTTACATGGGATTATGCTTTTTTCTCAGTAGGATTCGCGCCGATATATTTCTGGAGTACAATAAGTCGCATGTGGTCAATGCCGCCTTCGCGACTTTTTTCTGCTATCTTGGCAGTGCCGCGTGGCACACCCTGCAGGGTGCCCCGCTTGGCCGGGCGGTTTTGACGGCTCTGATGGTTGCCGGGTGGAATGCCGCTCTGGCGCCGTCGGCCTTTTGGCTTTTTTTCAACTTCTCGCGCCCGCTTGAAACGGCGCGGAGACCGCGATAGTGTTTCACGTCCGGTTGAAACTGACGGCTCTTATCATCCTGGCGGCAATGGCGCTGGTAGTTGTGCGGCTGGGTCACATGCAGCTCTTGCGGGCCCAGCACTACAGGCAGGAGGGCCGCGAAAGGCGCATCAGGGTGAGGTTTCCCAACGCGCCCCGCGGGCGTATCCTGGCCAGTGACGGCACCGTCCTGGCAGAAGACCGCCCGGTGCTGTCAGTGTGTGTCGTACTCAGAGAGATCGACGGGGTCTCTCCGCTGGCGCCTCTTGAGAGCCCGTCCGGCATGAGGGTGAGCTTCTCCGGGACTCAGCCGCTATCCGGCGAGGAGTATGACCATTGGAGCAGGCGGGTCGCTGAGATCGTAGGGGACTCTCCGGAGGCTGTCAGGGCACGACTTGAAGACGCTCGCGACGGCATCGAGCGTGAGATTGAAAGCCGCAGACGGCAAATCCTGGGCCGGTCCGATGGCGACGCTGCTCTCCAGTCGCAGGCGCGCATCGAGGAAAGGATCCTGCGAAACCGCCTCGCCAGCGAGCCCCGCGTCCTTTACGAAGACGTCCCTTTCACCACTGCCGCACGGGCTGAGGTGGCCGCTGTGGATCTCACGGGCCTTACCGTCACCGAATCACTCAAGAGAATGTACCGAAATGAGCCGCTGGCCGCACACGTCATCGGCTACACCAGTCAGATAAACGCGCGCGAATATGATCTCTACAGGTACGACTACCTTGGCGATGAATCAAAGAGGCTCTTTTTCCATGATACCATGGGCAGGACCGGCATCGAGGAGCACTATAACTTCGACCTGAGAGGCTCGCGCGGACGCCGCGAAGAGGTCATAAATGTCCACGGCCATATCCAGCGCGTGCTCTCTGAAGAGCTGCCCGTAGAGGGGCGCACTGTCAGGCTTACAATAGACCCCGCTCTGCAAAAGGCCATGGAGGAGGCGCTTGCCAGGGCCTTTGCCGACCTCGACAGGCCGGGGGCGGCCGTCTGCATCGATGTCAACACCGGCGCGGTGCTGGCGATGGCCTCATATCCGGCTTACGATCCGAACACAATCAGGCAGGACTATGCTGACCTTCTCGACACGGACGGATTCGGCAGGTACAGGCCACTTCTGAACCGTGCAATAGCCGGGCAGTATCCGCTCGGATCGGTCTGGAAGGTGGTGACGGCCGCCGCCGCTCTTGAAACCTTCACCATCTCGACCGATACGATCCACACCTGCGAGGGATCTTTCAGGATCGGTCAGCGCAGCGTGGCCTGCTGGATCGGCTACACACCGGCTCGCAGGCATGGGCCGCTCAACTACTATGACGCGATGAAGCAGTCGTGCAATGTCTATTTCAACGCATCGGGTCTGGCCGCCGGCGGGCCCGCCCTCGTCGAATGGGGGGCGAGATTCGGCTACGGCAAGCGCAGCGAGATCGACCTTCCCGGCGAGGCGGCAGGCAGGCTCGACGTGGTGCGCCAGGCCGGGCAGGTGGTAAACCTGAGTATAGGGCAGGGGACGCTGCTGGTGACACCGCTGCAGGTTGCGCGAATGACCGCCGCGGTTGCAAACGGCGGCACTCTTCCCGATGTGCATTTGGTCCAGTCGAATGAGGTGGGTGCGACACTTCGTCCGGTGGGTCTCCAGCGCTCCACCGTCCAGGCCTTGAGGGCAGGCCTTCACAAGGTAGTCAACGAGGCCGGTGGCACGGGCTATGGACCTGTGCGTTCGGACAAGATTGTCATCGCCGGCAAGACCGGCACGGCGCAGGCGCCTCCAAATGATGACCATGCCTGGTTTTCGGGATTTGCACCTTATGATGAACCAAAGATTGCCTTTGCCGTGGTGATCGAGCATGGCGGCCACGGCGGCGCCTCCGCCGGGCCGGTGGCCAAGGCCATAGCGGAGGCATGGGCGGCTGGAGAGCGACGATGAGGTTTGAAAGCGCGCGAGATACGATAAAGAGCTTCGACTACCTGCTTTTTGCAGCGGTCGCATCACTTGTGGCAATCGGCATTATCTTCATTCACAGTGCCTCTGCGTGGCGGGGTGAGTGGGGCGAGATGGCGCCCTTCTATGATTATGCGCCGAGGCAGTTTCAGTGGGCGCTCATAGCGGTGGGGTTCTTCTTTGCGATCCTGGTGCCGCGCTACAGCCGCTTTCGCACCTTTGCCTTCGGTTTTTACGTGGTGATGCTGGCGGTGCTCTTTTCCACGCTTTTTATCGGAACGGGCCCGGCACGCGCTCCCGTCAAGCGCTGGCTCGAGATATCGATAGCAGGGCATCACCTCTTTGATTTCCAGCCGTCGCAGCTGATGGAAGTTGCAGTGGTAGTGGCCATCGCCAAGTACCTTATGTTCAAGCGCAATATACGGTTACGGCACGTACTGGTCGTTTTGATGATGGCAGGCGTGCCGATGCTCATCATCCTTCGCCAGCCCGATCTCGGCACGGCGCTGCTTTTTGTGCCGCTGCCATTTGTTATGCTATATGCCGCCGGGGCACCTGCGCGTTACGTGGCCGGCTTTGTGGGCCTCGCAGCAGCCGCAGTGCCGGTCTTCTGGGCAGTGGTCATGAAGCCCTATCAGAAGGCTCGCTTTCTGGCGTGGCTGCATCCGTACGAGTTTGAGACCACCAGCGGCTGGCAATATATCCACTCACGGATAGCGGTGGGCTCAGGCGGGCTTTTCGGCATGGGGCTGGGAAGGGGGACGCAAAACAGTCTGAAATACCTGTCCGAAAAGCGAACGGACTTCATCTTTGCGGTCATCTGCGAGGAATGGGGCTTTGTGGGTGCGCTTATAGTGATAATTCTCTACCTTCTGATATTCCTGTGCGGCCTTGGCATAGCGGCGCGCACCCGCGACCCGTTCGGGCGGCTGCTTGCCGTGGGCGTTGTATCGCTGCTGGCGACGCAGACCTTCATCAACATGGGCATGAACGTTGGCATCATGCCGATCACCGGCCTGACCCTGCCTTTTATCTCCTATGGCGGGTCGAGCCTTGTTGCATCCTTTATCGCCGTGGGTATCATGATGAATGTCGCAGTCCACCCCGTGGTGACCCTGGCTCGCGATGGCTACTGACCCTCTTGCAGGTTTCTCTTATGCTTACCGATTCGGAGCTCTCCCTGCTGCTTTCCGGCATACAGCGCCCAGCGCGCTACATCGGCGGCGAGGTAAACTCCGTAGTCAAGGACTGGGAATCTGTTGAATGCCGCCTGGCGCTGGCATTTCCAGACATATATGAAATCGGCATGAGTCACCTCGGCCTGGGCATACTCTATGGAGTCGTGAACGCCAGGCCCGACGCGGCTGCTGAGCGAGTCTTCATGCCGTGGTTCGACATGGATGAACGCATGGAGGCAAGGGGCATTCCGCTTTTCAGCCTGGAGACGCGCAGGTCGCTCGGTGAGTTTGACATAGTAGGATTTTCACTGCAGTACGAGCTCAGCTACCCGACTGTACTCAGGATGCTCGATATCTCCGGGGTGCCCCGGCGGCGATGGCAGCGCCAGTCGCAGGGTGGCCCCCTTGTGATCGCCGGCGGGCCGTGCGCCTTTAACCCGGCGCCGCTTGCGGAGTTTGTCGATATCTTCGTGACAGGCGATGGAGAGGAGGCTATCGGCGAGCTTATCGACGTGTGGAAGGAGAAGCGGCGCGCACCTCGCCCGGAGCTTGTCGCTGCTATCGCCCGGCGCGTCAAGGGCGTCTATGCCCCGGCGCTTGGCGGGCAGCAATCGGGGGGCGTCCCGGTAGAGCCAGCGTGCGTGGAGGACCTTGACGCCGCTTTTTATCCGACAGCGCCGGTGGTCGCTCACGTGGAGTCAGTGCATGATCGCATCAGCCTCGAGGTGATGCGTGGCTGCGCGCGCGGCTGCCGTTTCTGCCAGGCCGGTATGACCCGCAGACCGGTGAGGTTGCGCTCGGTGCGACGGCTGGTCGAGCTCGCGCAGGCATCTTACAGAAACACCGGACACAGCGAAATCGGCCTCCTCAGTCTCGCCACCGGCGACTACCCCCATCTTGGGGAGCTCGCGGCACGGCTCTCGCACATTTTCACGCCGCTGAAGGTCTCTCTTGCCTATCCTTCTCTGCGCGCCGACCGGGCGCTCCAGGTCATACCGCATAGCGCCGGTGAAGTCAGAAAGAGCACCATAACCGTCGCTGTCGAGGCCGGTACGGAGCGGCTGCGCAGTGTGATAAACAAGGACATAACCGAAGGAGGCCTGCTCGATGGCATGCGTGCGGCATTTGAGGCGGGCTGGAGCCGGGTTAAACTGTATTTCATGGCCGGGCTGCCCACCGAAACCACCGAAGACGTCGAAGCCATAGCCGAGATCGTCGCCAGGGTGGTCGAGGCAGGGAAAAAGGCGGGCCGTCAGCCACAGGTTGGCGTGTCCGTAGCGCCCTTTATTCCGAAGCCGGGCACTCCTTTTCAGTGGAACCCGATGGCGCCGAGGCAGCAGCTCGAAGATGCCAGAGAAACACTCTCGCAGCGTTTGCGAGGGCTGCCGGTGAAGCTGTCCTTTCACAATATCGACCGCAGCATAGTGGAGGCAGCGCTCGCGCGTGGCGGCTTGGAGGTCCAGGGCGCTCTGGCGGCCGCTGCAGATATGGGCGCCCGGCTCGACGCGTGGGACGAGGGCTTTGACTTTGCCCGCTGGAGGCGTGCCTTTGATAGTGTGGACCTGGACATCGAAGCATATGCCGGGCGCGAAATGGAACCAGGCCGCCCGCTGCCCTGGGATGATGTGTCGGCCGGGGTTTCGGCCGAATACCTGGTGCGGGAGCATCACCGCGCGACCCGGCAGGAATCCACGCCCGACTGCACCAGGCAGGCTTGTCAGCGGTGCGGACTGGAAAAGGGCCCCTGTGCAATGCGCGCGCGAAAGGATGCCTTTGGCTAAAGAAGGCATCGCCGGCAAGCCGATTAGTCAAAAAGACCTGTGAAGGCGGGCGATCTTTCTGGCTGGAGGCTTCTTGTATGAGGCGCCTATCGATTCTTGTGCTGCTGTGGTCGGCCGCTTTCGTTTTTATGGCGGGCTGCGCGGGCCGCATCCAAAGTATAGAGGAGCCGAAACAAGCCGAAGCGCGCCCAGAGACGCCCCCCGTGACCCGGCCCGACCATACGGCGTCGATCGCACATGGTCAGGACATAATGTCGGAATTACTCGCGCCCATGGCGCCTCGTTACAAGAGCCGCACTGTCGGCGAATGTATACAGGTGAGCTTTACCAGCGTCGGCGGCGACAACAGCGTGAACACATCGCCCGTAGAGGACCTGGTGGTATTTTCAAGCGACCGGCACGGCCGCCATCACAATATATACCTGAAAACCGCCTCAGGCAGGACAGTTACTCAAAAGACCTTCGGCCCATATGACGACATACAGCCGCGCTTTTCTCCAGATGGGCGGTACATCGCCTTTGCCTCAAACAGGAACGGCAGCTTTGATATATGGCTGATCGAGACCCACTCAAGCGGAGCGGCCGTGCAGGTGACCTTCACAGACCAGGATGAGTTGCACCCTTCATGGACGCCTGACGGGAACAGGCTGGTGTACTCGGCATGGTCATCGCGCGCCGGCGAGTGGAATATCATGATGACAGATCTCGAGACAGGCCAGGTGCGGGAGCTCGGAAGGGGCAAGTTTCCAGATGTGTCGCCCGACGGTGGCAAGATCCTCTTTCAGCGGGCACGTCAGAGGGACGGTTACTGGTACTCGATATGGACGATGAATATCGACGGCACGCAGCAGACGGAGGTAGTCACTTCGGCCGACTGGGCCGCGATCAACCCCAGCTGGTCGCCTGACGGCCGGTTTATAGCCTTTGCCACGGTAAACAAGAGTCCAGAGGCCAAGTTCGAAAAGCGTATCTGGCGCGGGGACAACATCTACGTGGTAAACGCCAACGGGCGTGGTCTGCAGCAGCTTACCAGCGACATCGAGCCCTCGTGGGATCCCTGCTGGTCCCGGCATGACGGCAGGATCTATTTTGTGTCAGAGAGAAACGGATTTCGCAATATATGGAGTATGAAGCCGCCCGTGTACTCGGTTGCTTCCAACGTCGCCGACTCTGAAACGATCGCAGACTGATCAGGCTACCTTCCGACGCTGATGAAGAAATCTACAGTGTTTATTATCGCGGCGGCCCTCCTGTTTATGGCGGCTGGCTGCGCCAGGTACAGGCAGTGGCAGGACCGTGACATCAGAAGGCGCTATGCCGATAATGTATATCCGGACAACCCGGTGCCCGGCCTGCGCACCGTTGGCATACTGGTGCTCGATGCCGCTTACAGGTATCCGGTGGATACAGTCGAGCTCACAAGCGCCCTTCATACTCAGCTTCAGCAGGTGACCGGGCTGCAGGTGGTGCCGCCGGGCGCCGTGCTGGAGGCCCTGCAGACCGGTGAGTACCTCATGCCGAGAGACGGAATGAGGCTCGCGGATGACCTCGGCCTTGACGGTCTTTTCGTGGCGATCGTCACACAGTACGACCCATACGGCGAGCCTGTTGTCGGCATGGGGCTGACGCTCTTTTCAAGGGCCACACCAACCATCGCGCGGATGGATCTGGACAGGGTCATACAGGGTGGACGAGATCTGCACATGCCCACCGAGCAGGGCGCAAAGCCGGTCACGGCCGTCTTTGCAGTGTACGATAGCTGCCAGCAAAACGTCCGGCAGCGTCTGAAGTGGTTTGCCGATGGCCAGACGGCCGGGGAGATCGGCATGGGCTGGGAGCGTTACCTGCGCACCATGCCCAATTACATGAGGTTTGTGTCGTACGAGATCGTGTGGTCTCTCTTCGTGCGGCTGCAATACGACGTCGGCGTGCGGCGTGAGCCTGTCGGCGATGAATAACCACACTATGCGCACCCGGTTGCCCGGCGGGAAGCCCGGCAGCGCGTGCCTCATTCTGGTTTTATATGGCCACCTTTGAACAGGCAGCCGAGGCGTTCCTCAGACACCTCGATGACTCGCGCCACTACAGCGCGCACACCCTGCGGGCATATGCGAGAGATCTTGAGGGATTCGCTGAGTTTCTGCGAGGATCGCCGGGGGGGCTTGATGCGGCCCGCGTAAGCCGGCTCGACATACGCGCCTGGCTGGCCCGGCTTGGCGAAAGCGGCGCTTCCAAACGCACTATCGCGCGAAAGCTCTCCTCGCTCCGGTCCCTCTACAGGTTTCTGCTGGCGCGCCGCTACGTGGACACAGACCCCTGTGCGGGCATCCGGACGCCTCGCTTTGCACGGCACCTGCCGAAGTTTCTGGGCGAAGAGGCGGTCTCAGGCCTACTACAGGCCCCCCAGGGCCTCGACCTGATGGCGGCCCGGGACAGGGCCATCCTCGAGGTGTTGTATGGCTCAGGGCTGCGGGTGGGGGAGCTTGTCTCGCTCAACGTGCGCGACATTGACAGGATCGGCGAGGTGGTAAAGGCCCGGGGCAAGGGCAAAAAGGAGCGCATCGCGCCCATCGGAAGGCATGCCGCGCGCGCAGTAGAGGAGTATCTTGCCGCGCGCAGGCGCACGCCGGGTCTTGTGGAGCAAGAGCCTGAGGCGCTCTTCTTGAACCGTTTCGGGCGGCGACTCTCGGCCCGCTCGGTCTCGCGCATCTTGAAAAAATATCTCCTTATGGCCGGCCTGCCCCCCGATGCCAGCCCCCATGCTCTAAGGCACTCCTTTGCAACCCACCTTCTTGACCGTGGTGCCGATCTGAGGTCAGTGCAGGAGCTCCTCGGCCACGAAAACCTATCCACCACGCAGGTCTACACCCACATCACGACCACCAGGCTCAAGCAAATATACGAAAAGGCCCACCCCCGCGCGTGAGCGGGTATTGCAGGGCGGGTCATATCCAGCCGTTTTCGTAGGCGGTCTCGTACATGGCAACGACGTTTTCGGGCGGGCCGACCGCCTGAATGTTGTGGCAGGGGGCGAGTATATATCCGCCGCCTTCACCGAGAATGCGCAGATTGTCGAGGACTTCGGCTCTGACGTCTTTGAGTGAGCCGAAAGGCAGCGTGCGTTGATTGTCCATGGCACCGTGGAATATTACACTCTCGCCGAAGTCCTTCTTCAGGTCTTCTCGTTGCATGCCCTTGCATCGCCACTGGACGGGATTAAGCACATCTATGCCGATCTCGATCATTCGCGGCAGGATCTTACGAATTGCCCCGTCGCTGTGGTGTATCACGTAAACGTCCGATGAGTGTGCAAGCTCCATCATGCGCTTCATGCCGGGTATCAGGAATTCCTCGATCTGGGCAGGCGAAAACATGAGGTCTTCCTGGCTGCCCATGTCTTCGGCGATATATGAGAGCAGGACCCTGCCGCGCGCCTCCTGGTATATACGCACGGTGGTTTCATAGGCGAGGTCAAAGAGCTTGCCGAGGCAGTAGTGGACCATTTCGCCGTTCAAGACAAGGTCCATCATGGCCTGCTGACGCCCGCGCAGGTTGCAGTAGATAAGAAACGGCTCACTGCCGCCGCCGAATATTGGCCTGTCCCGTGAGGCCTCCGCCCTGCCGGCGATGTGGCTGAAGTCATACTGGTCGACGCTCGGCCATGTGTACTGTGTCTCGACCTCTCGTGGGCTCTCGAAGCCAGCCAGGGGGTGAAACGTGCATTCGCCGTATGAGCCGCTGCCGTAGTCGATTTTCTCATACCTGCAGCCGAACTCGTCAGTGCCCTCCGGCAGCTTTGCTCCCGCCCAGCGCGCATACACCCCGGTGTGTGCGTCGATGTGGAGCCTTTGAAATACCTCGTCAAGCGACGACGCCCCGAGGTGCCTCATGAGCATCGCCGAAGCCTCGGGCGTAGCCTGGTAATCCGTGGGGACCCTGTCGGGCCTCTGCCTCTCGATTACCGCAAGCCAGCGCTCACGGGAGGTCATGGTCTCTGGCGGCACTGCATCCTCCTCTTGTCTCTGTATCCGTTTGGCCCGCGCAGGAAAAAGGTGCCCGGAGTGTACAAGTATAGTAACTGCCGGGCCGTTTCAAGCCTTCTTGCGCGAACTATTGAGGGGGATGGCCTGTTTATGTATGCTGGGAAACCAGTCATGTTCTGAAAGGAGGAGCCGATGGAGCTTGTCAGGTTGGGCGGAAGCGAACTCAAGGTCACACCCATAGCCTACGGATCATGGCAGCTGAGCCCGCGCTTCTGGGGCAAGCAGCCTGAAAAGACCTTTATTGAGGCCATGCAGCGGGCCTTTGAGGTGGGGGTGAATTTCTACGACACGGCCGATGCATACGGCGACGGCTACAGCGAGAAGGTCATGGGCATGGCTCTCAAAGAGCTTCCGCGTGACAAGATAGTCGTCGCCACGAAGGTGTACAATCGCTTCTACGAGGATGGCCGCAGACACGGCGACTTGTCGTATGATTATATCATCGAGGAGTGTGACGCCTCGCTGGCGCGACTACAGATGGACTACGTCGATCTGTACCAGTGTCATTCATTTGACCATTCAACGCCGATGGAGGAGACCGCCGAGGCCATGCAGCGCCTTATGAAGGAGGGCAAGATCCGAGCATTCGGCATGTCCAACTTCACCGTTGAGCAGATGCGTCTGGCGCGAAAGTGCGGCAACTTCACGACCCTTCAGCCACTTTACAACCTTCTGGAAAGGGACGGTGAGCGGGATCTCCTGCCTTACTGCCGCGCCGAGGATATAGGTACGCTCGTTTACAGCCCTCTGGCCAAAGGACTTCTCACAGGCAAGTATACCGGCGACGAAAAGTTTGAGGATCTCCGCGGTCGCAGGGAGATGTTTCAGGGGGAGCGCTTCAGGGAGCTGGCCGGTCGCGTGCAGGGCTTGAAGCCCATTGCGCAGAAGTACGGCCTGTCGATACCGCAGCTCGTGCTGGCAGTTACCATCCAGCATCCGCTGATTGACGTAGCGATCGTCGGCATCAAGAACACTGAGCAGATAGAAGAGGCCGCCGGCGCCATGGGCAAAGAGATCAGCCGCGAGGACTACCATAACGTGCGAGGGGCCCTGTCCGGAGCATGAACGTCTTGCGGAGCCGTTCCTGACAAGTTGCGCCTTGCAACAGCAGTTGCATTATGCTACGATTAAATCATGGGTCAGGATAATGCACTTGCTCCGGAAGATGCCAGGCGTGACGCCATACTTGATTCTATCGAGGATGGTGTCTTCACGGTAAGTTCCGACTGGCATATTACTTACCTTAACCGTGCCGCTGAGCAGATCACTGGTGTGCCGCGGGATGATGCCATCGGCCGACCGTGCTGTGAAGTCCTGAGAGCAAGCGCCTGCGAGGCGGACTGCCCCCTGCGTGAAACAATGCGGACCGGAATGCCGACGGTGGACCGCACGGTTTATATTGTGAACGCAGAGGGGAGACGGCTTCCGATTTCGATTTCAACGGCCGTTTTGCGGGATGAGAATGGTCGGCTTGCTGGTGGTGTAGAGACATTCCGCGACCTTTCTGTCCTTGAAGAGCTGCGAAGTGAAATCAAGGGCCGATGGCGCATGGGTGACATGATAAGCCGCAGCGACCGGATGCGGAAAATCTTTGAGATACTGCCGCGCATAGCTGCTTCAGACAGCACATGTCTGATACTCGGAGAGAGCGGCACCGGCAAGGAGCTTCTTGCGCGCGCGATTCACGACATGAGTCAGCGTGCGCCGAAGCCGTTTGTAGTGGTCAGCTGCGGCGCGCTGCCCGATACGCTTCTCGAGAGTGAACTTTTCGGCTACGTCGCGGGAGCCTTCACGGGTGCGGCTGCCGACAGGCAGGGGCGTTTTGCCGCCGCGCAGGGGGGGACGATTTTCCTCGACGAGATAGGTGATGTATCATCAGGAATGCAGGTCAAGCTTCTGCGTGTTCTTCAGGAAAAGACATACGAACCCCTTGGTTCAAACGAGACGCTGCGTGCCGACGTGCGCGTTGTTGCGGCTACTCACCGCGACCTTGCGGCTATGACGGCAGAGGGCTCATTCAGACGCGATCTATACTACAGGATAAACGTTGTCGACCTGGTTCTGCCGCCTCTTCGCGAGCGCAGGGAGGATATTGTGCTGCTGGTCGAGCGTTTTATTGAGCGCTTTAACGCCCTTGGAGCCCGCAGTGTCCCCGGCGTTTCTCATGGTGCGCTCGCAGCATTGATGGCTCATGACTTTCCGGGCAACATTCGAGAGCTCGAAAACGCCATCGAGCGGGCCTTTGTCCTCTGTGGCGACGGGCCCATACGTGCCGAGCACCTGCCACGCGAGATTGCCGGGGCCAGCCTCACCGCAGGCGCCTTCTCAGGCTGCGCGACGGCGCTTGCGGATGTGGAAAAGGCGATGATCCTAAACGCGCTCGAAGAGACCGGTGGCAACAAGGCTGCCGCCGCGCGCATCCTTGGCATTCACAAGACCACGCTTTTCCGCAAGCTGAAGGCATTTGAAAGGTCCTGAAGCTTGCGCCTAAGGCGCACACACCATAGCAAAACGCTACTAAGCGTTGTTTTTATAGTTGCATAACGCGCACTGTTTTAGAGCGTGCTCTTGCCCGCTGCAAGACATTTCAATGACATAAGATATTTTTCAACAAGCACTTGAGAAATGTCACCTCCCGCCTGTCGATCGACTGGCACGTCAGTTGCGAAGTGGAGTATGGAGGCTTGATATGCAGATTGCGCTACCTGTGTGGCGGGGTCGGATTTCGCCGCTTCTCGACACGGCTGGCCATCTCCTTGTTGTTGAGATGGACGGCCGTCACGAAACAGCAAGGCGGCAAGAGGCACTTTCCGGCCGGATCCTGCAGGAGCGTGCGGCTGTCATATCCGGGCTTGGGTGTGACTGGGTAATCTGTGGCGCGGTCTCCCGGGAAATGGCCATCATGCTGGCCGCACTCGATGTGCGGCTGCTCCCATGGGTGGCGGGAGAGGTCGACGAGATCATTACGGCCTTTGCCGAGGGTCGTTTGACGGGAGGGCGCTTTATGATGCCGGGCTTTCGCCTGCGTGGTCGGCGGCGAGGTCGCAGGCGTGCCGGGCGATGGCCATATGCACCCTGATGAGTCTTGTGATATCTTGAGCGAACCCTTATGGAAAGGAGAAAGACATGCCTGCAGGAGATCAGACAGGTCCGATTGGCCTTGGACCAATGACAGGCAGAGCGGCAGGATACTGTGCGGGCTTTGGCGCCCCCGGCTACATGAACCCTGTTGCCGGTCGCGGCTTTACTCGTTTCGGACGGCGAGGGTGGTTCGCAGGTGGTCGAGGGCGGGGGACTCGCTTTCTCGCAGCAGGAGTGCCTGGCTGGGCCTGGTTTGGGGCGACAGCCCCCTTTGCAGCGACACCTGGCAGTGCAGCACACTGGGCTGCCCCGACGGGCGATGAGCTTACTGAACTGAATCGCCAGGCAGAGTACTTCCAAAACGTGCTTGACGAGATAAAGTCGCGCATTAGTCAGCTTGAAAAAGGAGCCGCAGCTGACACGTAGAAGCGCCCGGGGGGCGAGGCAGAAAGACTCGCCCCCTTCTTGTGCTGATGGAGCACAGACTGCCTATACACTGGAGGGGATTATGAAGGTTGTTGTAACCTCAACTGGTCCGGACTTGGACAGCCGGATGGATTCGAGGCTTGGCCGTGCAGAAAAGTACGTATTTGTTGATACAAACACCCTGGAGACTATTGCCTCGGACAACCCTGCTGGTTTTGCGTCGGCCGGCGCCGGAGTGCAGTCCGCCAAGTTCATAGTAGAGCAGGGAGCCGAGGCCGTGCTGACTGGTAACTGTGGTCCAAACGCATTCAGTGCGCTCGCTGCCGGAGGCGTGGAAGTGTACGTCGGCAGCTGCCTAACTGTGCGGGACATGGTCGAGGCATTTCTCGGTGGAAAACTCAGGCGCGTTTCTGGTGCGAGTGTTGAAAGCCACTTCGGCATGCGCGGTAACTCGTAAATCAGCGTCAGAAATCCAGGGAGAATACCATGCCCAGGGGAAATGGAAAAGGTCCACCTGCCGGATCGCCCCCAAAACGCCAGCGCCGCGGCGGCTTTGCGGCAGGCGTTGGAGGAGAATGCTTCTGCACGGTGTGTAGCACCAGCGCAGCACATGCTCAAGGTGTGCCTTGCTCATCTCTCAAGTGCCCAGCATGCGGTGCGCCCATGTCCAGAAAGGTTGACTGAGGTGCGCAAAGTGTCGAGTCATACACATAAAGAGGCGGTGCCATACAATGCGCCTGCCGGTCGACCTGCACTGAGGATAGCATTTGCCAGCGGGAAGGGAGGCACCGGCAAGACTACCGTCGCCACCAACCTTGCACTGGTCGCGGCAGCAGCAGGCGAGGAAGTTACTTATCTCGACTGCGACGTCGAAGTACCCGATGGGCACCTCTTTATCAAGCCTGAAATGATGAGCCGCCGCGAGGTAACCGCTGGCATTCCGCGGCTCGACATGGCCCTGTGCGACGTTTGTGGCAAGTGTGGCGAATTCTGCCGCTATTCGGCGATCACAGTCATCGGGAAGAAAGTTTTGACTTTTCCTGGGCTATGCCACCATTGCGGTGGCTGCATGCTTGTCTGTCCCGTCGGCGCCATCAGCGAAAAGGCCCAGCCGATCGGCTCGGTCGAGGAGGGGGCCGGTCGCGGTGTCCGGTTTGTGCAAGGTCTGCTCAAGGTCGGTGCGCTGGCGGCTCCACCCGTCATCTCTGCCGTCAAAGAAGCCGCCGCCGATGGACTCGTGATCCTCGACGCGCCACCCGGAACAAGCTGTCCGGTGATTGAGACATTAAGGGACAGCGACTTTGTGGTGCTGGTGACCGAGCCTACGCCTTTCGGACTTAATGACCTCGCCATAGCAGTGGAGATGTTGCGGATGATGAGCCTGCCCTTTTGCGTTTTAGTAAACCGTGCAAGACCCGGCGCCACGCAGGTCGCCGATTACTGCGCGGATAAGAGCATTGATATTATCGCCGAGATACCGGACGATCGTCGAATCGCAGAAAGTTACTCGCGCGGTGAGATGATTATTGAGACTGTAAATGGCGTGAGGGTGATATTTGAGGGACTCTTTGAAAGGCTTTGCGACGTGGCGGGTGCAGCAAGGAGGGGGACGCGCGGGCGCCACATAGAGGGTGCGCCGTGAAGGAGCTGACTATAATAAGCGGCAAGGGCGGCACCGGAAAGACGACCGTCACGGCGGCGCTGGCCGCTCTCGGCGATCGAAAGGTCATGGCAGACTGTGACGTAGACGCGGCTGACCTTGCTCTTGTCGTTCGAGGTGAAGTCATCGAGAGAGGCGACTTTGTCGGCGGCTCACTGGCCGTCGTCAGGGCTGACGACTGCACGGCCTGCGGCCGCTGCGAGGGGCTGTGCCGCTTTCGAGCGGTAAGGAAGTGCGGTCCCTCGAACGCCATTTGCAACGCAACGTATGCCGTTGAGCCTTTAAGCTGCGAGGGGTGCGGCGTGTGCGTGGAGTTTTGCCCGGTTTCGGCAGTAGATTTCAGGCCGCATACGAGCGGTGAATGGCTCATAAGCGAGACCGTACATGGACCGCTCTTTCACGCAAGTCTCCTTCCCGGTGAGGGCAACTCCGGCAAGCTTGTCGCCCTGCTTCGCGAAAAGGCTCGGAGGCTTGCTGCGCAAATGGACCTGAGCCTGATAATTGCAGACGGCTCTCCAGGCATCGGCTGCCCAGTCATCGCAAGCATTACCGGCGCAAGCCTTGTGCTGGTGGTCACCGAGCCGACGCTTTCGGGGATATACGATCTCGAAAGGGTGGGGGCCCTCGTGCAGCATTTCGACATCGAGGCCCTTGTATGCGTCAATAAATGGGACATTAACAAGGGCCTGGCCGAGGCGGTAAAGGAGTATGCGAGGCGCAGTGGCCTGCTGTGGGCCGGCCGCATAAGATATGACGAGGCAGCTACCCGTGCACAGCTCGCCGGCGTCAGTCTGATAGAGTGCGACGGCGGCGCGGCCTATGACGTTCGAGGTGTTTGGGAGAAAGTCGCTGCGTGCCTTTAGCGTTGAGGCTGCCGGCTGATGAAAGGGTGACCAGGAGATGAGATCAGCAGGTGAAACGTCTGCGCCCGACACAGCCGAAGAAGAGGCCCGGCTCCAGAAGCGACTCGACAGCATCAGGCGGAAAATCATCGTTCTCTCCGGCAAGGGCGGCGTGGGCAAGAGCACCGTGGCCGCTAATCTTGCCCTTTCGCTCGCGCGCAGCGGCACCGCAACAGGGCTGCTCGACATCGATCTGCACGGACCGAGCGTGCCAGTGATGCTGGGCCTTGCCGGTACCCGGCTTCACCAGGAGGACGGCCTTATCGTGCCTGCACGTCTGGGCAGCCTCAAGGTCATGTCCATCGGGCTGCTCATTGCCGAGAGCGATCAGGCGGTCGTGTGGCGTGGCCCGCTCAAGCACACCGCCATCCGACAGTTTCTCGCGGACGTCGCATGGGGTGAGCTCGAATATCTCGTCATCGACAGCCCGCCGGGAACCGGAGACGAAGCACTGTCCATCCTGCACCTGATCGGCAGTACTGACGGAGCTGTCATCGTTACCACACCACAGCGCCTCGCAGTCGCGGATGTGCGCCGCTGCATCACCTTTTGCAGGATGCTGTCGCTTGACATACTCGGTGTCGTAGAAAACATGAGCGGGTTTGTCTGCCCCCGCTGCTCGGGCACAGTAGACATTTTCAAGACTGGTGGAGGTGAGGAGATGGCGGAAAATATGGACGTACCGTTTCTCGGTACGATTCCGCTGGATCCGGCAGTTGTTGCTGCTGCGGATGAGGGCCGGCCGCTTGGCAGCGCCACAGGCTGTGAGGTAACCGGAAAAAGTTTCCGGTGCATTGCTGAGAAGGTGAAGCGCTATTTTCAGAGCACTCATGCCGAAAAGACAAAAGGAGACGTCACATGATGCGGATAGCCGTGCCGGTATCGAACGGAGAGATAAGCACCCATTTCGGTCACGCACAGAGCTTTGAGATGCTGGACGTGGAGCCGGACCTTTGTGAGATCATTGAGCAAAAAACCGTACCGGCGCCTTCCCATCAGCCGGGACTACTCCCGGAGTGGCTCAGGCACCAGGGCGTTGATGCTGTGATTGCCGGTGGGGTGGGTTCGCGCGCATTGAGCCTTTTGGCTGACAGGGACATCCAGGTAGTGGTGGGCGTTTACAGGAAAAGTGCCGCCGAGGCGGTCAGTGCGTATCTTCAGGGCAGTATTCACGAAGGCACGAACATTTGCGTCCACTCAGGATGTGCGCATGCCTTATAGCTTCAGTCTGCGAAAAATCAGCGTCTTTATGTCCAGGAG
>SLPQ01000194.1 GCA_007131925.1 Candidatus Brocadiia bacterium | reverse complement strand
GTGCTCCAGCAGGCGCGGCCGCACGCCTGGCCGGCTCCGTGAGAGCCACGCCACGTGCCGCACCAGGACACTTCACGGTCATCCTTCACAGAGCGGCCGAGCAGGCGGCACGCTCTGAGGACGTATCCGAAAAAGCCGCTTTGAGCGAGCTTTCGCGCCGCATCAGAGAGCTTGGCATGACCTCCAGCGAGGCGCGCGAAGTGGCCGGTGAGCTCCAGGCGCTCATTAACGATGCCTTACGGCACGACGCCGGCACCGCCTTTGAGGCGGACCTGGAGGTGGCAATCATGGACTTTGTGGAGGCGACATCCGCTCGCTTTCTCTTCTCTGCGGAGGAGTCGGCACAGCTCGCCCTGATCGCCAGGCAGTGGGCCGCTCGCTCGTCGCCAGGGCCAGGAGGCTCAGGTCCCGTTGATACCATGCTCGATGCACCCGGCGGGGCGAGAGGCTGACGGACTGGCGCTTCGGACGTGGCTACTTCTCTTGGCGACCCGTGGCAATCCTGATGCGGTTGATCGCCCTTGACAAAGCGGCCTGAGCGCGGTCGACATCCATGCCCTCTGAACGCTGCTCCAGGCGGTTTTCTGCACGCTCTTTGGCGCGTCTTGCGCGTTCGAGGTCGATTTCGGAGGCAGCCTCGACGGCGTCGGCAAGCACAAGAAGCTTTCTGGGATGAATGTCGGCAACCCCGCCGGACACAGCGTAGATGTGAGGCTGGCCGCCTTCATATATCCGCATCTGGCCCGGCACGAGCGTGACCATCATGTGTGCGTGGTCCTCTTCGATGCCCACCTCCCCCTCGTCGGTCGGCAGGACCGCGAGGCGGCACTCTAAGTCAACGGCAAGCCTGGTGGGAGTTATTGCTTTGATATGCAAGCGCGCATCCTCTCCTTAAGCAGCATCTTCCGGGCTCTCGGACGGCTCTTGCGATGCGTCGTTTGCAGTCGAGTCGTCCTCTGAATGCGTGGCAGCCTTTTCTCCGCTATCCTGCCCGGCACCCTCAACAGTGGTCTTTGCGCCGGAAGACGAGAGAGACTCGGCCTTTTCGAAGGCCTCATCGATCTTGCCCACCATGAGAAAGGCCTGCTCGGGCAGATCATCGCACTCCCCGTCAATGATCCTTCTGAAGCCGGCCACGGTCTCCTCTATGGTGACGTACTTGCCCGGTATACCGGTGAAGGCCTCCGCGACAAAGTTCGGCTGTGAAAGGAAACGCTGGATCTTTCGTGCGCGGGCCACTATCACCTTGTCCTCATCGGAGAGCTCCTCCATGCCCAGAATCGCGATGATGTCCTGCAGGTCCTTGTAATGCTGCAGGATCCGCTGAGCCTCGGAAGCTACGCTGTAATGATCATCTCCGACTATGCGCGGGTCGAGGATAAGGGATGTGGACTCGAGCGGGTCGACCGCAGGGTAAATGCCCATCTCGACTATCTGCCGTGAAAGCATCGTGGTGGCATCAAGGTGTGTGAAGGTCGTCGCCGGAGCAGGATCGGTCGGATCGTCGGCCGGGACATATATCGCCTGCACCGAGGTTATCGAGCCCTCGCTTGTGGATGTGATCCTCTCCTGAAGCGTGCCCATCTCGGTCGCCAGGGTCGGCTGGTAGCCCACTGCTGAAGGCATGCGACCCAAAAGCGCCGAGACCTCGCTTCCCGCCTGCACAAAGCGGAAGATGTTGTCGATGAAAAGCAGCACGTCCTGCTTCTGCTCGTCACGGAAGTACTCCGCCACCGAAAGCGCCGTCAGACCCACCCGCAGGCGCGCGCCGGGCGGCTCGTTCATCTGCCCGTAAATGAGAGCAGTCTTTTCAAGAACGCCCGTCTCTTTCATCTCCAGCCAGAGGTCGTTTCCCTCGCGCGTGCGCTCCCCGACACCGGCAAAGACCGAGTAGCCGCCATGCTCCATGGCGATATTTCGGATAAGCTCCATTATGAGAACGGTCTTGCCCACGCCCGCCCCCCCGAAAAGACCCACCTTGCCGCCGCGCGAGTAGGGGCACAAGAGGTCTATCACCTTGATACCTGTCTCAAACTGCTCGGTAGCGGGCTCGATCTCCTCAAGCGGGGGGGATGGCCGGTGAATGGAATAGGTTTTTTCGGCATTTATCGGGCCTTGTTCATCCTGCGGCTGGCCGATCACGTTCAGGATGCGCCCGAGTGTCTCGGGACCGACCGGCACGTTAATCGGCCCGCCGGTGTCAATCACCTCCATGCCGCGCACGAGGCCGTCTGTGGGTGCCATGGCGACGGCGCGCACGGATTTTTCGCCAAGGTGCTGAGCGACCTCGAGGGTGAGATCGATATCCCTGTCTGCCTCCTCTATCTTAAGGGCGTTGTATATTCCCGGCAGCTCGACGCCTTCGAATGTTACGTCCACTACCGGGCCTATGACCTGCTGGACTTTACCCTTGTTCATACCGCTCTCCAAATCCCTTGACTTGACGTTTCGCCTCCGGCGGAGGTCGCAGCTGTATGTCTACGCACCTTTTTTCATAGCCTCCGCCCCGGTGGCCACCTCGAGTATCTCGGTGGTGATCGCGGCCTGCCTGGCCCGGTTGTACTCGAGGGTGAGCCTGCCGATGAGATCGTCGGCGTTTTCGGTCGCAGCGTCCATCGCGGTCATGCGCGCACCAAACTCGCTGGCCACGTTTTCCAGTATCGTCCTGTATAGTTCACCAGCCAGGTACCGCGAGAGAAGGTCGTTGCACAAGCTTACAACATCCGGCTCAAAGAGATAAACATCCCGCTGATCGGCCGCCGGTATATCGATGTCACGAGCTGCGCGTGCGCCGAGGGCTGCGGATTTTCGGATGTTTTCAAGCTCGAGAGGCAACAGGGTGTAGGAGGACACACGCTGCTCTATCGGCGAGACGAAGTGGCTGTACACGACCATCACTTCATCGACCTCGCCTTTGAGAAAGGGCTCCTCGAGCACCTTCGATATGTTTCGTGCCGTCAGAAACGAAAGCCTCTCGTAGATGTCCTCCCAGTGCTCGCGTACCGTGACGTCGCGGCGCGACAGGTACCTGTGACCCGTACGGCCTACGGTGACAACCTCCACTGGGCAGTCCGTCGAGGCGCTGCACAGGCGCTCTGCATGCCTGAGTATGTTCTGGTTGAACGCTCCACAGAGGCCCTTGTCACCTGTTATGACGACCATGAGCTTCTTGGCGACCTGCTCGCGCGGCATCAGCAAGGGGTGCTCGTCTCCGACAGCCTGTGGTAGAAAGCGCGCCAGGAGCGTAGCGATGCCGTCGGAAAACGGGCGCAGCAGCACGAGCCGGTCCTGGTTGCGCCGCAGCTTGGCTGCCGCGACCAGCTTCATGGCACGGGTTATCTGCTGGGTCCCCCTTACAGAGCGGATCCTGCGCTTTATGTCCTTGAGATTTGCCAATTATCAAGCCTCTTTGCCTCTACCCTCATCATCATCCGCCTCGGAGGGCTCATTTTCAGCCTCCTCAGCGGCGTCGGAGGCCTCCTCTCGGACCTCTTTGTCCTCAGTGTCGATCTCGACATCCTCTTCAAACTCACCGACGACAGTGGAAAACTTGTCCTTGAACTCCCCGATGGCCTCGTTGAGCTCTTTGCTTATCTCATCAGTAAGTTCGGCCTCTTTCTGAAGCTTGTCTACAAGCTCAGCCCTGTTTTTGGCCAGAAAGGCGTGCAGCTCCTCTTCAAACCTGAGGACCTCTGAGACCTCCAGGTCGTCGAGATGGCCGTTTATAGCGGCGAATATCGAGACCACCTGCTGCTCGACCGGCATGGGCTGGTACTGCTTCTGCTTTAATATCTCCGTGACACGCTCGCCGCGGCGAAGCTGCTGCTGGGTGACTTTGTCGAGGTCCGCACCAAACTTCGCAAATGCCGCCAGCTCGCGGTACTGCGCAAGATCGATACGCAGCCGGCCCGAAATCTTCTTCATCGCCTTGCTCTGAGCCTTGCCCCCCACGCGCGAAACCGACAGACCCGCATTTATGGCAGGCCGCTGCCCCTGGTAGAAAAGGTCGGTCTCAAGGTATATCTGCCCGTCGGTTATGGAGATGACGTTCGTAGGGATGTAGGCGGACACGTCGCCGGCCTGCGTCTCGATAATGGGAAGGGCCGTCAGCGACCCGCCCCCCTCTTCATCTGAGAGCTTCACCGCGCGCTCGAGCAGCCGGCTGTGCAGATAAAAGATATCGCCCGGATATGCCTCCCGGCCCGGAGGGCGTCGCAGCAGCAGCGACATCTCCCTGTAGGCAACAGCGTGCTTGGAGAGGTCGTCGAAAACCACCAGCACCTCGCGGCCGTCCTGCATGAACTCCTCTGCAATCGCGCATGCCGAATATGGCGCGATGTACTGGAGCGAAGCGGGATCGCTGGCTGTAGCCGCTACCAGAATAGTGAAGTCCATGGCGCCGTGCTGCTCGAATGTGCTGATGACCTTCGCGACGGTTGAGCGTTTCTGGCCTATCGCGGTATAGATGCATATGACGTCGCTGTCGCGCTGATTTATGATCGTATCGACTGCAAGGGCGGTCTTTCCTGTCTGGCGGTCGCCGATTATAAGCTCGCGCTGGCCCCGGCCGATGGGGGTCATGGCGTCTATGGCCTTAAGACCCGTCTGGAGGGGCGCCTCGACAGGCTGCCTCTTTACGATGCCCGGGGCTACGCGCTCAATATTTCTGAAGCTCTCGGTCTTGATATCTCCGCGGCCGTCTATGGCCTGGCCAAGTGCATTTACTACGCGGCCCAGCAGCGCATCTCCGGCGGGCACCTGTACGATCCGCTCGGTCCTCTTGACTTGATCACCCTCCTTGATGAGCTCGTCGCTGCCGAGAAGCACTGCGCCTACATTGTCCTGCTCGAGGTTGAGCGCCATGCCGAAAACGCCATTTGGAAATTCGAGGAGCTCCCCCGCCATGGCCTTTTCCAGGCCATAGACACGTGCGATACCGTCGCCGACCTGGACAACCTGGCCGACCTCGGTGACGTCTACCATGTCGCCGGCACTTTCGATTTCACGTTGGATTACTTCACTGACTTCGCTTGGCTTGAGAGCCATCTTTCATTCTCCCGATATTGTGCACAGTGCGTCCGCACGAGCGGCGCTCTTTCAGGTCGTCAAGCGTCGCAATACCCTGTTAAGCCTGCCTTTGGCGCTGGCATCGTACATCAGGTCGCCCACCCTGACGGTCAGCCCGCCCAGAAGCGAGGCGTCCTCGACAACAGTCATCACCACCTCTTTGCCCATTTTCGAGCTCAGGGCCTTTTCTATATGCTCCCGCTGGCCCTCCTCCAGCTCCCGGGCGACACTCACCGCGACCTGAACGCGTCCGGCGTCTTCATCGGCCATGGCTCGGTACTCGCGGAGAATGTCGCCAACGACGCCGAGCCTGCCGTTTCTGGCAAGCACATCCAGCAATCTTTTGCATTCGTCGCTGAGGGTCTCACCCAGCTCGTCGATGCCTCGCTGGAGAAGCTCGCGCTTTCTTTCAAGCGGCACAGCCGGGCTTGCCCAGAGCCGCAAGAGCACTTCGTCGCGCGCGAGCGCCTCCCCAACGGCCGCCAGCTCATCGGCAAATTCTCCCACACGCTCTCTATTGCGCGCGGCCCTGAAGGCCGCCCTCGCGTAGCGCCTGGCGGTTGTCCGCGCCTCAGCCATCCTGGCTGTCCTCGCCGGCCTCGTCGCTCGAACTTATACCGGATACAAACGCCCTGATAAGCTCCTCGTGGTCCTCGCTTCGGATCTCACGGGCAAGGATCTTTTCGGCAAGGCGCACCGAGTATGTGCCAACCTGTCCGGTGAGCTCACGTCGCAGCTCTTGCCTTTCGGTGCGTATTGAAAGCCGCGCGTGCTCGAGATACGACTCGGCCTCGGCGCGGGCCTCCGCAATTATGCGCTCGCGCTCCTTTTGCCCCTCGCTTCGCCCTTCGGCGATCAACTCATCGTGCTCTTTGCGCGAGCCCTCCATGACATCCTTGTATTTTTCGAAGAGGCTCCTGGCCTTTTTGCGGTGGTCTCGTGCATCTGTGAGGTCACCCCTGATCTGCTCGGCGCGCTTGTCGAGGACTGTGATGATCGGTTTCCAGAGGAGCCCATATAGAAAGGTGACGAGGATAAAGAAGTTCAGCGCGATAAAGACAAAGGTGTACTGAAAGCCGATGACCGGCCCCTGGCCGCGCACCATTACGGTGTCTCCCCGCAGCCTT
>SLPQ01000251.1 GCA_007131925.1 Candidatus Brocadiia bacterium | reverse complement strand
GTAGAGATGGCGCGCGCAAGCATGTTGCCGAGGGCTATATTGTATTCCATCTGCTGCTGCTCGGCGGTCTTCAAACTGAATCCCTGCGGCTCGACGAGGTTTTCAAAGCCGAACGAAGAGGAAATGTCTGTCGGCAGCGCGCCCCTTTCGGTAAGGGTCATCAGCACCGCCTCCCGCTGTGCGCCGGCCACCATGAGTGTGCCTTCCCTGAAGCGATAGTCATATCTGCTGCCCTGAAGGGCCTCCTGTATGCTGGTCATCTGGGGTCCGGAAAGCTCGCTTATCACCGGCACATAGCCCTCCCTGGCGCTCCAGCTGACAAGCATTACCAGGCTTACCACCACGGCCGCGAAAAGAGCGGCGATGCTGTAGCGCTGACTGGGCGGCATTGACACAAGAAGCGCCCTGACCCTCATCAGCATTGTGCGCAGGTAACCCATTTCATCCCCTCTCTGTGGCTACGCTTTCAGATGCGCAACTGCTGTATCTCCTTGTAGGCGTCGACGATCTTATTGCGGACGGCCATGAGATTGCGAAATGCCAGGTCGGCCTTTTCCACCGCGGCCATCACCTCGGTGACGTTGCGCGTCTTGCCGGCTGCAAGGTCGTTTATCGCCTTTTCCGCGTCGAGCTGGGCCTGGTTGACCTGGCCTATCTCCTTGGCGAGAATATCCTTGAAGCCGGCACCGCCGGAAGACTTCGCCGAAGATGACGAACCAAGCCCCCCCGGCCCCAGCGGCCCGACTCCGTGCAGTCCCTGTGCCATCGCCTCACCTTCTCTACGCAATCAGTCTCAGGGCCGAGCCCATAATGGTCTTGGCCGCCTCAAATGCGGTTACGTTGGCCTCGTAAGCCCTTGTCGCCGCTATCATGTCCACCATTTCAACTACCGGATTCACATTCGGGTAATAGACATATCCGGCGTCAGGCCCCTCGCGCTGTGCATCAGGGTGGCCGGGATCGTGGACCAGCCGCGGCGGCGACGGATCATTTACTATCCTGTCGATTCGCACACCGCGCCCGTCAGGGCTTCCTGCGGCGCCCGCCGCAAAGAGCGCCACGCGCCTCTGGTACGGCTCGCTCTGCCCGGCGGCATTTCTCGTAGTGTGCAGGTTTGCCATGTTGCCTGCTATGATGTCCATGCGCACACGGTAGGCAGAAAGCGCAGACGTGCTCGTGTCAAAGGAACCGAACATACCTCAAGCCTCCCTCGCTTTTTTCGTCACGATACCCTCTCGGCCGCCGCCATGCGCAGCATCATGTACTGCTTGCGCAGCAGGTCCGAAAGCGTCCGGTACATCATCGTGTTCTCGGCAAGCGCCCCCATCTCCTTTTCGAGGCTGACGTTGTTTTCGTCATGCCTCAATATCCCTGACGCCCCCGCCAGATCCCTCAGCGGACTCACCTGCAAACCGCCCGGCCCGTCACTGATGTGGCGGGTGGCCTGCAGCCTGAAAGGCCCTTGGCGCCTGCCGGCGCTCTCTTCTATGGCGCTGAGCAGAGATCTCTGAAACTCCCCGACCGGGGCACGCTGAGCCTTGTAACCGAGCGTATTGGCGTTGGCGATGTTGTTTGCGATGATGTGGTGGCGCTGTTCGGCAAACGAAAGCGCTCGCGTCAAGACCTCCACCGACGTCGGAACCATGCTCCTTCCAGCCAACTCACAGCCTCCAATAAGCGGCACCGGCCTGTCTTGCAGTTACGCAAAAATGATACCAAGGCGCTTTGCCACACCCGTCGCCTCCGCAACACGCTGCCCTGACTACACTTACATATAGCGCCTCTGCCGCCGCGCCGGGGAGTTCATGTGAAGGTTTTTCATCCCTGTGCAACATTTGCCTCCTCAAGCTTCCATTCACGAAGGCGGTTTATGAGCGTGCGAACCGATATTCCGAGGCTCTCGGCGGTTTTCTGTCTGTGCCCGTGGAAGTGATCGAGCGTAGCCCTGATAAGTACTTCCTCTGCCTGCTTAAGTGTCATACCGGCAGAAAGGCAACCCCCCGGCTCCGGATCGCGCGAGCGGCCAAGCCATGGCTCGATCTGGGCGGCCTCGACAGCGCCGCCAAGCGTCATGACAAAGGCGCGCTCCATTATGTTCTTCAACTCGCGGATGTTTCCCGGCCATGAATAGGCCTTTAGAAGCTCCATGGCCTCGGCGGATATTCTCGGCGTCTCGCGTCCGGTCTCTTCCGAAAAGAGGCGCATGAAATACCGCGCAAGCCCCGGCACGTCGTCGAGCCTTTCCCTGAGAGGAGGCACCTCCACCGGAAAGACGTTGAGCCGATAGTACAGGTCCTCGCGAAAGTCGCCCTTTTCGACGGCCTGCACAAGGTCACGGTTTGTAGTGGCTATGATGCGCACGTCCATGCGGCGCGTACTGCTCGACCCGACACGTTCGTACTCTTTTTCCTGCAGTACCCGCAGGAGCTTGGCCTGCAGGCGCGGCTCGATTTCCGAGACCTCATCGAGCAGTATCGTACCGCCCTCGGCCAGTTCGAAGCGGCCACGACGCATTTTGTCAGCGCCAGTGAACGCGCCCTTTTCATGCCCGAAAAGCTCGCTTTCCAGCAGACCTGCGTTCAGCGCTGCGCAGTTCACACAGATAAATGGCTTTTCGCGGCGAGGGCTCAGCGCATGTATGCGGCGCGCCACCACCTCCTTACCCGTGCCGCTCTCGCCGGTAACAAGCACAATCGTGTCTGCAGGCGCCAGCCGCTCGACAAGCGCGCTTACACGCGCCAGGCCACTGTCGGCCCCCACCATGACGGGCGCATTGTCGCTGGAGATCTGGCTGCGCAAGAGCTCGTTTTCAACCAGGAGGCTCCGGTGCTTAAGCGCGCGCTGGACGGTCATCTCAAGCTCGTCCGTGTCAAAGGGCTTGGCGATAAAGTCAAAGGCGCCGCACTTCATCGCATCGACGGCGCTTTCGACCGTGCCGTGGGCCGTTATGACCACTATCGGCGTCTCGGGCGCGAGCTCAGCCGCCCTGGAGAGAAGCTCTATGCCGGACATCCCAGGCATTTTGAGGTCGGTTATCACAAGGTCATAGTCCCTCTCTTTGAGCGCATTGACGGCCTCTGCGCCGGATGCAAAGGCGCTGACATCAAGGCCGCAAGGCAGCAGCGTCTCCACGATGCTCTCGCGCATCAGGGCCTGGTCGTCAACAACGGCTATGCGAGCCACTTACTTTCCCCCTCTCCGGTCGCCCCGGTCAACGTCGACCGCCGGCACTGTCACGGTAAATACGGCGCCGCCGGCCTCTCGGTTGCCCACCGTAATATGTGCGCGATGCGCCTCTACGATCCTGGCAACCATGGCAAGGCCGAGGCCCGTGCCGTGCTCGGTGGTTGTGAAAAACGGGTTAAAGACCTTCTCCATTGCATCCGGCTCTATGCCGGGCCCTGAGTCTGCAAAGCTGACCATGCCGGCAGGGCGCGAGTCGATCTCGGCCGGACCGGTCGCCACGCTGAGTAGTCCGCCCTCGCCGGCGGCCTCGACTGCGTTGAGAACTATGTTCAGAAACGCCCTTCCAAGCAGGTTCATGTCAGCGCTCACAAGCGGCTCGGCCGGATCGTATTTGCGCTGAACGATAATGCCCCTTCCCTCGATGGCCGAGGCAGCCAGGTCCAGCGCAGCGTCCGCCGCAGAGGCGAGCTTGCCCGGCTTGATGCGAGGCTTGACCGGCCTGGTGAAGTCCAGAATCTCCCCGACGATCGCGGAAAGGTCCGCCGTGGCATCCTGTATGCGGCGGGCCCACCGTGTGACCTTGGCGTCGCAAGCCCTCTCCCGGGCTATAAGCCCCGCGCACAACTCTATACCTCCCAGAGGATTTCTGATCTCGTGCGCAACGCCGGCAGCCATCTCACCGAGAATTTCCAGCCTGTTCTTTCGGGCGAGCTGCCGGTTCTTTTCGGCAAGCTCGCGGCGCAGTTCAAGCACCTCGCTCTGCAGGGCTTTCTGGCTTGCAGTCAGCCTCTCGGCAAGGCCGTTGTAGGACTCGATCAGGCCCCTGAGCTCTTCGATCCCCTGTGTGTCGGCAACGCTCATCATTCCTCCCTGTCGAGTATTCCGCCGGTAGGAGCAAGCTGGGGGCGCTGATAGGCGCGTTCGGCTTTGAGCCCTCCGGAGACGCTTCTGGCCTGTCCCGAGAGCCTGTCGCGCGCTGCGACGACGAGCTGCTCGGCCTTTTTCTCGCTCTGGATGATCCGACGTATCAGACCGGCGATTTCGTCGGCCGCCGCCGAGACGGCCACGCGCATAGGTGCAGGCAAGGCACGGCCCACCTCGTCCCAGTGGGCTATGTATTGCTGAAGGCTGCGATCGAGCTCGCTGATACGGCCAATGACATCCTGCTTTTGAGCGATAAGGTCCATGAGGCCCTTTGCGCCGTACTGCTCGAAGACCGAGGTCTGCCTTTGCGAAAGGGTAAGGAGCAGTTGATAGGCCGCACCCTCCCTTTCGAGCAGCTCCAAGAGCTCGTCAGTGTCCCTTACCTTCGACTGCATCATCAACCCCCTCCCCCGCGCCAGCGCGCCAGCGCGCGGTAATACTCTTCACCGGGCGCCACTGCCTTTTCCTGTCTTTCGAGGCTGAAGAGGGCGCGCCTGTAGGTTGCCGCGGCCTCATCATCACGCCCCATGTGCCAGTAACAGTTGGCTACCTGAAAAAGCGCACGCGTTGCTTCAGGCGTGTCCACATAGGCCTGTACGGCACGATCGTTCAGTAATATGGCGCGGTGGTAGTCGCCAAGATCGTAGTAGCAGTCCGCCTTCAGAAACGCCGCCTGTCTGGCGCGGTGTGGTGCGTCAATGCTGTCCTCGGCCGCAATCTTCGCGAATGTTTCGGCGGCACGTAAGAGCAGCTCTTCTCTCATCTCAGGAGCAGCCAGACCGGCCTGCCTGTACGAAAGACCAAGGTAGTAGCGCGCCTGGCCTGCCAGCTCGTCACCTGGGAACCGCGAGATCGCCTCCTCTAGGGTCAAGAGCGCATCTTCCCAGCGGCCGAGCCTGTAAAACGTCTCTCCAAGGGAAAATATCGCCTTTCGCCACTCGCGGCTGTCCACATCGAAGCGGCTGTCAGCGATGATACCACTGTAGACATCCGCCGCATCACGAAGCTGCTCCCCACCGACGGCGCGGTGGAGATCGGCCTGTAGCAGAATGCTGCGGTATGCGTAGATGTTTGCCGGGTGCTCGGCGGCATTGCGCCGGCATGTGACGATGGCCTCATCATAATCGCCGAGCGCGGCCTGAGACCTCGCCATCTGGTAAAGCGCCTGGGAGGCGGTCTTTGCGCGCGGATCGGCAGCCAGAGACTTACTCAGATACTTGATAGCAGACATGTATTCCCCGGCTTTGAAGAAGCTGTGGCCGGCATTGAAAAGCGCCCTGCGGTATATGTCGCCCAGCGCCGTTTCAGTGACCTTGGCGAAAATCCGCCCTGCCTGTGAATAGGCCTGCCTGCTGCGCTCCCTGACCTCGGCGGCCTTAGGCATAGGAAGGCCGAGCAGTGATTCATCCAGCTGCTCGGCCTCCCTGAGGTAGAGGGTAGCATCAAAAAACAGTAGCCGCCCCTCGGCCATGAGTACAAGCGCAGCAACGTGGTAATCCTGCAGCGCACGGCTGCCGTGCTTTTCAAGTATCTGCCTGCCCACGGCAAACCAGAGATGCGCCACATCATCTATGTCAAACCACGCACTCTCTATAGTCCCCTGCGCGGACATGTCGTCCAGGAGACTTATGATGGCGTCCTTTGCAGCCTCGATCTGCCCGGCGTCGTCAAGGATAGAGGCCAGCAGAAAGCGCGCCCCCAGGGCCTGCTGCGTACCCGGGAAGCGGAAGATGGCATCATCGAGAAGGCTGCGCGCCTCCTCCATACGGTCGTTTTTCCAGAGAACGTACGCCATCTCGAGTACCAGCGCACCCTCAAACCTTCCCGCATCAAGGACATCCCAGCGCTTGAGCGCTTCAAGCGCGGCCTCGTAGTCGTCCAGGCTCGCCAGCGCTCGTGAGAGAATCAGCACTGCCTGCGCCACCACTTCACCGTCAGGCCCGGCGTCGAGCACGAGCTGTGCACTTTCCGCCGCGTCGGCGTAATCACCTCGAAGGGTCGCAAGACGCGCCTTGGCGAGGTACCCTCGCTGAATCTGGCGAGTGTCGAGCTCGTCGCTGTCAAGGTATCTGCCTATAAGGGCTCCTGCTCGCTCAAACGAGGG
>SLPQ01000083.1 GCA_007131925.1 Candidatus Brocadiia bacterium | reverse complement strand
GCCCTGGATGGGGAAGTGGTGACTTTTGAAGTTGAGACCGAAGAGGGCACCCAGGTCTGGACTTGCTCCATGCACCCCCAGATCAGAATGCCCGAACCCGGCCTGTGCCCCATATGCCACATGGAGCTTGTGCCGGTTGAAGATGACGATCCGGAGGTCGTCGGAGAGCGCGTTTTTGTGACTACTCCGGAGGCCGCAGCGCTCATGGATGTCGAGACGGTGCCGGTTCAGAGAAAGCGCGTCTCCGTCGAGGTGCCCATGGTGGGCAAGGTTGAATATGACGAAAGGCTCGTCAAAAATATAACCTCCTGGATCGGCGGCCGCATTGACAGGTTGCACGTTGATTTTACCGGCGTCACTGTCGAGAGGGGCAGTCCCATGGCCGAGGTGTACAGTCCGACGCTCAGGACTGCCGAGCAGGAGCTGCTCCAGGCAATAAAGGCTACCGCGGCGCTTTCCGAGAGTGCCTCGGACTTTATCAGGGAGGCTGCAGATCGGGCGGTGGAGAGTGCACGCGAGAAGCTGCGTCTTCTGGGCCTTAAGAGTGACCAGATCGCTCGTATCGAAGAGAGAGGCGCACCCGCCGACCATGTGACCGTCAAAGCCCCCATCGGCGGCACCGTTATCAGAAAGCATGTGCAGGAGGGCATGTATGTCGACACGGGTAGCCCGATATACAGTATAGCCGACCTTTCCCATGTCTGGGTGCTCATGGATGCGTACGAGTCTGACATCATGTGGATTGCTGATGGCAGGGAGGTAACATTTACAACCATATCTCTGCCTGGTGAGAAGTTTACCGGCAATGTCGCTTTCGTGGACCCCTTTCTCGGCCACGCAGAGCGCTCGGTGAAGGTGCGCGTGGATGTGCCGAACCCCCGCGGGCGTCTGAAACCCGGAATGTTTGTCAGCGCCGTATTGAAAGCAGGCATAGGCGAGGCGGATGACCTGCCCCTGGTGATCCCGGCCTCGGCGCCGCTGTTGACAGGCAAGCGTGCCGTAGTTTATGTGCATCTGCCGTCTGCAGAGCAACCCACCTTCGAAGGGCGCGAGGTGCTCCTTGGTGAGCGTGCCGGGGACTATTACGTCGTGCGCGAAGGTCTTGAGGAGGGGGAGCTGGTCGTCACGAGGGGCGGGGTCAAGATAGACAGCGCCATGCAGATTCTGGCGCGGCCGGCCATGATGGCTCCGGAAGGCGCGCCGCCGCCGCACGTGCACGATCACGACCACCATGCGCCACACGATCACCACGATGAGCCAACGGAGCCCGCGCCGCACGTCGATCACGCTGTGCCGTCGGAGGACCCGGTCGATGCGCCTCAGCCTTTCCAGGAGGAGCTTGGCACGCTCTGGCAAGCATACGTCGATCTCGGTAGCGCAATGGCCGATGACGACTTCGAGTCAGCCCGGGCAGCTGTCGAAAGGTCCGCTGCGGCTCATGCCGCCGTCAGTGCCGAACTGCTTGACGAAGAGGCCCGTGTGAGGTGGCGTGAAAGCTCGCAGGCCATGGGCGCTGCGCTTGGGAGCATGCAGGATGCGGAGGATCTTGAGGGCGTGCGCGCTGTTTTTGAGGGTCTCTCCCTTGGGCTTGCGGACGCGATACGCACCTTCGGCATCCATCCGCCGGACCCTGTATACGTGCTGCACTGTCCCATGGTCGCGGCGGGAAGAGGTGCGGTCTGGCTGCAGAACGACAGGGACGTCCGAAACCCATATTTTGGTGCCATGATGCTCAGATGCGGTTCAGTTGTCGAGACAATCGCGGATGGCAGCGGCAACGAGGGGCATGTGCATGAATGATCATACGGACCTTCATGACCAGCCGTGGGAGGCGCCGGGCCTGCTGGGCGGCGTCATACATTTCTGCCTTCACAACAAGCTGGTTGTAGGTCTTTTCGTCATAGGCCTGGTGGCTGCCGGCATCATCACTGCGCCATTCGACTGGCGTATAGATTGGCTGCCGCGCCAGCCGGTGCCGGTGGACGCGATACCCGACATCGGCGAAAACCAGCAGATTGTCTTCACCGAGTGGATGGGGCGCTCTCCCCAGGACGTCGAGGACCAGGTGACCTATCCTCTTACGGTGAGCCTGATGGGGATTCCGGGGGTCAGGACTATCCGCAGCAGCTCCAGTCGTGGCTTCTCGATGATCTACGTGATATTTGATGAGGGAATCGATTTTTACTGGTCGCGCAGTCGGATTATCGAGAAGCTTTCAAGCCTCCCGGCCGGCAGCCTGCCCGACGGCGTGGAGCCGGCTCTCGGCCCCGACGCTACCGCCCTCGGACAGGTTTTCTGGTATACGCTCGAGGGGCGCGACCCGGACGGCGAGCCCGTGGGCGGGTGGGATCCTGAAGAGCTGCGCAGCGTGCAGGACTGGTATGTCCGGTACGGTCTTCTGGCTGCAGAGGGTATAAGCGAGGTGGCCTCGGTAGGCGGCTTTGTGCGGGAGTACCACGTTGACGTGGACCCCGATGCCATGAGGGCCTACGGCGTCACGCTCGAAGATGTGTTTCAGGCGGTGAGGATGTCGAATGTGGACGTCGGCGCCCGCACAATCGAGGTAAACAGGGTCGAATACGTCATTCGCGGCCTCGGTTTCATCAAGGACATCTCGGACATCGCCCGGACAGTCGTAAAGGTCAGCGACAATGTGCCGGTGTACGTGGAAAATGTGGCGCACGTCAGCATCGGCGCAGCTGTGAGGCGCGGGGCGCTCGACAAGGGAGGCGCCGAAGCGGTTGGAGGCGTTGCGGTCGTTCGCTTCGGGTACAACCCGCTGGAAGCCATAACCAATCTCAAGGAAAAGATCGAGGAGCTCTCACCCGGCCTGCCGGTCAAGGCACATGTCGATTTCAGAAAGGTGACTTCTGAGGAGGTGCGGCGCTTCGGCGAGCGTCACGATTTTGAGGCTTTCGACGGTCTCAGGATAAACCAGCCCGCCTGGACGCAATGGCTCGATGAGACGCCGCGCTCAGAGTGGCCGGAGTGGGCCACGACGTCCAGGGTCACCGTGGTGCCGTTTTATGACCGGACGGGGCTTATATACGAGACGCTGGGGACGTTATACGAGGCGTTGCGCCTCCAGATAATCGTTACTGTCATTGTAGTAATTGTAATGGTGATGCACCTTGGCAGCTCCCTTGTCATAAGCGCAACCCTGCCACTTGCGGTGCTCATGGTTTTTATCGCCATGAAGCTCTTCAATGTGGACGCCAACATCGTGGCTCTCTCCGGCATCGCTATAGCCATCGGCACGATCGTGGACATGGGTGTCATAATCACCGAAAACATTCTAAAGCACCTTGAAGTGGCCGACCCGGGCGAGTCGCGCATCGCCGTCGTGGAGCGGGCGGCACACGAAGTCGGCGGAGCGGTCATGACGGCTGTTTCAACGACCGTGATCAGTTTTCTGCCTGTTTTTGTCATGATAGGCCCGGAGGGTAAGCTCTTCAGGCCGCTGGCTTTCACGAAGACATTCGCACTTATCGCGTCGATAATAGTGGCCATCACGATCGTGCCGGCGGCGGTGCAGCTGATAACCGCCCGGCGGCGCAAACGACCTCGCTGGCGATTTCGCAATGCCGCAGTGCTGGCGGTGCTTGGCGCATCCGCATGGTTGCTCGTCGATTGGCGGGTGGGGCTGGTGTTACTCGTGTGGGGGGCCTGGGAGGTTGCAAAGCGCTTTCTTCCGTCGCGGTTCGGCGGGCTCGGCATGTGGGCGGCAAATGCCCTGGTCGTGGCCTTTATGGGGTTCTATCTTGCGAGTGACTGGATGCCGCTGGGGCCGGCAAGGGGTCTTGCGCGCAACATCATCTTCCTGGCGGTTCTCATAGGGGGTCTGCTCGCTTTCTTCCACTTCTTCATGCGCGTCTATCCGCGCCTGCTCAGGTGGTTTCTCGGCCGCAAAGGACTCTTTCTGGTGGGGCCGGCAGTGCTGGCGCTTCTGGGAATTACGATATGGCTTGGGTTTGACAGGGTATTTGCGGCTGCGCCTCAGGCAGTCAGAGACACGGAAACATGGGCGGCGATTTCAGCGAGGTTTCCGGGTCTGGGCAGGGAGTTCATGCCACCGCTGGATGAGGGGTCTTTCCTGCTGATGCCGACGACCATGCCGCATGCATCGATTGGGGAGGCGCTCGACGTGCTGCAAAAGCAGGACAGGGCTATCCTGGCCATTCCCGAAGTGGAGACGGTCGTAGGCAAGATCGGCCGTGCCGAATCACCCCTTGACCCGGCACCCGTCTCGATGGTGGAGACCGTCATAAACTACAAGAGCGAGTACATCACCGATGCTGATGGCAGGCGCATATCCTTTCAATACGACCCCCAGGCTGATGAGTTTGTGAGGGATGACGACGGAAACCTCATCCCAGATCGGCGCGGCCGGCCCTATCGTCAGTGGCGCGATGAGATAACAAGCCCAGACGACATCTGGCGTGAGATCGAAAGAGCCGCGCGCATACCGGGCACCACCCGAGCTCCCAGGCTCCAGCCCATCGCGGCGCGTCTGGTCATGCTTCAGACTGGAGTCCGTGCACCGATGGCGGTGAAGGTGAGCGGCCCCGACCTTCAGACCATCGACAGGGTAGGCCTTGAAATCGAGGCCCTCCTGCAGCAGGTTCCCGAGGTGCTGCCTGCGGCTGTAGTCGCAGATCGCATTGTTGGAAAGCCGTACATTGAGATCGACATAGACAGAGAGGCCATCGCGCGCTACGGGCTCTCGATACGCGCCGTGCAGGACGTCATAGAGGTCGCCATAGGCGGCCGGAGGATGACTACGACTGTCGAGGGCAGAGAGCGTTATGGCGTGCGCGTGCGGTATATGCGCGAGTTGAGAGACAGCATCGAGGCTCTCGGCCAGATACTCGTTGCAACCCGTGGCGGTGCTCAGGTCCCGCTCAGGGAGCTTGCCGAGATCAACTACGTTCGGGGGCCGATGGCCATAAGAAGCGAGGATACATTTCTGACGGGATATGTGCTTTTTGACGGGCGAGCCGGGATCGCCGAGGTTGAGGTAGTGGAGGCGGCGCGGGATTATCTTGCCGAGAGGATTGCTCAGGGCGAGTTTGTGCTGCCGGCGGGTGTCAGCTACAGTTTCGCAGGCACATACGAGCACCAGGTCCGCGCACAGCGCACTCTGATGGTGGTTTTGCCGGCGGCTCTGTTCATAATTTTCGTCATACTTTACCTGCAGTTTCGAGCGGTGGCGACGACGATGCTGGTCTTTTCGGGGATAGCCGTTGCCTGGGCCGGCGGCTTTATCCTGATATGGCTTTACGCGCAGCCGTGGTTCATGAACTTCGACATTTTCGGCGTAAACATGCGCGACCTTTTTCAGGTCCACACTATCAATCTAAGTGTGGCTATCTGGGTTGGGTTCCTGGCGCTTTACGGGATTGCATCAGACGACGGGGTCGTCATGGCCACCTACCTCAACCAGGGCTTTGCCCAAAAGAGACCTGTAAGCGTCGAGGAGATCCGAAATACGACCGTCGCGGCCGCAAGCCGACGCATCCGCCCGTGCCTGATGACCTCGGCCACCACCATACTGGCACTCATGCCTGTGCTGACCTCCACCGGGCGCGGCAGCGATATCATGGTGCCGATGGCCATACCCTCTGTCGGCGGCATGGTCGTTGTGCTAAGCAGCGTCTTTATGGTGCCGGTCCTTTATGCTGGCATCGAGGAGTTGAAGCTGAAGTGGACACGCGCCGAGGAAGGCGAAGGTCAGTAAAAAAAGCACCACTTTTCGTGCGCAGTTGGTACAATACCTGAGTCGAAAGGTGGTGCGCAGATGAGCATCAACAAGACCCGTGGCTTTCTCTACTGGCTTGCCCGGCTGCTCGGCGATGTGAACGCCGTCTCCAAGGGGCGGGTCGGTCGCCGCATAGGGCGACGAGCCGCCGGCAGGGCAACGGGGCGCGCATTTCGCCGTCTCTTCAAATAGGTGTGTCGACGGTCCGGGCTGTAAAAAGCGCCGCAGGTATCCCGGTGCGACACGTGTGCGTGGCATAGCACTCATGCGGCCGCTCTGCTTTAGACCTCACTCTGATAAGGGGGAAAGATGACCGCTCGCGAAAACGTAATACGCTGCATTGAATTTACAGGCCCGGACCATGTGCCGATTTCATCGCGCTTTTTCGGAGGTGAGCCGGAGATCTGGACGGTCCGGCTTGATGTACCCTCCTATACGCCCCGCCTGCCGGGTGCGCGCGAGTGGGGCTACACGATGAAGCAGACAACCATTCCAAATCACGGCATTCCGGGCGACCTGC
>SLPQ01000135.1 GCA_007131925.1 Candidatus Brocadiia bacterium | reverse complement strand
CCATGCGCTCATTATCACCACCGCGGGCATCGCGGTGCGCGCGTCCACCAGCCAGTTTGGAGGGGCAAAGGCAGCGCCCCCCGCCATCCCGATGACGGCGTTGACCGGGTAAAGCACCGCCGAAAACACGGAGTTGAGCGGCCCGTCGAAGCGGTACAGCCACATCCATATCAGGCTGACCACCACCACCGGCGTTATTGAAGGAAGAAAAAACGCCACCTTGAAAAAGGGCTTTCCCACCGGTGCCTTCTCGGCCACCAGCGACAGGAAAAACGCGCTCGCTATTACCGAAGGCACCATCAGCATCACGTAATAGGACGTATTTGCCAGCGCCACCCAGAAAAGCGTGTCCTGGGAAAAGAGGACCTCCCGGTAGTTGGCCAGACCTACGAAGGGGCGCGTCGGGATGAGTATGTCCCAGTGGTGCAGGCTCACCCAGAAGGAGACTACCATCGATCCGAACGAGAAAAGCAGCACGATGATACCCGCAGGTGCTACGAAGGCGACGCCGGTAGCCGTGCGCCGCAGCTCATGCCCGGTCATTCAACCTCTCCCTCGTTGTCGCCGAAGAGCAGCCTGTCGGCCCAGTTTCCGGCCAGGGCCCTTTCTGCGGCGGCCGCGCCTTCTCGCATGGCATCTTCAATGGGCACACTTCCCAAAAGGGCCCGCTGGAAATAGGGGTGAAAGGCGTCATTGACCTCTTCAAAACGCCTGAAAGGATAAGTGCGGCCGACTGCGGCGATGTCAGGGACGGTCTCGAGAAAAGGATACTCGGCGACGGCGGCTTTCCACTCGGGAGTCTCGTAGAAATCCTTTCGAGGCGAGTTTCGACTGAGTATCTCAAGCATGTTTATTGCGTTTTCAAGCCCACAGTAGTACCTGAGAAACTTCCAGGTCTCCTCGGGATGAGCCGACCCCTTCGGCATCATCATCATGTTTGCCCAGGTGACGGTGGCGCGGCTGTCGCCATGCGGACCTGGGGGGAAGCTGGTCATGATAAACTCAAGACCCGGGGCATTCTGCAGGATGTGGTAGCCGTGCCATGTGCCGCCGTGCATTATGGCGGCCTTTCGTTCGAAAAAGAGCGCCTGGTCCTGCACCTCCATGCCCGGCGGAAAGGTGACCCTGTGCGTGTGAAGCAGGTCGTACATGAAGTTCATGGCTGAAACGGACTCATCCGTATAGGCATTGGTGCCTCGCAGGTCGTCGGTGAGAAAGTCCCGGCCCTGCGCGGCAAGCCACGGCAGGAGCACGCCAAAGCGCTCACCCGTAACTGAGAGCAAGTACCCTGCCCTTTCGACCGCGCCAGTGTCGCGACGGATGGTGAGCCTGTCGGTGTATTCGACAAAATCCTCCCATGAGCCTATCGCGTAAGGTGAGGGATCGAGGCCGGCCTCGCGGACCATCTCGGTATTGATAATGAGGGCCGATGCATCCATCGAAGTGGGCAGACCAAAGATGCGACCGTCACGAGAGATGTAGTCCATACATATGGGAAACCACGCATCCGGACCGACATCGGGAGAGTCTGCAATGAAGTCGTTCAGGTCGCGGATGACGCCACGGTCGTAAAGGTCGCTGGCCCAGATGATCGAGCACTGGAAGGCGTCGGGCGCGTTTCCGGCGGCCATGGCAGACATGAGCTTCTGCACGTACTGGCTGCCGAACGGTATGAACTGAAAACGTACCTCTATATCGGGATGGCGCATTTCGAAGTCGGCCTTGACCTTCTCGAAAAAACGCGCCAGCCGCTCGCTGCCGGCGGGGTTCCACCAGTCCCAGATGCGTATGACCGTCCGGTCGGTCTCGACCGTATGGCCCATTGAAAAGTATATCCAGCCGCCGATAAGAAAGACCGTGACCGCCGCCGCAAACACCCAGTTGAGAACCGTGACCAGTTTCTGCTTCATGCTGCGGATTGTAACACGCCGGCCCGGTCGGTCAAGAGAGGACAATAAGCTCATAAGAGGGCGGCAGCACCTGAGCTGGCCGCAGCGGCGGAATTCGCTTGACTTGGTGGCTGATAAGGGTATAAGTTGTCATCACAAAGGAGAAGCATGGACGTGGCGCATTTTTCGGATACCCTAAGCCTCTTGTTGCTCTTAGAGGGCCCCTCCGGGCTTTAGGGTACACTTGCGCACTCAAAGCCCCGGGGCCTCTGGGTCCGCGGGGCTTTTTTTTTGGCTCAGAAACCGGGAGATGCGATGTCGATAGAGATAGGATTCGCATCCGTTGCCTGCGGCGGCGAGAGGTCGCGGTGCGGCGGTGCGTTTCGATTGTGCGGCGGCAGGTAAGTTTTTGTCTTGACCGTCAATCCCGCACAGAGGCGAAAGGATTATAGAGATGAAGGCCAGGCAGAGAAAGATAAGGATATTCGACACGACGCTGCGCGACGGGGAGCAGTCGCCGGGGGCAAGCCTCAACATAGCCGAAAAGCTTGAGATAGCCCGGGCGCTTGAGGCCATGGGAGTGGACATCATAGAGGCGGGCTTTCCCTTTACGAGTCCCGGAGACTTTGACGCCGTCGCCGGTGTGGCGAAAGCTGTCAAGAAATCATATGTCGCCGGGCTTGCCCGTTGCGTGGAGAAGGACATCGAGGCTGCCGCGCGTGCCGTGGAGGACGCAGCGAAGCCTTATATTCACGTTTTCCTTGCGACAAGCGCTGTCCACAGAAAGCACAAGCTGCGCAAGGCCAAGTCGGAGATCGTGCGCCTGGCGGTGGAGGGTGTCTCCTTTGCGCGCAGGTTCTGCGATGAGGTTGAGTTTTCGCCCGAAGACGCTTCACGCACGGAGCCTGATTTTCTCTGCGAAGTCGTCGAGGCGGTCATAGACGCCGGAGCAACCGCCGTAAACATACCCGACACGGTCGGCTATGCGCTGCCGGAGCAGTTCGGCGGTCTGATAAGGCATCTCAGGGAGGAGGTCTCTAATGTCGACCAGGCGGTAATCTCCGTCCACTGCCACAACGACCTTGGCCTTGCCACCGCCAACAGCCTTGCCGCCGTTGCCAACGGCGCCGGGCAGGTCGAGTGCACTGTGAACGGCATAGGCGAGCGAGCCGGAAATGCAGCGCTCGAAGAGATCGTGATGTCCATCGCAACGCGGCGGGACTTCTTCGACTGCACGACCGGTATCAACACGCGCATGCTCTACCCCAACAGCAGGCTGGTTTCGGGGCTGACTGGCCTGGCCGTCCAGCGAAACAAGGCCATAGTCGGCGAAAACGCCTTCGCACACGAGGCGGGCATCCACCAGGACGGCATCCTGAAGGAGCGCACGACTTACGAGATCATGCGGCCGGAGGACGTCGGTGTGCCGGAGTCACGGCTTGTCCTGGGCAAGCATTCGGGGCGCCATGCGCTCAAGGACCGCGTATCGGCGCTGGGCTACCGGCTCTCGCCCCGGAAGCTCGACCAGGTCTATGAGCGCTTCAAGGCCCTGGCCGACAAGAAAAAGGAGATCTTTGACGCTGACCTGCTGTCGCTCGTGGAGCAGCAGATGTCGGAGGCTCCCGCCCTCTTCAAGATGAAGTCCTTTCACGTATCCAGCGGCGACACCACTATTCCGACTGCCACCGTGGTGTTGGAGACCGCCGAGACCGTCAGGCAGGACGCCGCCTGCGGGGACGGCCCGGTCGATGCCGTCTACAAGACGATCGATCGCATAACGGGTATTTCCGGCAAGCTGGTGGACTACAACATTCGCGCGGTGACTTCGGGCAAGGATGCGATGGGAGAGGTCATACTGTCGGCTGATTTTAACGGTAGGCGCTACTCTGGCCGGGCCTCATCGACCGACATCATCCAGGCCAGCGCCGAGGCCTATCTCAATGCTGTCAACCGAGCGGCCGCCGAACAGACCGCTGCCGGAGGCCAAGGAGGAAAAAGCTCGAAAAAATCGGCTCGCCGTGCAAAATCACGGGCCAAGGAGCAACCTTAGCACACACAACTCTTCGGAGATGGATATGATCTGCGTCCCCATCGTCGCAACCACCAACCGGCAAGCCAGGGCTGACATGAAAAAGGCCGCTGCCATAGCAGACCTCGTCGAGCTGCGCCTTGACTACCTCGAAGAGCCGCCTGAGGTCGAAATGCTGCTCGATGACCGGCCGCTTCCTGTGATAGTGACCAACAGGCCGGTTCGTGAGGGCGGCCTCTGGGAAGAGGACGAGACCAGGCGCGTGGCGCACCTGCGCGAGGCGATAAGCCTTGGCGCGGAGTACGTCGATATCGAGCACGATGCGGTCGGCCGCCTGCGCGACCGCCTGGGCACGCGCGTGATCATTTCGTATCACAACTGGGGCGAGACGCCCGACGACCTTCACGAGATAGCGAGGATGCTTGTTGGCGCGGGCGGCGACATTATCAAGATCGCGACCCTTGCGAAGAGGGTCTGCGACAACTTCAGACTGTGCCAGCTGGCCTCCACCACCGGCGTTGCGACAATAGTGGTAGGCATGGGCCCGTGCGGCACGCCAAGCCGCATACTTGCAGGGAAGTTCGGCTCGTACATGACCTTCGGGGCGCTCTCAAGAGAGTTTGCCAGCGCACCGGGCCAGATCACCGCATCACAGCTCGTCAATGTCTACAACTACCGGTCCATAAACAAAGACACCAGGGTCTACGGCCTGATCGGCATGCCCGTCGGTCATTCGGTCTCGCCGCGCATGCACAACGCCGCTTACAGGGCCTGCAGTATAAACGCCGTATACGTGCCGTTCGAGGTCGATGATTTCGATGCCTTCACAAGGGGCTGCAGGAGTCTCGAGCCGGCCGGCTTTTCGGTCACTATACCACACAAGGAGGCGGCCTTTCGTTTGGCAACACAGGTGGATCCTGTCAGCCGCGACATCGGCGCGATCAATACACTGCGCCTCAACGATGATCACACATGGCAAGGCACAAACACCGACTGCCGGGCGGCTGTCGACTCCGTCAAGCATGCCATGGGCGCCAGTAGCCTCTCGGGCATGCGGGTGCTGCTGCTTGGCGCCGGCGGTGCCGGGCGCGCACTGGCATATGGCTTCGCATCCGAAGGCGCCGCTGTCACGATCGCCAACAGGACCAATGAACGCTCACAGGCCCTTGCCGCTGAGGTCGGCTGCAACGTGGTCAAGTGGGCTGACCGCACGGAGGCGGATTACGACATTCTGGCCAATGCGACCTCCCTTGGAATGTACCCTGCAGTCGACGTCACGCCCTATCCGCGCGAGGCATTGAGACCAGGCAGGATGGTTTTCGACACGGTGTACAATCCTCGCTTGACGCGTCTTCTGGAAGAGGCGCGCGCCGAGGACTGCCCGGTGGTGGACGGGTTAGAAATGCTTGTACGGCAGGCTGCCGGACAGTTCAGCTTCTGGTTTGACCGTGAGGCGCCTTTAGAGGTAATGCGCAGGGCGGCAGTGGCAGGCCTCGATGAGTTTGCCTGAGAGGCCGAAGAGCCGGCACGAGCCTGATTGCCGGGAGCGTCGCTACAGCTCCCAGCGGCAGCATTGTGTACCGACGGGGGGCTGATGACAGGCATAGGCATATTTTTCGGTGTGGGCGCATTCTTAATGGGCCTTGTCATCGGCTCGTTTCTCAACGTCTGCATCTATCGCATGCCGCGCGAAGAGTCGCTCGTCTATCCACCGAGCCACTGCCCGCGCTGCTACCAGCCGATCAAGGCCGAGGACAACATCCCCATAATCTCGTGGATGCTGCTCAGGGGGCGGTGCAGGTCGTGTGGCGAACGCATTTCGCCGGTGTATCCGGCTGTGGAGCTGTTTACGGGGATCCTTTTCGCTTTTTACTACTGGCGCTTCATCAGGCACTACGTGCCGACCCTTCATGAGCTACCTGAAACCGGCTTTGTGGTGAGAATGGGCGCGCTGTACATCGTGCACATGGGATTTATCTCGGCGCTTTTAGTGGCGACGTTTATTGACTTCAAGTATATGATAATCCCTGACGAAATATCCATCGGCGGGACCTTTGTCGCGGTTTTGGCCTCGTTTGTGTTTCCCGAGATCCATCAGAGCGCCCTCGTGGCCGGGCGGCCCCATCTCTCAGGACTGATCTCGTCGCTTGCGGGGGCGGGGGCAGGAGCAGCGGTGGTGTACGGGATAGGGCTTCTCGGCAAGGCAGCGCTACGAAAGGAAGCGATGGGATTTGGCGATGTGAAGCTGATGGCGATGATAGGGGCATTTCTGGGATGGCAGCTTGTGATCTTCGTATTGTTTTTCTCTGCGCTCCTGGGGACTCTTTACGGTATTGTGCATCTTGCGGTGACTGGTCACTCGAGGATACCGTACGGGCCGTTTCTCTCCCTCGCGGCGGTGATTTCACTTATTTTTCGCGCGGAAGTCACGCTTTTCCTCAACAACATGATAGCAAATTATCGATTTCTACTTGGATAGGCGACAAAGCTCGTCGGGCAACTGTCTAAACTCAAAGAGAGCATGCCGGCAGGCGCTTCGGGCCCCGCGAATGCAGGCGGGGCGCAAGGCACCAACGATGGGCATGGGTTTACAGGAGGGTAGCGCACAAGCCGCGCCGCATGAGAGTATGGGGGAGAGGCACTTGAGACATTCGTGTCGGTTGCAAGCTCAGGGTGTACTCGGCGGCCTTACCCCTCACTATCGCTGGTGTCGATATGCGGGCCGATTTGTGCAATCTGTTTGAAGATGCTTGAGAGTTTATGGCTTTGCCATTGGTATCGGATTTTTGCGGGGCGCCCCGCCGTCATTGAGACTGTTATTGGTTGAGGAGGAAGCGAAGTGTCCGGCATGAGTACGAGATTTGCAGGTGTTGCGGCGGTATTGGTGGCTATAGCTGTTGCCGCCGGCTGCGCGGGGCCGCGCAGGATACAGGCGGAAAACGCCGAGTTGAGGCGGCAGGTCGACCGCCTGAGCGAGGCGCTCGCAGCCGGTGAGGCCCAGGCGCAGCGCCTCGAGGAGCGAAACGCGCAGCTCGAGCGTCAGCTCGCCGGCGTTACCGCCGACATGGCCGCCCGGGAGAGCGAGCTCGAGCAGATGCGCCGCAGGCTCGCCGATCAGGGCTTTGACGTCTCGGTCACCGAAGGGACCGTGGTCGTAAACCTTCCTACGCATATCCTTTACGCCAGCGGCAGTGCCGCGATAACCGGCAGCGGAAGGGACAGACTCGGCCAACTTGCCGAGCAGCTGAAGGCCGGTTTCGCCGATTTCAAGATCCAGGTCCAAGGCCACACCGATACCGATCCCATCCAGAGAACCCGGGACAGGTACAAGAGCAACTGGGAGCTCTCCTACGATCGCGCCCAGACTGTCGCCTATTACCTTATCGAAAACGCAGGCATTTCGCCTGAGCGAATTCACGTGGCGGCATTTGGCGAACATGCGCCCATCGCTTCCAACGCGACCCCCGAGGGCAAGGCGCAAAACCGGCGCGTCGAAATCGCCGTCATGCGCATGGCCGATTAGCAACAGCCAGCGACCTGTAAGGGCCGGCCCGCGGCGTGTGAATGCGCCGTGCAGGCGCCCTGTTGCGATGATGCCATATGCACAAGGCCCGCCTCCTCGAGGGGCGGGCTTTTACTTTTCCCGTGCGGCCGTATAATCTTCCCTTTTGATACTGCAGGCCTGGAGACGGTGATGATTGCGGTCGTGGATTATGGGATGGGAAACCTGCGCAGCGTCTCGAAGGCCCTCGAGGCGGTCGGAGGCCGTGTAAGGGTCACCGGTGATGCTGGAGAGGTTTCGAAGGCGGACAAGGTGGTGCTGCCGGGAGTGGGCGCATTTGAAAAGGCTGCGGCCGCGCTTGCCGCCGGCGGGCTCGACGAGGCTGTAAAGGGGGCGATATGGGCGGGCAGGCCATTTTTCGGGATATGTCTGGGTCTGCAGCTCCTTTTTGAAACAAGCCACGAAGACGGCGCGCATAGCGGACTCGGCGTGTTTTCGGGCGAAGTAGTGCGGTTTGAGCGCGACATGGCGAGACCACAGCTGAAAATACCCCACATAGGCTGGAACCAGGTCGAGATCACAAGCGCTGCGCCGCACTTTGCCGGCATACCGCCCCGAACATACTTTTACTTCGTACATTCTTATTACGTTGCGCCCGCGGATAACCGAATAGTGGCCGGGCGCAGCGAGTATCTGCGGCCTTTTGCCGCGGCGGTGTGGCAGGATAATGTCTTCGCATCGCAGTTTCACCCCGAAAAGAGCCAGAAATGGGGCCTTAAGCTGCTGGAAAACTTCGTGGCGCTTTAGTGGCGGCTGATCGCGCCGGCCGCCTCGGTTTAAGCTTTTGATTCGGAAAGGACCGCGCAATGATCGTCATACCCGCGGTTGACATCAAAAACGGAAAATGTGTAAGACTCGTAGAGGGGCGCGAGGGGACCGAGACCACCTTCGCGGAAGACCCCGCCGATGCCGCCCGCCGCTGGATCAGCGAGGGAGCCGAGTATCTTCATCTGGTGGACCTGGACGGGGCCTTCCAAGGCGTGCCACGAAACTTCGAAAAGGTGCGTACGATTATCGAAGAATCCCCCGTGCCTGTCGAGTACGGCGGCGGGGTACGTGACACAGAGCTCATAGAAAACCTTACAGAGGCTGGCGCCGATCGCGTTATTGTGGGCTCGGCGCTGCTTGATAACCGAGAGTGGGTCGAAAAGATGTTTGAGGTGTTTCCCATGCGCATAGCGGTCGGCATTGATGCACTGGAGGGTCGCGTGGCAATACATGGCTGGAGGGACATAACCGACATGGACGCCTACCGGCTCGCCTCTGAGTGCGAGGCGGCAGGGGCTGCAGCTGTCATCTACACTGATATCGCGCGGGACGGCTTGCTCAAAGGTGCAAACCTCGACGCCATGCGCCAGATGGTCGAAAACGTTGAAATGCCCGTTATCGCCTCGGGCGGCGTCACAACTATCGACGACGTGGCGGCCCTGGCGGCTTCCGGCTGCCATGGCTGCATCATCGGGCGGGCGCTTTATGACGGGCTTATCACGCTCGCTGACGCCGTCGAGGCCGCCAGTGTGCATTAGCGGCCAGGCGTACTCTCACGGACATCCCGCGAGCCTGTCAGCCACGTCGGCGGCGCGTGCGGCGGCGGTTATGCGATCTCGAAGGGAGCGCAGGTAACTCTCCCGCCAGGCCTTCTCAAAGAGCGCCTTGCGATACAGTGACACAAGTGAATGACGCTCGCGACTTAGCATGTCCCTGATCGCGGGCCACACCTTGGGTCGGGGATTAAGCGCGTCGGTCCAGATCGCGTCCACCTCCAGCAGAGCGGCCTTCGCAAAGAGCAGCTCGATCGTGTCTGCATCGTCCGAGACGCCCGGCAATAGCGGGCCAAACATCACCGAAGTGGCCAGCCCCATCTGTCTGGCAGCCCTCAGGACCTCAAAGCGCCTGCCCGGCAGCGCTGCACGAGGCTCCCACAGCCGAGCAAGCGTCTCATCCGGCGTCGTCACCGTCACTCCGATGCGAGCACGCCCATAGCCGGCGTACATGTCGAGGTCCCTCAAGACGAGCGTGCTCTTTGTGAGGATGTTTACCTGAAAACCCCGCTCCATGAGAAGCTGGGCACAGCGCCGGGTGAGCCCCCTGCGGCTCTCCTCCGGCTGGTAGGCATCGCAGGCCGACGAGACAAACACCTGTCCCGGCTCGGCCCGGCGCAGTTGCCTGTGGAGGACCTCCACTGCGTTTACCTTTACATCCACAAAGTCGCCCCAGGCCTGTTCATGCGGGTGAAAGCGCTGCATGTAGCGTGCGTAGCAGTAGATGCAGCCATGGCGACAGCCGATGTAGCAGTTGAGCGAGTAACCTCCAGCCTTTGAACGGTTCAGTATCGTTTTGGCGGCTATCTCTCTTATGACGGGCTTCACGAGGCACTCCTGGTTTTCCTGTCTTTCTTATTATTCTACAAGCGCACTCGCCCTTGTCCCGCTTGCTTTTGCCTCCGTGTGCACGTATAAATATCTCGTAAACCTTTATTCGCGCGCGCGGCTTGCGCTGTACCGGGCCTCTACGGGATCACCAAGGGAGAAGGCGATGACTGACGGCTTTGGCATGCACATGGGAAATCTTTCCCGACTTTCAAAAGCACAAACAAGATCCATCTGTGCTGAAAACCCCACAGGAGAAAAGGGGGGCGGTGCCAGGGCCGAGCCCGGGGCCGATTCGGCTGCACATGACCTCGGCCGAGGGTGGAAAGCCCGCCCCTGTATCACCATCGCAGGCGGTGTCACAGAAACAATCGCCGAGATCGAGGGACCGGGGGCAATCCAGCATATATGGATAACAGTGGACCCTCGGCGTTGGAGATCACTTATACTTCGCGTCTACTGGGACGACGAAGAGACACCGTCCATCGAGACTCCCCTCGGAGATTTCTTCTGCATGGGGTGGTGCGAGCGGGCGAATGTCTCGTCACTGGCGGTCTGCGTGAACCCTGCTGGTGCATTCAACTGCTACTGGGAGATGCCGTTCCGCAAGTCCGCCAGGATAACTGTCGAAAACCTTTCCTCCGACGATGTGAGGGGCTTTTTCTACCAGATCACCTACTGCCTCGGAAAGGTCGGAGAGGATGCCGCCTACCTGCACGCTCAGTGGCGCCGCTCAAACCCCCTTGCCTACAAGGAGACTCATACCATCCTCGACGGCGTGGCCGGCTGGGGCCACTATGTAGGTACTTACATGGCCTGGGGGGTGAACAACTGCGGCTGGTGGGGCGAGGGGGAAATCAAATTTTTCATGGACGGCGACGGCGAGTTTCCCACCATCTGCGGCACGGGAACAGAGGACTACTTCTGCGGGTCATGGAACTTCGAACACCCGCCCGGCGAGTACGGCATCTTTTCGACTCCCTATGCGGGCTTGCCGCAGGTGATAAAGCCGGACGGACTGTATCGTTCGCAGCAGCGCTTCGGCATGTACAGGTGGCACATCGTCGATCCGATCCGCTTTGTAAAGGAGCTGAAGGTGACCATCCAGGCCCTCGGCTGGCGAAACGTCGAGGACGGCAGGAGGCGCTTTCTGCCGCTGCAGGACGACATCGCGTCGGTGGCATGGTGGTACCAGGCCGAGCCGCATGCAGACTTTCCGAAGCTGCCGGGAAGTGATTACCTGGAGGTAGTCTGATGGAGCTATAGCGCAAAGCCCCGGCCCGGTGGCCGAGTGCAGACGTGGTGAGTGCGCCTGTCAGCGCGCTATGCCATTTTCAGCGACTCTTGCAGGAGAAACCGATGAGCCAGCAAGCCACAGCAAGATGCCCATACTGCATGGAGGAGACCGTAGCCGTTCACATGTCCTTCCATGATGACCAGGACCGCGTGCGAGCTGGAAGGTGCTCTGAGTGCAGCAGGCTGATTGTGCGCGTGAACGACCAGCTGGTCCACCCCTTGCCGGCCTCACGCGAAAGCCGGGAGAGCTTTGAGGGGATGCCCGAGGAGCTAAGGACCCTCTGCACAGAGGCACGCGCGGCCGCGGAGGTGTCACCGCGCGCGGCGTGCGCTCTGCTTGCGCCCTACGTCGAACGCATCTGTGATCACCTCGGCGCAGAGGGAGAGACGCTCGACGAAAAGGTCCGAAACCTGCGCGAGACCGGCAAGGTCCCCGAAGGCCTTGACGGATACCTCGCCTCCGTGCAGGCCGAAACCCAGGAAGAGGAGGTCACTCGGGCAAAGAAACAGGCCTATGAACTCATGCGCGTGGCGCATTTTCTGGCGCCCATGGCCCGTGACTTCTGGCCCGCAGCATAGAGAGTCGGCAACGTCCGGAGGCTGCCGGTACGGATGATCCCGGATCGACCGCCCGGTACTCCGCAGAGCTGCCACAGGTTGAGGATTTGCGGCAATCTGCAGACACGTGTGAGGGAGGCACGACATGAACGAAGGAAAAAGCCCAGCTCAGCCGCAGGGGGGCGCGCAGTGCCCCTATTGCGCAAGCGATACTGTCAAGCTCAGCGCATCATACCGGGATATGGACTCCGTAGAGGTCGGCAGGTGCAGCCAGTGCCGGCGTCTTCTGGTAAGTGTGAACGACCGGTTGGTCTATCCGGATGAGCCTGTCGCCATGAAGGATTTCTCGAACCTGCCTGCGGACCTTTCGCGTGGCCTGGCAGAGGCCTGCTCGTTAGCCGATGTGAGTCCAAATGCATCATGCGCGCTGCTTCTCAGCTATCTCGAAGATATGTGTGACTCACTTGGCGCCGCAGGCGCCGGCCTCGGTGAAAAGGTGGCCGACCTGAGCGCAAAGGGTAAGATACCCGAGGAGTTTGCATCGCTTTTTCACGCGCCCATTCCCGGCTCGGCGGGCCAGAAACTGGACGCGGTGCGCCAGCAGGCGTATGATGTGGGCAGCCTGGCGGCGTATCTCGGCCCTCACCTGCCGTTTAACCAGTAGGACAGCGCACTGAGGCCCTGCTGCCGGTGCGCACGCAGCCGGTGCACCGCCGGCGGCTCACTCGTCTGTGGTCTCGGAGAGTACCGCGGTTAGAAACCAGTAGCGCCTGCCCGGCCCCCGGTGTCGAAATATCTTGAAGACCTCACCGGTCTCGGCTGCGACCGTGTAGTAGTCGCGGTGCTTTCGCCTGTACCATGTGCGGCTTCGGTCGAGGGCGAGGCGGTGGCCGAGGATCTCGGCTATCTTGTATTCTGCACCCCGCCAAACGAAGGATGTGGGCGGCCCGGGCAGCTTCTCGAACCGCACCTCGATCTCTTCCCCGATGAACCTCTTCACGGCATGGGCTCCGACGGCTGATGGCCGACTCGCAGGACACTTGACCTCCTGCCCTGCAAGATATCGACGCACCTTTGAGCATGCCCCGATTCAGGCCGCATACGGCAGGCATCCACAGGCGACCTTTCGGATCGGCGCGTGTCACCTCCACACGGGCAGGCCTTATCAGGCGCTTTCCATCTTCTCGAAGTCTTTTTCCTTCGGAAGGTCCTCAAGGCGCTTGAGGCCAAAGTGGTCGAGAAACTTCCTCGTTGTGGAGTAAAGCAGTGGTCTGCCGGGTGTGTCGGCCTGGCCTGATACACGTATGAGACCGAGATCGGCCAGGTTCGATATGACCGAGTCCGAAGCGACACCGCGTATTGACTCGACCAGTGCACGGGTGACCGGCTGCCTGTAGGCCACCACCGCGAGCGTCTCGAGAGCGGCGCGGCTCAATCGGTCCTTTGAACGCACCGCGAAAAAGACGCTGAGCCGGTCACCGAGCTCCCGGCATGTCAAAAGGCGGTAACCTCCCGCTATTTCATCGATGCGAAAGGCGTGCCCGTCAGAGGCATAGTTTGCGTTCAGCTCATCGACGGCACTGCGAATGTCAGCGACCGTAGCGCCCTCGGCCAGGTCGGTCAGCTTCGCCGCCGAGAGCGCCCCCGACGCGCTGAAGAGCGCGCCCTCGACCAGCCTCCGCAAAAGGGACGGATCCATCTAACCCTCACCACTGCCGCCGGCGGCATCGACTGAAAGGGCCGCCTTGATCTCGAGAAGCGCATCCCTTACTGCATCGGCGACCGCCTCTGCAGTCACTGTCGCACCGGTGATCGACTGTACACCTTCGGCCGACTCTTCCGTGACCACGACGATTTCATCAAGTGTAAGGCCCGCAAACTGCTGCTGAAACCACGGCACCTCATCCTCCGGCTCTGCCGGCTCCACAAGCCCCACCGCCTCCCCCGCCGCCTGCCAGATCGTACGGTCTGTCCTTACCTCACGCGTGCGCTCGCCGAGACCGGGCGTCTCGGCCTGCTCGAGGATGTTGATAGCCCTTACAGAAAAATCCGGCTCGGCCCCCACCAGCACGCGTATAGTGCTCGAATACCCCTGCCTGGCACCCACTGCAAGGTAGCCAACCGTCGAACCCTGCGAGAGCGCCTCTCCCACGCCAGTACCCGTCCAGGCCTCCTGCTCGCCAAGCACCCGGAAATCGTCCGCCTCCGGAAAGATCGACTCCAGCGCCCCCGCAAACGCCTCCTCTCTCTTGGCTTCTATGCGGTCACTTGTCAGCTGGTAGAGCGCAGACACACCAAGCCCCGCTGCGATCGTTATGAAACCGAGCACTATCGCAAAACGGGTTGCATTTTTCATTTCTTCACTGTCCCATATGTCCGAGGTCTTGTGTAACGGTCGATTACGGGCGTGGCTGTATTCATAAGAAGTATCGAGTAGGCCACCCCCTCTGGAAACCCGTGCCCGACTAAACGGATGAGCGCGGTTATGAGTGCGCAGCCCAGGGCAAAAATTACCTGCCCGCTCGAAGTTATCGGTGTGGTAACCATGTCGGTCGCCATGAAAAACGCACCTATCACTGCCCCGCCGGCAAAGATCTGGTACATCCCGAAAAACCACCACGACGGGGCGACTATATCCTCACCGGTCGGTATCTTCCACGTCGGCACAAAAGCGGCGAACAAAAAGAGCGTCCCGAGAAAGACCGCAGGCACTTTCCAGTTTATGTACCCCTTCCAGATGAGGAAGAGCCCCCCGATGAGAAGCAGGAGCGCCGATGTCTCCCCTATACTGCCGGGAATGTTACCCAGAAAGAGCGCCCACACGCTCGGATACATCGCCTCTGCGACACCATCAGTGGCAGCCAGAGACCCTACCGCCTGCTCTGCCAGGGGCGTTGCCCCGAGCACCACCTCGTGAGCCGCCGAGCCGTCTCCAGCATGCCGCACGTCCTGCAGCACCCGCGAGAGAGATGAGCCTCTCAGGACAGGCCACACCGAAAGCGTAACATGCTGGGGGTAGGCGATCTGCACGAAGGCACGTCCCACCAGCGCAGGGTTCCAGATGTTGCAGCCGAGCCCACCGAAGAGCTGCTTGCCGATCAGTACTCCCACGCCCGATGCTACCATCGGCACGTAAAGAGGCACGGACGGCGGCAGGACAAGCCCCACCAGCAGCCCGGTGACCACCGCCGATCCGTCGCTGATCATGACGGCAGTGCCGCAGATGCGCTGCCAGAGCGCCTCGGCCACAGCCGCCGAGACTACCGCCACGACTACCACAGCCGCCGCATACCAACCGAAATTCCAGACGCCAAAGAGCGCTGCCGGTGTCAGTGCGGCCACCACCCACCACATGATGGCGGAGATGTCCTCCTCTTCGCGTATGTGCGGAGAGGTGGCCACCGAAAGGCGTGAAAGATCCTCTCCCTGGCTCACTTGGCCCCCTCCCTTTCGCGCGCCCTTCGCTCAGCAAGCTCGGCCTTGCCCGCCTTTATCCAGTTCACGATCGGCCGCCTCGCAGGGCATACGTAAGTGCAGCAGCCGCATTCTATGCAGTCGAGCATGTCTATCTCATTGGCCTCGTCTACGTACCCCCGCTCCAGAAATACGGAAATCTGGCTCGGAACGATGGACACCGGACATGCCCGCACACACTTACCGCACCGTATGCAAGCACGCCAGACGTCCCCCGGGACACTGTCCAAGAGCACTATCCCCGAGGTCCCCTTTGTGACAGGCACCTCCACCGACCCCTGCGCCATGCCCATCATCGGACCCCCCATCACGATACGCCGAGGGGCGCCTGCAAAGCCGACCCGCTCGAAGAGCGCCTCATAGAGGGTGCCGATCCGCACGCGCAGGTTCGCCGGGCGCCCAGCCGAGGGGCCCGTGACCGTCGTGATGCGCTCGATAAGCGGCACATTGAAGGCGCAGGCATCCTGGAGTGCCGCGCATGTGCCGACGTTCTGCACCAGTACCCCCACGTCCATCGGCAGGCCGCCCGAGGGGACCTGTCTGCCGGTGACAGCCTCAATCAGCTGCTTTTCGGCGCCCTGCGGATAGCGCGTGGGAAGCGTGACAACAGTAGCGGACGGGATTTTGGAGGCAGCCTTTTCAAGCGTCTCGGCCGCGTCGGGCTTATTGTCCTCCAGGGCAAAGATGATCCTTGCAGCACTGACCGCGCGGGCGGCAAGCTGCGCACCGAAAGCGATCCTCTCCGGCTCCTCAAGCATCAGCCGGTGGTCGGCGGTCAGAAAAGGCTCGCACTCAGCGCCGTTTACAAGCAGAAGCTCGATAGGCTTGTTGTCCGGCGGCGAGAGCTTCACATGGGTGGGAAATGCCGCCCCTCCCATACCCACAAGGCCCGCGTCACTGGCGATATTTCTTATGGTGTCGGCATCGAGAGAAGAGGTGTCGCGCTTCACATTTGTGCCGTCGGCCCATCGATCTTCGCCGTCATTTTCGATGACGACCGCCATGATTTTCCTGCCGCCGGGGCCGAGCCGCGGCTCGACCGCGCTGACCGTGCCGGAGACCGGCGCATGCACCGCAGCCGAAATAAAACCACCCGGCTCACCGATCGTCTCTCCCTTTGCGACCTTGTCGCCGGCCTTGACAGCCGCGCGCGCGGGCGCTCCGATGTGCTGAAGGAGGGGGACCACAAGCACCTGCGGCGCCTCAAAGGCCTCTATCGGCAGAGCCTTGGTGGCATCTTTGGCCTCGCGTGGATGGACACCCCCACTGAAGGTCAAACGCATATTCCTTGCTTCCTCTCCCTGTCTCATGCCGATCTCGTCTTATACCTCGGGCGGCTCCTGGTCATCGGGGCAGGCCGGAAACTTTCGCAGCGCGCGGTCAATGTTGCGCACGGCCTGCTTCAGGCGCATCTCGTTTTCGATAAGGGCCAGCCGCAGGTAACCCTCCCCATAGTCGCCAAATCCCCTTCCCGGCGAGACCGACACCTCGGCATGTTCCATGAGCCACATGGCAAACTCGATAGAGCCCATCCAGCGGTACTTTTCGGGTATAGGCACCCATACAAACATCGACGCCTTGGGCTTTTCCACAGGCCATCCGATGCGGCTCAGCCCGTCGCAGAGCGCATCCCGGCGCGACTGGTAGGTCTGCGCCTGCACCGGCGCAGTCTCGGCCCAGTTTCGCATGGCGAGTATGGAGGCGATCTGGACAGCCTGGAAGATGCCGTAGTCGTAATACCCCTTCATCTTGGCGAGCGCGCGGCACATCTCGGGGTTGCCCGCGCAGAAGCCTATTCGCCAGCCGGCCATGTTGAAGGGCTTTGAAAGCGTGGTGAACTCAACGCCTACGTCCCTGGCCCCCTCGGCCTGCAGAAAGGAGGGCGCTTCATACCCGTCAAACGTCGTCAGGCCGTAGGCAAGATCATGCACTATCATGACATCGTAGCGCTTAGCAAAGGCCACCAGGTCCCGAAAAAAGTCGAGCTCGGCGGTCATCGTCGTCGGATTGTGCGGGAAATTGATGATGACGACCTTGGGCTTGGGCTGGAGATGGCGCGTGACATCGACGAGGCTCTTTATGAGCTGCGAACCGGGCGCCAGCCGCACATTTATGACACTCGCGCCTGCCAGTATCACCGCATAGACATGTATGGGAAAGGCCGGCGAAGGGACCAGCGCGACGTCTCCCGGCCCCAGCAGCGCAAGGCACAGGTGGCTGAAGCCCTCCTTTGAACCGATGGTCGCCACTACCTCGTTGGCCGGATCGAGTTCGACGCCCCACTTCGCCGCGTAAAGACGCGCAAGCTCGCGCCGAAGGTTGTAAAGTCCGACCGAGACACTGTAACGATGGTTGCGCGGATCCAGGACCGCCTCGCGAAGCTTCTCGGTAATGAACTGCGGCGGCGGATCGGTCGGGTTTCCCATTGCCAGGTCGATGATGTCAACGCCGGCGGTACGCTTCTGGTACAAGAGCGCATTGATCCGGCCGAACAGGTAGGGCGGCAGGCGCCTTAAACGCTCCGAAACTGGTATTCCGTATTCTTCAGCGTCGCTCATCAGCAACCCCCCGGGGGGCGACAAGGCCGCAACGGACATAAAGGGCCATTACCGGCCTTGTTTCTGGGAAAAATAATGGTCTAAAATCGTATGGCAAAGCACTTTCATGTCAACTGATTTCGGCCGAAGTCCACCGCTGCGGACAAGTACCAGCCCTCAAGAGGGACGCCGCAGCCGGCACGGTCGGATGCGCGCCCGCCTCACGCGTCCGACATCCCCACCGCCTCACTCATGGCGAGCACGTTTTCGGCCGGCGTGTCTTTGAGGATCGCATTTGAGCAGCCAAGGATGAGGCGCCTGTCGGGTACGGCCTCGATACAACGGCGCGCCGCGGCGAGGACGTCTTCTTTCGTACCGTTTCTCACAAGCGGCGGCGGGACGTTTCCCCAGAAGGTTACGCGCGGATATTTCGCCTTCAGCTCGGCAAGGTCCATGCCGGCAGCGGCATCAATCTCGCCGTAGCCGTCGATACCCGCCTCTACAAACATCATATCCGCCACGGCAGACAGATTGCCATCCGAGCGAAAGACGTACCACAGTCCCAGGCGATGGCATTGCTCCATCATCTTCTTGAGGCGCGGGAGCATGAGCTCGCGGAAGACATGCGGCCCGTATACCGGGCCGGCGTTGTCTGCAAAGTCGCCCCCGCCCCAGATGATCTTTATCCCGGCGGCCGCCTGCGCGCCGAGGGATCTGATCTCCCTTTCAAGCTGCGCGTCGAGATACGCGCCGACAAGCCCGGCGTCGCTAAGGCACGCCATCAGCCACTGCTCTTCAAGAGGTATGGCAATGCTGCCTGCCCCGAGAACCGCAAGCTCGTCACCAAAGTCCGCGATGAGCCTTTTCTGCCAGGAACTCACCTCTACATGCCCACTGCCGGTATTTCTCAACGATTCCCTGACCATGCGGCGGATGTCCTCCAGCGTCATTTTTCGCGATGCCCTCGCAAGGCCGAAGGTCTCACTGGCAGGGTCGTACCGGTAGATGCGCCAGTCGCCGTCGGGGTCGCCGTATAGGTACTCGTTGGGCGCGACCTTCTTTACGGGCCTTTCGGAGTGGCGCCAGGCCAGGCCGATCATGTCAAATCCGAGCACGCGGCCCAGCTCCGCGCGGTCTCGGTAGAGCCTTTCGACAAACTCCTCGTGCGCGGCGTCTCCGGCGAGGTACGCCTCGGCCTCGTCACGATGGACCTGCGTGCCGCCGGTGATAGCGCCGCGTCCGAGTATTTTCGAGGCCACCGACGAGTATACCGACTGCTCGTAGCGCCCCACGCGGTCGGGCGTCTTGCCTGCGAAGATGCCTTCTATGCGCTCTCTGGATGTCATGCTTGCTCCCACGTCTTAAGAACCCCCAATTCGGCGCGAGCGCGCCGCGCAGATCATTCCAGCGCGAAGCGCTCGGTGTGGATGCGACTGCGCGGCACACCGAGACGGCGCAGGTCCTTTGTCACCTTTTCCATCATCACGGGCGGCCCGCAGAGAAAGACGCGCCTTTGAAGCTCCTCGCGGCTGAGAATACGACCCAGGAGCTCCTCCGTGACGAAGCCTCTCTCCCCGGGCCAGTCGTCCTGCTCGCTGAGCACGTGATGCACCTTCAAGCCGCTGGGCGAGGCGGCAAGCCCATCGATCTCATCACGGAGGATGATGTCCTCTTCGGTCTTGTTTCCCCACACGAGGGTGACAGCCGGGCCGCCTCTGGCAGCCACGTGGCGCAGCATCGAGAGCATCGGCGTTATCCCCACACCGCCGGCGATCATGAGTATGTCACCCCCGGCGAGCACAAGATGCGAAAATTGCCCGTAAGGGCCGTCTACAAGCGCCCTTGTGCCAGGCCTTACATTGCCGATGGTCGAGGTGTAGTCGCCGCTTTCCTTTATGGTGAAGCTGATGACGCCCGGATCATCACCGGCGGACGATATGGTGAATGGGTGCTCCTCGGCGCGCCCGGCCTTTCCGTAAAGGGCCAGCCGGGCTGCTCGCCACAGCCGCGCCGGCAGGTGCCGTAGAGCCTTGCCACCCTGATCGGGAAGCAGCGTCAGGAAGGCGAACTGCCCCGGCACATGCTCCAGGGCGGTTCCATTGAGGGCCCTGAGGTCGAGGTTCCAAGTATCACGGCTGGCCTTTGTGACCGCATCGACCGTATAAAGAGCCCGCCGAAGCGCAGTCGGCTTGTATACCTTTTCATAGGCCGTCAGCCCTGCAAAGACAGCAATTATCCCCCACCAGAAGGCACGCGGCCACCCCTCCCATATGTCGCTTCCCAAGACAAGAGAATGCACCGCGATCAGCGCAACCATTATGAAAACCAGCTGGTGTATGAGGCGCCATGCCTCAAACGACAGCTCGAGAAATGTCCGCCACAGGCTCGTCGCGACGACGGTTCCTGCTATGACAAGGGCCAGCGCACCCAGCCCCTCGCGCCAGAGCTGCATGATGTCTGCCCCCGTGGGCGCAGCTGGCATGAAGATGAGAACCGGATGCAAAAGCGCCAGCACGCCCGCAACCGGGCCGACCTTTGCATGCAGGCTCAGCAACCGGTTGAGGGCAAATGCGCGGTCCAGCGCCCTTATGCGCGAAGAGAGAGCGAACTGCACAAGCAATAGCCCCACAGCAAGGAGCGCAGCGAGATTTCCCGCAGCATACGGCGTGAAGGCCGCGCCGGCCAGCACGTGACGCAGGTTCAGCAGCGCAAAGGCCGCCAGCAACACCGTCACCGCCACCAGCCAGGCCGCTCTCACAGGAAGGCTGCGCGCGCGCCGTATGGCGGCCAGGGCAGCAGAGGCACGGCGCCCCGGACCCTCTCGATACTCAGGCTGCTGCATCTCTATGACCCTTTGGACGTACGATCATCAGCACCATGTAGGCAAGCGGCACCTTGGCCCACAGGATCACGATATCGGGAAATGTTGTGTGCAGGGCTATGCGGAAGAGAGTGATATCCCCCTCCCATTCATACATTGAGTACAAGGCCATCGCCACCGTGCCGACAATCACCGCCGCCCATGTGATAAGATATGCCCATGCGACGGTCTTGCGGTAGTAAAACATCACGCTGACGGGAAAGGTGGTGACAATTCCCGAGATCGCGGGGATCCAGTTCCACGCGCTCTCGTCCACGGGGTGGATCCTCAAATGCAAAAGCAGCCCACCCAGCGACAAGAGAAAGAGCGATGCTATAAGCCCGAGTGCCTTGCGCCTGG
>SLPQ01000019.1 GCA_007131925.1 Candidatus Brocadiia bacterium | reverse complement strand
TACGAGGCATCGGACTATTGCCGGCTCTCACTTTCAGGGCGCCGGCAGTCGAAGCTGCGGCATGTACGGGGGCGTTTTTCATATATCAGGCAGCGCAGCGTGTCCGGATCCAGGTGAAAACAACGCCCCTGGTCGCCAACCTGCAGGATGTGGTAGGGGCAATCCGGGTGCCATCTTACATGTCCGGCGCGTGCCTCGTCATCAGCAAGATGAAAGCCGACGTGGCAGCACCTCGCGCCGCATTCGGAAAGCATCCGGTCGGTGCAGAACGACTCGCCTCTTACCCTTTGCCCGTCAGAAAAGGCGCCGCCTATGCCGGAGGGCGAGGTAGTGTCGCTCACGATGGTTTGACCCTGTTGCGCATCATACGCTTAGTGTCCCTCGACATGTCTTGCTTCTTAGCTGCGAAGCGGCGCGATATGTCCTCTGCTATAAACTCCTCGTCATCGGTTATGGTGAAAAGGTCCAGATCCTCTTTCGATATGGCCCCGGAGCTCATCAGTGAGTCGTTTAACCACTCGGTCAAACCGGTCCAGTAGTCGCCCCCTACAAGGTAGACCGGAAACTGGGAGACTTTGTCGGTCTGGATGAGCGTGAGCGACTCAAAAAACTCATCCAGCGTCCCGTACCCACCCGGCATCACTACGAAGGCGCTGGCATACTTGACAAACATCATCTTGCGCGCGAAGAAGTAGTGAAAGTTCATCTGAACGGTCACGTGAGGGTTTGGAATCTGTTCGTGCGGCAGGGTGATATTGAGCCCGACCGACTCGCCGCCGGCCTCCTTTGCCCCACGGTTGGCCGCCTCCATTATTCCGGGGCCGCCGCCGGTGACCACTGCAAAGCCGGCCTTGGCGATCAGACCCCCGATCCTGCGCGCCTTTTCATAATGATCGGTGCCGGGCTTCGTGCGTGCGCTGCCGAAAACACTCACCGCAGGGCCGATCCTCGCAAGCGTCTCAAAGCCCTCGACAAACTCACCCATGATCCGAAACACACGCCACACATCGCTCTGCTCAAAGTTATTAAGCACATCCTTCTCAGCATTAGCCATCATTTTCCCTCAGTAACAGAATTGCTAATCATACCGTCACTTACTCTACATCCTGCAGGCCGGACGTCAAGTGTCGCCGCCGGAGCCGTCCATACGGTACACAAGAAAACCATCCCTGTCGTATATCTTCCGATAGGGCACATCGGCGAGTATTGCCTCAAGCGTCGTGCCCACCTTACTTAGTGTCTCCAGCATCCAGCGATCACGACTGTCGATGACAAGGTACTCCACATCTCCAAGTCCTATCGGAAATACGTGGATATCGCGCCGCGCAGCGAAGTACGTCGCCAGAAACTCCGTGGCGCTTACCCCTGCATCCGGAGGCACCAGCGGTCTGACCTCCCTGAAAAACAGCCGCGCACGCTCGTCCGGCACATAGCGGCGGCGCCAGTGGGTGTCCATGTTTGGATTGTGAAAGAGAAGCGACAGTGGCGACTGTGCGAAAAGGATATTTCCAAAAAACGAAGAGGCAAAGACCAACACCACAAGTCCGGCGGCCGCGCCACGCTCCAGGGTGCTTTTGTCGGCCTCGACCAGCCTGCAGAGAATTCGCGGCAGGATCGATCGGCAGTTTTCGACTCCATACACAGCCCCCGCGACCAACAGTGGTACCAGCGCCGCCTGGTAATGGTAATAGATGGTGAATGACGGATCGCGGCTGGCAAGAAGAGTGGTCCCAAGCGACGGCAGCATGACCAGAAGCATCCGCCATGAAAAAAGCGGCCTGAGACCGAGCGGCACGAAAAGCAGAAGAAGATAGTCAATCTTAACCGGCTGCAGCGCAACGGAAAGCGTATGCAGCGGATTGCTCACCACCCTCCACAGGAGCCGCGTAAAGGTCAGGTCGTCGCCAAAGTCGAGATAATAGAGATACATGTGCGTAGGGGCCCCGCGGACACCCGGTATCACCCACACTACCGACACGACAAACCACACCGCCGTAAAGACAGTCACCACCGCACCCCAGGTGTACTTCCTGTCCAGTAGGAGCAGTACGCCCATCATCATTACAGGCAGCGCCATCTCTTCCTTGGACGCAAGCGCGACAAAGGCCGCCAGCGAAAATGCCCACATCCGGCGCCGGTCAAGAAAATAGACTGCCCACAAGAGCGCAGGTATCGCAAAGGCCACCGGGCGAAACGTGTTGTTCACAAGCTCAAGATCGACATACTGCATCGCGGGGTACAGGAGATATGCACAAGCCAGAAGTGCTGCAGCAGCCTTCGATTGGAGCCGACGCCTTGCCAGAAGGTACACAGGAAACGCACCGGATGCCAGCACGGCCGACTTTAAAATCATCAGCGTCACGAGGCTTGGAAGCAATGCATAGAACGGCAGCAGCAGCAGATGGACAAACTGCACATGCTCGCCGAAAAACATGTGGTCAAAAGCACTCGTGACGAGAAATCGCCCGCGCATGGTGTTCCAGAGCATCTGCTCCCAGCTGGCAGTATCCGTGTAGGATATTCTCAATGACAGATACTGGAGCGTGCCCATCGCAGAAAACGTTATCCAGTAAACCACTGCTGCTGCACAGACTACCACAAGCGCACGCCGCTCAAGCCATGGCGCCCATGGATGGTCTTCGTATTGCGGGCGTGCTGCTGCAAGACCGCTGGTAATCCCGACAAAGGCCCCCGCTGAAATCACCAGCGCATGCACGCTGAAAAGCATCGCATCGGGTATGATTCCGTGCGCGTCAATGACGAATAGGACCAGTATCGAGGCAAACGGCACAAAAGAAACCGCATGTCGTCGCAGCGACTCCAACCAACCGCGCCGCCCGTCGAAGATCCTTGCCACCGCAACCCAGACGACATGCGCCGCTAAGACGCTCAAGATGATCGTCACCACGACCTTGCCATAGGAGACGCTCTCCGGATCCGGGCGCGCTCCCAGCCAGAAGCGCCAGGCAAGACGCTCAAATCTCAGTGCCTCTACGATGAGAACTCCCACGGCCAGTCCGGCCGCAGCAGGCGCCAGCATGAGCAAGCGTTCGAGAAGTGCCTTGCCCGTGCCTTGATGTCTCTCTGGCATATCTACACCTGACACTTTGTGCGACGCTACCTTTGGCGCCGCCCTCGTGCGGGCTCGCAACCAGACAAAGCCTCAATACCACAGGGAATATCTATGGCAGAGGAGCTGCTGACCTCTATGCGCGCCTGCAAAAGAATGCGCTAAGGGGCAGTCTTTGTTATCCTGCCGAAAAGCTCCGGCCAGCGCAGGCGCATCATGTACGACGGCCAGTCGCCGGTCCAGGGCATCTTCGTACTGTCATCCATATCGCAGTCGGCGGTGGCCACGCCCGTGCCGATTCCCCGAAAGGTCTCAGCCATTACATTGCCGTGTCTGTCGACCACCATGGACTTCATATCAAAGGAGGACGTTGCAATATAGACGCCGTTTTCCCTCGCGCGCACCCGGATGGTCTCCTCGTCGCCGCCCCAGATGGGCACAAGAATTATTTCGGCACCCTTAAGAACAGCCGTACGGATGATCTCAGGAAAAGACGCCTCTATGCATATTATTATGCCTATCCTGCCCACGGATGTATCGAAAACCTCGATCTTGCTGCCGGGGGCAAGGCCCGCGGTATCCTCCTCGAAGGGCAGATGGCTCTTTCGGTACCTGCCTGCAAGCCGGCCGTCCGGGCCGATAAGCACTGCTGTATTGTATATGTAGCGCCCATCACGCTCGTAGGTGCCATAGCAGATATAAGAGCCGTGCTCGATTGCCTTCTCGGCAAATCCGCGGAAAAAGCGCCCGCCCGGCAATTCTTCAGAAATCGCTTCCATGTCGCCGAAACCAACCCCCACGATCATCGCGCCCTCGCCGATAAGTATGACATCGGGCCCCTCCAGTGCCGCCTTGTCGACCATTTCCAGCCAGTTGCGGAAGTTTTCCTCGACAGACGTTCTCGAGGTCGGCCGCCAGTAGAGCGTGGAGATGCGTACCACGCGGCGCGGCTCTTCGGGTGGCGCGGGAGTCATGGAGATTTCCTTCCAGCGTGCGCGGCCATCTCCCTCCCACCTGTATATGAGGCGCACGAGGGCTGAGCGTGCGCCCTCTGGAGCCCTTATACGCCCTTGGAAGAAATGCTCGCCCTCGTCGGGACCCTTGTAGATCGGGATGACGTCGGGGGCGGTGCCGCCGGGAAGCTCGCCCTGCCAGTGGACGCGAATCCAAAGCGCACGCTCGGGATTTACAAGCCCCCTGGTCTCCACCCGCGCGCGCACGACAAACTCATCGCCAGCCTCAAAGCCCCTCACCGTGCGCTGCCACCCGCCGATGCAGTAATCTATCTGACGACCTTCGGCGATGAGCACCCCGCCATCGGCGGGGCTTTCATCAAGGGCGGGCGCTATTTCCTCACGTGGAAACCACCGCTGCCAGCCGCCGCCCTCCAAAGACAAGTCGTACTCCAGACTATTGCTCACCGCCGCCTCCGTCGCCTGCTGGCCGGCACCGACAAGGGCCGGGATAAAGATTGCGAAAATGATAAGTCTTTGCACGATGCTTCTCCCATCAGGCGCGCCGGTACAGCCTACTCCTGTACGAGCTTGAGATAGGCATCAGTCCGGCGCTGCTGAATGACCTGGTTTTGCCAGTCTCCCACGTATGGCCGCCTGTACCTTTCGGCGAGGTTCACCTTTCTCAGCGCCACCCCGTCTCCTATCTGGCCGAAGGCTATGCCCTGCACGTCACCATCGGGGCTTATGATCACACTTGGCGTGTGTACGCCTGAGGCGGCTATCCAGACTCCGTTGTCCATGGCGCGAGCCTCGAGCTGCTGGCGCGGCTCGCGCTGCATCACGACAAACAACATTTCCGCTCCGTCAAGGATCTGCACGCGTGCCGACTCTGCAAAGGCGGTGTCATGGCCGACCAGCAGGCCCACCCTGCCAAAATCCAGATCAAAGGTGCGAAAGAAATCCCCCGCCACGACTCCCGCTGCAACCTCCTGTGGCGTGACCTGGACCTTGCGGTACCTCCCGGCAAGGGTGCCGTCGCGGTTTATGATGATTGCGCTGCTGTAGACTGCCTCCCCGTCGCGCTCATTGACCCCGTAGATGACATAGCAGCGGTGGTTTCTGGCCTGTTCGCCGAATGCGGCGAACGTATCGCCGGGGAGAGTCTCGGCGGCTTCGTGCGCGTCGAGCCCCGTACCGATAACCGTGACCGCCTCAGGCAGCAGCACCACGTCAGCTCCAGCGGCGCCGGCTTTGTCCACCAGGGCGGCCAGGGCAGCGATATTTTCGTCCGGCGTGCCGCCGCCCTGCCCGTCCCAGTGGACAGTGGCGATATTGACTACGCGCGGGACTATCGGGGCTCCGACTTCAAAGGCCACCTCGCTGAAGGTCGCTTCCGCCTGAGGCGCCCACTGCACGAAAAGCTCGATTACGGCCCCTTCGGCGTTCACCGGTGCTCGAAACTTCTGCTCGAAGGCCACCCTCTGGCCCTCAATTCTCTCAAACTGGTTGATGTATTCGGCAGCAAGGCTCTCGGGAAGATCGCGTCCCGTCCAGCGCACACGGCAGAGGATGCTGCGGCGGATGTCGCCTACCCCCTTGATCTCGCCGGTGACCCTGAAGACATAGTATCTGTTTGGCTCGATTGCCGGAATCGTGTACCGCCAGCCGCCAAAGACATGCCGGCGGCCGGCCCCTCCCAGAACAAGCGCCGGCACACCCCTTGCACCTTTTGTGCGGTCCACTGCGAAGCCGGGCATCTGCTCTGTACGCGCCCACCAGCGCTGCCAGCCACCCTCGGGCTTCGAGCTGTCCCAGCTGATCAGGTTTACCCCTGCGGCCAGCGAGCGCGCCCTCCGGGCCATTTCCATGCGCTCCTGCGGTGTCGTCTGCGCCGGACAGACCGATGTGGCAAGGAGCATAAATGCAGTGACGACGATCGTCTTCTTCATGTAGGCACCTCCGCCTTAACGGCATATCGGCACGCATGAATGTTCACAACGTGCCACCTGTCTATAGTGCCGCCATTTTCTCAGTCAAATCTACCACGTCCCGCCACCTGCCAGACGCACTCGAGCCTGCCGGCGCGTACACCCCAGAGCTTGTCGTGGAGGTTAATCGTGGTGCACCCGTGTGACGGCACGAGAAGTACCTTACCGCCTGTCCCCGGAGGGCAGACGTCCCGCGACACCTCGAAAAATATATGCTCCTCGCTCAAGCGCGCCACAGAGAGTCCTTCATGCCCTGAAACCTGAGGCAGCCCAAACTCAACGGTGATGCTCTTATGCCCTGCGTCGCCTATGACCAGGCCGGCAGCACCTTTCGATATTATCGTCACAAGACAGAAGAGCGCCTGCCCGAAATCCTGCATCACGCCACCGTAGCGCGCATCCATCGTCACGTACGAGCCCGCCTGTATCTCTGTCATCACCGCGCTTGATCCTGACAACCTGTACGTGCCGGTGCCGCCGCCGCTGACCTCGCGGCAGCACAGCCCGGCCGCCTCAAGCGCCGTAACCGCTACGGCAAGCCTGCCGAGCGCCTCCTGATGCCTTTCGAGCTTGTCTTTACCATCTTCGGCAAAAACAAGATGCCCCTCATACCCCTGTAATCCCCGAAACTCAAGACCCTTGCTCTCCTCGACTGCCTTTGCCAGCCGGACGACCTCTTCCGCACTCGAAACGCCTGCGCGGCCCATCCCGATGTCCAGCTCTACGTAGACGCCCAGCGTGCCGCCAGCTGCAGTGACCGCCTTCGACAGCTCGTATACGTTTGCGAGATCATCGACTGCCACACTTATATCGGCATGTCGCACAAGCGAGACGAGCCGGCGTATCTTCTTTGAACCTACGACCTGGTTTGCGACGAAAACATCCCCTACTCCACCAGCGACAAGCACCTCGGCCTCGCCGACCTTTGCAGCAGTTATGCCCTTAGCGCCGGCGGCCAACTGCTTGTGCGCGATGGGCAGGCATTTGTGGGTCTTGAAGTGGGGGCGCAGACGGGCCTTGCGGCCTGTGAAGAAGGACTGCATTGCGGCGATATTGCCTTCCAGCATGTCGAGGTCGACCAGCAGCGCCGGAGTGTCAATGTCGTGTAAGAAAGGCCCTGCTGGCTTCACGTGATCTGCCCCCGCTACCTTTTGATATACGGCGGTTTGCGATTATAAGGTTGGTGCAAACGTCGGTCAAGTGATGGTCAGCGGAGGTGGTGCCCGCAGAAAAGGGCGCCACCGGCATCACTGGGCAGCCTGCTTGCGGCGACGGCGTGCCGAACGCGCACGTCGGCACGCAGATGAGCAAGCTCTTGAAGCGGACGAGCCCGCCGGTATAATTCGCAGCCGCTAGAATGAAAGGAGTGCGCATGGCTTTCAGACTGCGTTTCGTGCAGCGTTATCGCCCGGCAAGCCGCGAGAAGTTCATGGAGATCGAGGCGAAGTTCGCTGCCATGGAGAGGCGGCGAGGCGAGTATCCTGAGGGACGACGACTTGAGCCCTATACAGGGCGCGATGCCACCAATACGATCGTCTGTGAGTTTGAGTTTGAAACGCTCGCAGAGGCCGAGGGAGCGCTTGCAATGATATCGGCCGACAGCGAGCATGATGCCCTGCTTTCTGAGCAGCTGCCATACATGGAGGATTCGTACACGGAGATTTACCAGGTCCTTGATTTTGAGTGACACGCGCTAAGATTGCGAGGCACAAATGAGCTATATTGATCCCAAGCAGCTTTACAAATGGTGCGCCGTACCCGCTGAGGAGCTCGAAGGTCACAGCAGACTTAAGGTCCCCTTTCGCCTGGTGCAGGACTCCCGGGAGATGGGGCGCATGATGGCCGGCGAGCTGGTACGGACCATCGAGGAAAACAACGCCGCCGGCAGGCCTACCCGCGCTATAGTGCCGTGTGGGCCCAAGTCATGGTATGAACCGTGGACGCAGATGGTCAATTCGTCGAGGCTGTCACTGAAGGGCCTCTTTGTATTTCACATGGACGAATGCCTCGACTGGCAGGGCCGGCCCATCCCGAAAAACCACCCCTACAATTTCCGCACCGCCATGGAGCAGGACTTCTACGGCGGCATAGATGCCGACCTGGCCGTGCCCGATGAGCAGCGTTTCTGGCTGCTGCCTGAGACGATTGAGAAGGTGAAGAAAGCCATCGACGAGGCGCCGATAGACATAACCCTCGGCGGCTGGGGCCAGGACGGTCACGTAGCATATAACCAGGCGCGCAGGCACCCCTACAGCCAGGTCTCGATCGACGACGTCCGGGCCTCCACCATCCGCATACAGGAAAACAATATTGACACGATACTCGCTCTGGCCCACAGGACATTCGGCGCAGCTTACCAGTTTGTCCCGCCGATGTCGGTGACCCTTGGCGTAGCCGAGTGCCTCGGCGCGGCAAAGGTGCGCATCTTCAGCGACACGGGCGCATGGAAGCAGACGGCGCTGCGCGTGGCGCTTTTCTCAGAGCCGACGCCGGAGTACCCTATGACCCTCTTGCAGCGGCACCCGGACGCTGTTATTACTGCTACGCTCGAGACCGCACAGCACCCCATCTCCCTCTACCCTGACTGGGAGCTCTTTTAGGAGATGCCGGCACGTCTCAAACCAGTCAGCCATGACACCCTCGTCGGCGTTGGTGGCATCGGCACGGGGCTTTTCTTTGAGCTCGAGGGGGAGCACACACTCGGCCGCAATGAAAGCCGACCGGGACGTCTGCTCGATGTGCGTGACTACTGCAAGCTTCATATAATCGCCCATTACGTAGCAGTCCTCATGGGAGCCAGGCCTGAAGGCGCCCCGTTTCACGTGGCGCCTGTCGGCCTTGTCGGTGATGACGAAGCGGGCCGCAGCATGGCCCGAGAAATGGAGACTGCCGGCATGGATACGACTCATGTCGGGGTCGCATCCGGCAGGCCGACCCTTTTTTCTGTCTGCTTTCAGTACCCTGACGGTTCCGGCGGAAACATAACCACAAGCGAGGCGGCCGCCTCCGCGCTGACCCCGAATGACGTCGCCCTCGCAGCACCCCTTCTCAAGGCTTCCCGTGACAGGGCCATCGCCCTGGCCGCACCGGAGGTCTCTATTGAGGCGCGCGTTGCCCTGCTGCGAATGGCAAAGCAGACCGGCGCCTTTCGAGCCCTTGCCATCACCACCGCAGAGGTGGACAGGGCGCGCGACGAGGGCCTTTTCGAAATGGCCGATCTCGTGGCGCTCAACGAGGATGAGGCTGGAGCGCTGGCGGGAGCGGTCTTTGACCAGGCCCGGCCGCATGAGTTTCTCGAAAGGCTCTGGGCGGTGCTTGCCGACGAGCAACCGGAGATCAGAATAATAATGTCCGCCGGCAAAGCCGGTGCATGGGGCTTTGAAAACGGCCGGTGGGACTACTGCGGCGTCCCGCCGGACGTGCCGGTGGCAAGCACCGCCGGCGCCGGGGATGCGCTGCTGGGCGGCACGCTGGCCGGCCTGGCGGCCGGGATGCCCCTTGCAGGCGAGAGGCCGTGGCGTGAGTCGCTGTCTGAGCGGCCCATCGAGACGGCACTCGAGCTGGCAGTGCTTCTGGCGGCATTTAAGGTAAGGTCGCATCACACGATACACCCCGAGGCCGACCTGGATGCGCTGGTTTCTTTTGCAGCAAAGCATGGCGTGTCACTGTCTCTAAGTGTAACGAAGAGGTTTGTCCGTTGACCGAAGAGCCGGGACAGATGCCGGACAGGAAAAAACGCGCCACAGGCGCTGCCGAGATGGCTCGTGGCCTTATAGCGCCTGTCGAAGAGGAGATCATTGATCTTCTGCAGGTCCTGGTCCGCACTGACAGCGTCTCAGTGCCACCCGACGGACACGAGGCGGACGCCCAGCAGGCACTGCATCAGGCCCTGAGGTCACACGACATCGAAAGCGAGCTTTATGACACGGACTTTTTGGAAAAGAGCGGTCACCCCCTCGTGCGTACGCAGCGGCACTACGCCGGCAGACCCAACCTCATCGCCCGGATTCCTGGTACGGGAGGCGGAAAAAGCCTGCTTTTTTCAGGCCATATTGACACTGTAACCGCACCTGGTAAATGGAGCGTTGATCCTTTTTCGGGCGAGATAAGAGAAGGCAGGCTCTACGGGCGCGGCGCGTGGGATATGAAAGGTGGCATTGCCGCGCACTTCGGCGTGCTCATGGCTCTGCAGAAGGCCGGCATGCGCCTCGCCGGCGATGTACTGGGCGAATCGGTGGTAGATGAGGAATGGGCCGGCGGAGGCGGCACGCTCGCCGCGCGGCTCAGAGGCATCACCGCCGACGCCTCCGTCATCACCGAGTGCACCAATCTGGAGGTTTTGCGCGCGAGCCGAGGCGGTTACTTCTTTGACATCATAGCGCGCGCCGGCGACCCGTCCGCATATTTCACAAAGGATGAGGTCGTAAGCCCTGCGATACCCATGGGGCGCATACTCGCCTGGGTCGACCAGTGGCAAAAGAGGCGCCGAGGGATCGAGACTGGCCAGGTCTACAAGGACTTTTCCGATCCGGCACCCGTGCAGGTGCTGGCACTCGAGGCAAACCGCTTTGACCCGGGCACACCATGGTCGACGCCTACCGAGGCGAAGCTGCGCCTGTATTTTCAGTACCTGCCGCACGAGGACGTGCCTGGAGAGATTCGCATGTTGAGGCAGTCTTTCGATGAGTTTTGTGCGAACGACCCCTTCTTCAAACGCTTCACACCCGAGTGGCGCGCGCTGGTGGAGGAGCCGCTTCTCGGGCACGAGCTGCCTGCAGACCATCCGTTCACAGAGTGCCTCGCGGCGGCCGCAGACGCAGCGCTCGGCGAAAAGACGCCGGTGACCGCCAGCGAGTGGCCCTGCGATGCGTTTATAAACCAGCGGGAGTTTGGCATTCCCACGCTACTGCTCGGGCCGAGGGGTGCAGGTGCGCACAATGTCGATGAGTACGTCGAGGTTGACTCGGTCATCGCTACCAGCTGTGTGCTCCTGACCGCGGCGATACTCTGGTGCGGTGTCGATTCTTGACCATGAGGCCGGTTAGCGTAAAATCGTGAAAGTTGCCCCCGGCCCGGGCGCTTTAGCTCCGAAAATGGGTCTTTTTCGCTTCGAATGTGGCGCATCCACCGGGCAGGCAATCTTAATTTAGAGGTGGGAAATGGCGGACCTGAAGACGACATACATGGGCATCCCGATTGAGAATCCTCTTCTGGTGGGGGCCTCTACGCTCACCATCCGGCCCGAAAAGGTCAAGGAGCTTGCCGATGCCGGCGCCGGCGGCGTGGTTCTCAAGTCCATATTCGAGGAGCAGATACGCGCCGACGTCGCCGAAACATACGAAGAGCTCAACGGCGGCATGCACCCGGAGGCCTACCAGTACTTGAGCGCCGACCTGCCGATGCAGCTGGGTCCTGCGCAGTATCTCAAACGCATCACCAAGATCAAGGCCGCCGTCGACATCCCCGTCATCGCCTCCATAAACTGTATCACACGCGCTCGCTGGGAGGCCTTTGCCAAGCAGGCACAGTCGGCCGGCGCCGACGCACTCGAGCTCAACATCTACGACGTCCCCGATGATCCCGACACCCCGGGGGCGGAGGTCGAAAGGCGTCATCTCGACCTTCTAACCGGCGTCAAGGCGGCTGTCACGATCCCGGTTGCAGTGAAGATCGGCCCGTATTACTCTTCTATCCTTGACATCACGCGCCGTCTCTCGCGGCTCGGTGCCGATGCCATCGTTATGTTCAACCGCTTCTTCCAGCCCGACATAGACCTCAGCGCACTGGCACTTAAGGCATCGCTGAACCTCTCGCGCCCCGAGGACATGCTGCTGCCCCTGCGCTGGGTGGCGATCATCCGCGACCTTGTCTCATGTGACATTTCGCTAACCGGCGGAGTGCACGACTGGCGCGGCGCGGCAAAGGCGATACTGGCTGGAGCAAATACATTCCAGGTCTGCTCGGTGCTCTATAAGAAAGGCCCGGGCGAGATTGCCTCGATAATCGATGGGCTGTCCAAGTGGATGGATGAGCGAGGCTATGGTGCTTTAGATGACTTCCAGGGCCTCATGCGCGAGCGAAACCTCGGTGACAACCGCGGCTTCGAGCGCGCACAGTACGTTAAGGCGCTCGTGGGGCTGGAGTAGGGCCACTCTCGCCCACGTGCTTCAGCATCGCCGGTCAAGTCAAGCCCTGCGCATCCTGGCAAGTCTGCCTCCGTCATGATTTCCTGCGCCACCACTGTCGTCCTCGGGGCACATTTGGCTTGAATTAGCCCAGGTCAGCGGTTATGATTTCGGGTTCGTGAAATCCCGGGCTAAATGCACCTTTGGGGTGATTTCTTGTTTGAAGCGATAACCGAGAAGTTTGAGGGCGTTGTAAGGCGTCTGCGCGGTAAGGCGATCATTACCGAAAAGAACGTCGCCGACGCCATGCGCGAGGTGCGCATGGCCCTGCTCGAAGCAGACGTAAACTACGCTGTAGTAAGAGAGTTCGTAAAGACGGTCGAGAAAAAGGCCCTCGGCGCGGACGTCCTGAAGAGCGTCAGCCCCGCCCAGCAGTTTGTCAAGATCGTGCATGACGAGCTGGTAGAGCTGATGGGGCCTGTCGAGCCGGGAATACCGCAGCCGGACTCGCCGACAATTATCATGCTTGCAGGCCTTCAGGGCTCAGGAAAGACGACCACGGCGGCCAAGGTGGCATCTTATCTCCTGCGCAAGGGGCGCAGGCCAAGCATGGTGGCCGCAGACGTGCAGCGGCCTGCGGCGGTCGAGCAGCTGAAGATACTCGGTGGGCAGCTTGGCGTTGAGGTCTTCAGCGGCGAGGGAAAGGCGCCCGATATATGCGTGCGGGCAGTCGAGCGCGCCAGGCTTGTGGGTACCAGCGACGTCATCCTGGATACGGCCGGACGCCTTCACATCGACGAAGAGATGATGATGGAGGTCAAGGACATCGCGCGGCGGACCGAGCCGCACCAGGTGTATCTTGTCTGTGATGCGATGACCGGGCAGGACGCTGTCAACTCTGCCAAGGCCTTTGACGAGGAGCTCTCGCTGGACGGAGTGATACTGACCAAGCTCGACGGCGATGCCCGCGGCGGCGCGGCGCTATCTGTAAAGGCGGTAACCGGCAAGCCGATAAAGTTTATCGGTGTCGGCGAAAAGCTCGATAAGCTTGAGGAGTTTCACCCCGACAGGATGGCAGATCGCATACTGGGCATGGGCGACGTGGTAAGCCTCGTCGAAAAGGCGCGTGAGACTGTAGACGCCGAGGAAGCCGCCCGGATGCAGGAAAAGATGCTCAAGGCCGAGTTTACCTTTGAGGATTTCCACAAGCAGCTCGGCCAGATGCGAAAAATGGGCGGCATAAAGGACATTCTCTCAATGGTGCCGGGGCTCGGCTCACAGATGGGGGGGCTCGATATCTCCGATGGAGAGCTTACCAGGATCGAGGCCATGATCCAGTCGATGACGCCGGCCGAGAGAAGAAAGCCCGACCTGATAGACCAAAGCAGGCGCAGGCGTATAGCGCGGGGCAGCGGAGTCCAGGCCGAGGATGTTTCGGGCCTTGTCAAGCAGTTTCGCCAGATGCGTGACATGATGCAGGCGATCGGCAGCGGCAGAGTATCGCCCTCCTCTCTTGGCACGCTGATGCAGCCGGGCGCGAAGATAAAGGGCTTCAAGCGGCGCAGCAAGCGCAAGCGAAGGCCCAGGAGAAGACACAGGTAGGCATTGGATCGTACATGTTGCAAGGAGAGATATATTGGCTGTAAGACTCAGACTCAAGCGCATGGGCCGGACCAACAGGCCGTCTTACCGCATAGTGGCCGCCGACGCGCGCACCCCTCGTGATGGGCGAATCATAGAAAACATTGGCAGCTATCTGCCCCTTCAGCCGAACGAGGACGAGCAGGTGAACCTCGACGTCGAGCGGGCCAGGCACTGGGTGTCGGTGGGCGCGGTCGCGACAGACACAGTCGCAAGCATCCTGAAAAAGCACGGCATCGATGCCAGGCGAAAGTGAGATCTGCCGGAAGATCAACTGTGCGATTTGACGTGATTACGTTGTTTCCGCAGGTGTTTGAGGGCTACCTCGCTGCCAGCATCCCGCGCATAGCTCAGGAAAAAGGCCTTGTAGAGATCCTGCTCCACGACCTGCGCGAATATGCCGAGGATGCACGCGGAACAGTCGACGACAGGCCTTTCGGCGGCGGACCGGGGATGGTGCTGATGTGTGGGCCGGTCTTCAAGGCTGTCGAGGATATTTGCGCGGACAAGCCGGGCGGAGAGCTCTTGATGCTCTCACCGCAGGGAGAGCGCTTTGATCAGCGCCTTGCATGCGAGCTGGCCGGGCGGGAGCGGCTGGTGCTCTTGGCGGGACATTACGAGGGCTTTGACGAGAGGATACGCTCGGGCCTCCAGCCGCACGAGATAAGCATAGGCGACTACGTGCTCTCGGGCGGCGAGCTGGCGGCGATGGTTGTGATGGATGCCGTTATAAGGCTTGTAGAAGGAGTGCTGGGCACTGGCGAATCGGTCAAAGAGGAGTCATTTTCGGGGGGGCTTCTCGAGTACCCCCATTATACGAGGCCGCGGGACTTTCGCGGCATGAAGGTGCCGGAGATTTTGCTCTCGGGCGATCATGGCCGCGTGGCAGAGTGGCGGGCCGCAGAGGCTCTCAGGAGAACCCGGCAGCGCAGGCGGGACCTCCTTGGGAAAGACAGGCAGAAGGAGCCAGAAGGTGAACCGGATAATAAATGACATCGAAAAGGAATACTTAAGAGATGACAGGCCCCAATTTGACATTGGCGACCTCGTGGACGTACACGTAAGGATCGTTGAGGGGGAGAAGGAGCGCATCCAGATATTCTCCGGCACGGTGATAGCCCGTAAGGGCTCCGGCATGCGCGAGACCTTCACTGTCAGGCGCATGGTGCAGGGAGAGGGCGTCGAGAGAGTTTTTCCGGTAAATGCACCGAGCGTCGCCGACATCAAGGTGCGCCGCAGGGCCAAGGTGCGCCGATCCAAGCTCTACTTCTTGCGCGGCAGGCGCGGAAAAAGCGCAAGGCTTAAAGAGCGCCGCGGACACTCTGCATCGGGCAGCGCGCAGGCCTGAACGGCGCTCGCACGAGATGGCAGACCGGCAAACTCCGGAAAATGAAGGCATCGGCTCGGTGTCCTATTGGGCGGGAGCCTTAAGGCGGCTTTTTGCTCGCAGGACATCCACCCCAAAGGACGGGGCCTACTGGGAAAAGCAGGCAGCCGCCTTTCTGAGGTCCAAGGGCTACCGGATTATTTCTCGCAACGTCCGCATGCGCCGCGGCGAGCTGGATATAGTCGCGCTCCGCGGCGACATGACCGTCTTCGTGGAGGTCAAACAACGCAACACCGACGAGTTTGGCGGCGGCAGCTACGCCATAGACTTTCAAAAGCGCCACCGGCTGCTCTCAGCCGCTAAGGAGTTTCTCTCGCGCGAGGGACTGACACAGCGGCCATGCCGCTTCGATACGATAATAATCGACACGGGCAAAGAACGCCCCTCGTTCACCCACACAGAAAACGCCTTCGAGGACGACTCTCGATGAGAGCGCCGCCAGGGCTCGTCGACAGCCATGCGCATCTTGATTCCGAGGTCTATCACGGCAGACTCACGGATGTTCTCAAGAGTGCACGAGCCGCAGGGGTGACGCATATACTAACCGTCGGCACGTCGCTTGAGTCCGCCCTTCAAGCCATCAGCATATCCGAGAGACACCCCGAGGTAGCCGCAGCAGCAGGCATACATCCTAACTACATTGCCGAAAAGGGCGGGGACTTCAATGCCGTGGCGGCGCTTTTCGACTCGGCAAAGCTCGTCGCAGTCGGCGAGACGGGTCTTGACTTCTACCGTGACTTCACGCCTCGCAAAGCGCAGCATGATGCCTTCAGAAGGCATATCGAGCTGGCTCTTTCAAAAGACCTGCCCGTAATCGTGCACGTGCGCGAGGCGTACGACGAGGCAATCGAGGTCATCGACTCTTTTGAGAAGCCTCCGCGCGGAGTCTTTCACTGCTTCTCCGGGGATGCCGCCTTTGCCGAGGAAGTGCTGAAACGGGGGTTTTTTATCTCAGTGGCAGGGCAGCTCTCTTATAGGAAGGCCGACAGCCTGCGCGCTGTCGCGGCGGGGCTTCCGCTCGGCAGGCTCATGGTCGAAACTGACTGCCCCTATCTCACACCCGTGCCGCACCGCTCAAAGACGAATGAACCCGCCTACCTGGCATTGACGGCCGAGGTGCTGGCGGGCTGCATTGGCGAGAGCCTGGAGGACACAGCACGCTCTACCACAGCAAATGCCTGGCGGCTCTTCGGCATGGGAGAGGAGCCACCCAGGGGTGTTGTAGCTTATGCGCTCAGGGGTAACCTGTATCTCAATATCACCAACCGCTGTACAAACCAGTGCCCCTGGTGTGTCCGCTATCGCTCACAGTGGCTGGCTGGCTACCACCTCGAGCTGGAGAGGGAGCCCACCTGCGAGGAGGTAATCAAGGCCGTCGAAGATGCTCAGCCACACGAGAGCATCGTTTTCTGCGGATATGGGGAGCCGACGGAAAGGCTCGATATTGTAAAGCGCGCGGGCGCTCATTTCAGAAAAAGTGGCATGCGTGTCAGGCTTGACACCAACGGGCTTGGCTCACTCAGTGCCGGCCGTGACATTGTGCCGGAGCTTGCCGGGTCTGTAGATGCAGTCAGCGTCAGCCTCAATAGCGCCTCCGCCAAGGAATATGAGCGCATCTGCCGGCCGGCCGAAGGTGCGAAGGCACATGCTGCGGCTGTTGATTTCGTTATTAAGGCGCGGGATACGATCGGGGACGTCAAGGTAACGGCTGTCGACCTGCCGGGAGTCGATACGGAGGCGATCAGATCACTGGCCCGGCGGCTTGGCGTGAAGTTCAGGCTCAGGGCTTACAGTCGCTATGCGTGATTTGTTTGCCTTGACCGGACGGGGCGGCGGCATTATCTTGTATGCCCTGCCTTTTCAAGCGTGGAGATGGTGTCGCAAATGTACAAGGCCCTCTTAGCCAGCCTGATCCTTTCAGCGGCGGCAGCTGCAGGCTACGCGGATGACGTGCGCCTTCAGGCGCAGCGTATCAGGACATGGCAGGAAGAGGGCGCGCCCGTTTTTCTCATGGAGGGCGCAGCCGCAATTGAGAGCCCGCAGGCCAGGATCAGGGCCGCAAATATCGTCGCCTGGCTTGACACTGCCGAATCCAGCAAGAGCGGTGCAATAGAGCTTCTTATTTACAGTGAGACGGCCGGCACCGGCGCTGTAACAACCATTTCCGGCGGTACACGCCTTGTAATGGACGACGACATACTCAGCGCAGCCGGAAAGCCACCCGACAGCAGCCTTCTCGCCCAGGCGATCGAGGCGCGGTTAGATAAGGAGCGACCGAACCCTGCTGATGCCCCCAGTGACCAACGCCGCTCCGGGCGACACGTCGCCGGCTTGCCCTCAGGCACTGGTCGGACCAATCCTGAGCCGGGCCCGGTCACGATCCGGTACAGCCCGATAGATACTGACCGGTACATGCTCGAGCAGCTTCCCGGTGATGACGAGACAGTGCTGGTGATCCGCGGGGGCATTGAGATAAACTTTGGCGAATACTCGATGCGTGCACAAAACATCGTCATGTGGATAGCTGATGAAGCGCGCGATGTCGAGGATGCGGAGCGGATCGGAGATTTCCAGGTATATGCGGAGGGGGGCGTATCTTTTCGCACGCCCTTTGCGCGGCTGGATGCCGAGAGGGTCTTTTTTGACTATGGCGCGCAGCGCGCGGTACTGCTGAGGGCGGAGGTTTACACCCATCTCGACAGGGGCGACATTCCTCTGATCATGCGGGCTGACGAAGTACGTGTCTTTTCGGATACGCACTTCGTGGCAAGCGACGCATATGTGACGACGTGTGAATTCGGACTGCCACACTATCGGATCGCGTCTGACATGGTCTCACTTACCGCGACGACCGATGCGCGCGGCGAAAGGTCGGCGCTGCTGGTGGCTCGCGGCAACAGGTTCATGCTCAGCGATATGCCTGTGCTGTACCTTCCCAATATCGCCCGCGACCTGCAGCAGACTGATACGCCGCTTCGTCGCTTTGAGGTGGGAAGCTCGACCGCTTTCGGCACTTACGTGAACACCGAGTGGGACCTCTGGGACATTCTCTCCGGTGGATCGGCGGACTCAGTATCGGCGCGTGTCTCACGGTGGTCGGACTTCACCGCCATGGCCGACTACTATGGCGACAGGGGACCGGCCGGAGGGCTCTCCTTTGACTACTGGCGCGAAGAGCTCGCCGGGGAAGCCTTGGGATACTATGTGCGAGACCGCGGCACGGACACCGATGACTTCGAGCCGCCAGGTCGGGACCGCTGGAGGCTGAGGTGGCGCCAGCGGGCATTCATAGACGATCTCCAGATCGATGTGGAATACAGCCAGATAAGCGACCGCGGCTTTCTCAGAGAGTACTTTGAGAGGGAAGCAAAGGAGGACAAGGAGCCTGAGACCTACATCTACGCCAAGCATCCATGGGAGAGCTCGCAGGCCTCTGTGCTCTACAGGGCCCGCTTGAACGACTTTCAGACGCAGACCGAGTACCTGGGAGAGGCGCGCTACGATGTGGTCAGGTTTCCCCTGATGGATGGGCGCCTGCTCTATGCCTCAACCAGTCGCGCGGGCAACCTGCGCTTTCGCCCGGATGAGGATCTGCAGATGAGGTCCTATCAGACCCAGCGACTCGACAGCCTGCATGCAATTGAGGCGCCTTTTCACCTGGGGGCGGGCTTTAATGTCAGCCCCTTCGCCACTGCGCGGGGCAGCTGGTACAACGAAGACACGGGCGGGGACGAGGCCACGCGCTACGCGACTTCATGGGGTGCGAAGCTGGCTTTTCCGCCCCTCTGGCGCACCTGGGACGTGGACAGCCGCCTGCTGGACATCCACCGTCTCAGGCACATTGCAGCCCTCGACGTAACCTACGAAGACATCTTCGATACGAACAAGAGGCCGGGCGAGTTGCTGCAGTTTGACGAGGTGGACGCCATAGGCAAGCACAAGGCGGCCACGGTACGCCTCAAGCAGCGCCTGCAGACAAGGCGTACCTCGGCCGACCCCGACCTGCCCGATCGCGTCGTGGACCTGGCTTCGCTTGAGATCGAGGCGGACTTTTTCCCCGATGCCAGGCGCGACAACCTCGGCGAAAACTGGTCGCCCCTGAGGCTCTATGGACGGAAGAACATTACCGATGACGTGCTTATCCTTACAGACGGCTCATACGATACCTACTCAGACCGGTTCGATAAGGCCGGCATATGGCTGCGCGCCGACCATAGCCCGAGAACGACATGGGGCGTAGGCAGCCGCTACCTGCGGGAGGTATCATCTTCTACGCTCACGGCCAGGCTCGACCACCAGATTACCCAGCTATGGGAGATAATGCTCTTCGCTCAGTATGATCTCAGGGAAAACCATTCCCTCGATGAGACATTTGTGCTCAGGCGCAACCTGCACCATTTTGTCCTCGAAATAGCCGTCGACTATGATCGGGGCAGAGATGACACGACCGTGGGCCTGCGCATATATCCGGCGGGGCTGCCGGGCACAAGAAGGTCCTATTAGAGGCAGGAGGCAGGCAAATGGCAAGGGCCGCATATCTGGGAACATTTGACCCGCTCACCTTCGGTCATCTTGACGTCATTAAGAGGGGCTCAGCGATTTTCGAAGAGCTTGTAGTGGCCGTGGGGGGCAAGAATGTAACTAAGGATCCTGTCTTCACCGAAGAAGAGCGCCTCGATCTGCTGAGCAAGCACACTGCACAGTATGACAATGTAAGAGTGATGCTTTTCAACTCTCTGGCTGTAGATTTTGTGCGTTCACAGGCGATAAACGTCATCCTGCGGGGCATCAGGACCATATCCGATTTCGAATACGAGTTTCAGATGGCCCTGACCAACCGCCAGCTGGCCCAGGAGGTGGAGACGGTCTTTGTGATGCCGAGCCTGGAATATTCATTCGTATCCGCCCGGCTAATCCGTGAGATTGTCATGTATGGCGGGTCTGTATCAGCCTTTGTGCCGTCCGATATCGAAGCCATGCTCAGGGCCAAGCACGGCTTCTGAAAGCTCTGATGCTCACATGCCCCGCCTGGTCTGCGCAGGCTGCTATGCGGCAGCCTCAAGCCCGCAGGAAGCATCGCGCTTGCCCAGTGCACAAGCCGGGCGGCCCCATATATATCGCTTTGCAGAGCGGTCTGGCGCAGTGGCACCCGCAGGTGGAGCGACCGGAAGCCCTCAGGAGACAAACTCCTCCTTGCGATCTGCAAGGAGCTTTCGCAGCCTCAGCAGGATCGCAGCATGCATCTGGCTGACGCGCGACTCCGAGAGCCCCAGCGTCTCTCCGATTTCCTTCATCGTGAGCTGCTCATAATAGTAAAGCACAATTATCAGGCGCTCTTTCTGGTTCAGGCCGCGTGTAATCAGGTCCTTCAAGTCTTTCTTCTGGATACTGCGTACGGGGTCTTCGCCCTTCTCATCGCTGACGATGTCGAGTTCCTTTATGCCGTCTTCGTCGTCGTCACCCCAGCGTCGGTCCAGGGATATCATGGCTACGGCGTTGGCCTCCTTGAGGATATGGTAAAACTCCTTCATTGGCAGGCCCATGCGGTCGGCCATTTCAGGCTCCGTGGGGCTGCGGCCCAGCTCCACGCGCAGCATATCGTAAACCTTTTCCAGCTTGTGAGCACGCGACCGCACCAGCCGCGGCACCCAGTCCTCGCTGCGCAGCTGGTCGAGGATGGCCCCACGTATGCGCGGCGTGCAGTAGGTCTCAAACTTCACCCCACGAGCGATGTCGAATGCATCGATCGCGCCCATCAGGCCAAAGACCCCCGCGCTGAAAAGGTCATCCAGCTCGACGCCGCGAGGCAGCTTGCCCCATATGCGTTCGGCAGTATAGCGCACAAGCGGAAGGTATACTTCAACGATCCTGTCGAAGTACTTTTT
>SLPQ01000202.1 GCA_007131925.1 Candidatus Brocadiia bacterium | reverse complement strand
CCGGGGGGTCGGTGTTCGGCATCGCGCAAACGGTGGTGAAGCCGCCGTTCACCGCCGCGCGCGCGCCGGAGAGCACCGTCTCGCCACCGGCCGGGCCGGGCTCCCGCAGATGCGTATGAATGTCGACAAACCCGGGCGCCGCGACAAGTCCCCCCGCCTCCGTTACTTCAGCGTCCGAGCCTTCCTGGGCGTCCACTTCACCGACCGCCCTGATGATGCCCCCCTCGATGAGGATATCGCCCTCGGCGTCGATGCCGCCGGCGGGGTCGATGATGCGCGCACCGCGGATGAGGATTTTCGATTCGTCAGGCAACTTCGCCCCCCTTCGCCATATGCGCATCGCGAGCCTGTGAGACCAGCGTCAGGACGGCCATGCGCACGGCTACGCCGTTTGAAACCTGCGGGAGGATGAGGTTTCTGGGCCCGTCGGCCACCACCGAGGGCAGCTCGACATCGCGGTTTATCGGCCCGGGGTGCATGACTACGCAGTCGGGCCGGGTTTTCAAGATGCGCTCCTCGGTAAGAGCATATCGCCGTGCATACTCGCGCAGGCTGGGAAAGGCAGCGTCTCGATGGCGCTCGAGCTGTATTCGAAGCATGTTTATGACGTCAAACTCACCTATGCATGAATCAAGGTCATGCTCGACGTGCGCGCCCAGCTTTTCGAACGCCGCGTCCAACATCGTCGGCGGTCCTACAAAGGTAACGTCTGCGCCGAGCTTCGTGAGACCCCAGAGGTTTGATCGGGCCACGCGCGAGTTGGCGATGTCGCCGACAATGGCGACCTTAAGGCCCTCTAAAGCGCCCCTGGCGCGGCGTATGGTCATAAGGTCGAGAAGCCCCTGGGTCGGGTGCTCGTGCCGGCCGTCGCCGGCGTTTATCACTGCACAGCTCGTGTTCTTGGCAAGCATCCGCGCTGAGCCTGCAGCCGAGTGCCGCATCACAATAACGTCGGCTCCCATGGCTTCGATATTTCGCGCGGTATCGACGAGTGTCTCCCCCTTGGATGTGGAGGAGGCCGCCTTTGAAAAGGTGATGACCTCCGCACCACAGCGCCGGGCGGCTATGGCAAAGGAAGTCGAGGTCCGTGTCGAAGGCTCCATGAAGAGGTTGAGCACCGCCCTGTCCCGCAGCGTGCCTGTGCTGCTGCCGGCTCTGACAGCTCCCTCGCGAAACTCATCTGCAAGGTCCAGTACGCATGTAATCTCTTCGGCCGAGAGATATTCAAGGCCGATAAGATGCATGAGCTTCCACTCGTGCCGCTGGGCCATGGCCTTCCCTGCGTTTGCAAGACAGAGGTCGAAAGAATCTTACAGCGGCACGCAGCTCTGTCAAGAATTGTCGCTGGTGAAAGCGCCCTGCCCACAGCTGAGAGACCGCCTTTTCAAGCTGTGTGGCAGGCAGGGTTCGCGGTGAGCCACTGGCTCATTTCTCACACGTAGCGGACCTTCAAGGAGAAGGCCAGCCAGACACTGCGCACGTAGGGGCGCCCGGTGAAGACCTTTGCAGGCCCAGCACGGGGCGCCCCTGAAGCTACACAATAACGCTCAGTCCTCTGCATCTACACGGTGCTCAATCTCGCTAATCGCCCGCGAGCCTGCGAATGTCGGCCCGGGCCATCTCGCGCTCCCACTGGAAGGGCCCGGGTGTCTCGACGGCCTTTTCAAGCGCCTCGACAGCCTCTTCGGGCCTGTTGTGGATTATGTGCGCCTGCCCCACATAAAACAACGCACGAACCTGCTGCTGGCGCCATGCAGTGGTATAGATCTCGGCGAGCTCCTCCTCATCTTCTACCTCGTCCGGCTCCAAAGGCGGTACGGCTACATGGGCTCTTACATTTCGCAGATATTCCTCGGGATCAAGCGTGCCGAGAAAGACGTCCAGCGTGTCGGCAAACCATGTGCGGGCATCGACAAGCGCTCTTATCTGCGAGATCATACCGCGGGAGCCGTAGCCTGCGCGCATCTGGGCGATCCAGCCGAGTATCCATGCGTCCGGGTCGCCCGGCCCGTCCCACATATACTCCTGCAGCACTCCGTCGACCGCGCCGAAGTCACCCCTGATAAAATGCATGGCGGCTCTCGCATGCGCGGCGGGTGCGTAGTGCTTGTCGGCCTCAAATGCACGGGTGAAGTCACGCAACGCGGCGTCCATGTCTTCTTCGAGGTAGTTGTTTACTCCCTGCTCGGTGAGCCGGGCGGCCAGCTCGCGGGCCTCCTGGTCGGCTCGGACCACCCCAAAGCCGAGAGCGACGACAATGCACACACTCAAAAACAACCTCGATCTCATCTGTGCCCTCCTTGTGATATCTTATCACAAAATCATGCGGCCGCGCTCCGCAAAACGCCCACAAATCCCTCGATGTTCAAGACAAGCTCTACCGCAGGTGAGGTTCCATGGTCGCCCGCATCAGGGCACAAACCTATTGCGGCGCATAAAGCGGGCCCTACAATGGAGGCCTGTTCTGCACGAATACCAACTGGACACCCGGGGAGGCATGAAAAATGACAAAAATCACCGCAGTGACTCGCGTGGCATTTACGGCAGCCATGGTGCTTTTGGCAACCGGCCTGGTTGCCCCTGCCCAACAGAGCGCATCCTGGCCAGTCATGTACTTTGATGAGCAGCCCGGCGTCTGTTTTTACCTTTTCCAGGATGAGGCGCACTGGCAGAGGCATGTCTTTTCCGTCGAGCGCCATGCAACCGCCGACTATGTAACACCTCCGGCTGCGCTGGAGATATCCTTTCCGGATATTGACGGTCCGGCCGGCTGGATGCAGCTTGACATAAACCAGACCATCCCTCGTGAAGAGGGCCGCGCCGCGATACCGTCGGGTGCCAAGGGAGTCACGTTTGCATTCAAGGGTGACGGCTCATCTGGAGCCGCCCGCATCGAGCTTCGTGAGTACTACCGGGCGCCGGACTCGGCCGTGGAGATTCCGCTGTCGGATGACAGTTGGCGCCTTGTGACGCTTTCATGGGATGATTTTTCACCTGCGCCGCCGCTGGAGCTGGTCCATTCGATGGCCTTTGGCCTGGCGGAAGGTTCGCCGCGGCCTGCACATTACAAGATAGACGCTGTGACATTTGTCAGTGACACAGCCATGAGGACCGTTCCGCAGGAGGCTGTCGAGGCGGCTAATGCGCGCACAGACGAGCCCCGGATACCGCCGCGGCCTTCTCCAGCGAGTCTTGTCTACAACCGGGGCGGCCTCAGTCGCGCCAGGGCCAGGCTGCGCAAAGGGGAGCCCATGAAGTGGCTTGTATACGGAGACTCGGTCACCGTGCCTGTACAGCTCTGGCCTATTCCGCCGCACCTGCGCGCGGAGTATTCCTACTATGCGGTGGCCGCAGAGAGGCTCATGAGCGAGTTTGGCAGCGAGATCGATATCAGCGTAAATGCCGTCGGCAGCCGCCGGCTCAACCGCGACTTCGAGGGCCTGCTGGAGGCCATTCGCACTGAGAGGCCCGATGTTCTCATAATGCTCTCAAACGATACTGTCCCCAACTACCAGCGCCTGCTCCCGAGGGTCGTGCGCACCGCCGAGGAGGTCGGCACGGAGATACTTATCATCGTGCCCACCTACGAGCAGGCGGGGTTCGCAAGCCCGGCCTTTGACTGGCTGCGCCGGTGGGCCATTGAAAACAACATCGCCTGTGCCGATGCACGCAGGTACCTTCTGGCCGGAGACGAGGCCTACTGGGGAGACGTGATCGCAAATCCGAACCATCCGAATCCTCTCGGGCATCGCCTGATCGCAGATGTGGTCGCAGAGATGTTTCGGTAGAGCGCGGCACAGATGTCCGTCAGTTGCACTCAGACGGACGCAGCGCTCTGGGCCGGGCATTCGATGAAACGGTTGACACTTCCGGCTCAAGCGCGTGACATATGAGCGAGGCTTTTTTAAACCCGCGAGGGGGAGGGCACAAAATGGCGAAGACAAGCACTGGATCGATGGGCGGGCGCCCAATGGTAATGTCGGCGCGCGGGGTGGTCTCTTCGGGGCACTACCTGGCGACCGGCATCGGCGCTGACATACTCAGGCGCGGCGGCAATGCCTTTGACGCGGCGGCTGGTGCGGGCTTTGCTCTGGCCCTTCTGAAGCCGCATCAGAACGGCATCGGCGGTGAGATACCGGCGCTTCTCTTCGATGCGGCCACATCGAGGGTATACGCGGTAAGCGGCCACGGCACTGCGCCGGCGGCCGCCACAATGTCGCTCTACCGGGACGAGTACGGCCTTGAGATCATTCCCGGCGATGGACTGCTGCCCTCCCTGGTGCCGTGCGCTCCCGCCTCGTGGATCTTTATCCTCGAGCATTTCGGCACCATGCGTCTGGGGGATGTGATTGCAGGCGCACTGGATCTTGCCGAAAACGGCTTTCCCATGTATGACCACCTGCATGCGAGCATCTCCCGAACCGCCGACCGCATGAAGCGCGAATGGCCCTCATCGGCCGAGGTCTTTTTGCCTGGTGGACGGGCGCCGGCTCCTGGTGAGCTTTTCAGAAACCCCGACTGGGCACGCACCTTCAAACGGCTTGTGCGCGCCGAGGGCCGTCACAAGGCACGAAAGCGGGGCCTGGCCGCGGCGCGCGAGGAGTTTTACGAGGGCAAAGTCGCACGCGAGGTCGCGAAGTTCTGCCGCAACGAGAGTTTCCCCGACGCCTCCGGCGCATCGCACGGGGGGCTGCTCACTGAGGAGGACTTCGCGGCTTTCGAGGTGCGCCTTGAAGAGAGCGTATCGATCGTGTACAAGGAGCTTCGCGTTCACAAGTGCGGTCCGTGGACACAGGGGCCCGTGCTCTGCCAGACGCTTGGGCTTCTCGAGGGCTTTGACCTTTCATCAATGGGGCACAACAGCGCCGACTACATCCACACCGTGGTCGAGTGCATGAAGCTGGCCTTCGCCGACAGGGAGTTTTATTACGGTGACGATCGCTTTGTGAAGGTGCCGATGTCAAGGCTGCTTTCAAAGAAGTACGCACGCGAGCGCGCTCAGCTTGTCGCGAGCGACAAGGCGTCACTTGAGCTGCGGCCGTCAGGCTTTGACCCGGTGAGCGTCACGGATGTGCGCGGAGTAAACGCGGCCTTTGACGCCTCGCGGCACGTCGGCGATACCACCAAGCTCGAGGTCATCGACCGTAAGGGCAACATGGCGTCTGTGACGCTTTCCGGCGGGTGGCTCACAGCCTCTCCGGTACTGCCGGGGATGGGCTTTCCCCTCGGAACTCGCGGACAGATGTTTTCACTGGTCGAGGGCCACCCGAACGCCCTCGCGCCCGGTAAGCGCCCGCGCACGACGCTGAGCCCCTCGCTGGCCACCCGGCGCGGCAGGCCGGCGATGGTCTTTGGCAGCCCCGGCGGCGACGCACAGGACCAGTGGGCGCTCCAGTTTCTCCTGAACGTGGTCGAGTTTGGCATGTCGCTGCAGGAGGCGGTCGAGGCGCCGACTTTCTGGTCGACGCACTGGCCGTCGTCCTTTTATCCTCGCCGGTGTGAGGCGGGCGCGCTTCACATCGAAAAACGCATCGCAGCGAAGGTGCGCCGTGAGCTGGTCTCACGCGGGCATGTCGTCAAGCTTGCCGGCGCATGGCAGGGGGGCAACACGCTTGCCGCATCCATCGACGCGAAAACGGGGGTGCGTTCGGCGGCCGCCTCTCCGCGCCTCGAGCCGGCGACGGCCGCGGCTGTGTGAGGGCTGCGGCAGCGTAGATGCCGCGCAGCGCCCGCGCGCCTCTCTTGTGAGGCCTGCGGGTGAGCGTCAAGCGCCGTGCTGCAGACTCAGAAGTCACCCCAGGCGTCCTACCACGAAGCCATGACCGCCCGCGATGCTCGCGGAAGTGCGACCGACGGGTGGTCACTGTCCGGCGGTACGCTCGACGGCGAGCTTGAAAAGCATTGCCGCGCCACGCCAGAGTACGCTCTCGTCCACCTTGAAAAGCGGGTTGTGGTGGGGCACGTCGGACTTCTTCTTCTTGTTGCCTACGCCGATGCAGAAAAAGCATCCCGGCGCGACCTTGAGATACTCGGAGAAGTCCTCTGCTCCCATTCGCGGACCCTGAAAGTAGAGGGCGCGCCTGCCGAAGAGCTCGGTGGCGGCCTGCTGGACATGCTCGGTGGCTTTCTCATCATTCACGAGCGCGTCGTAGCCATTATCGTAGTTCATGTCGAAGCTGGCGCCGTAGGCCCTCGTGACACCTGTGAGCACTCGCTTTATCAGCGATGGCATGCGGCGCCGGAGCTGCTTTGAAAAGGTGCGGATAGTACCGCGCATGGTGCAGGTTTCGGGGATTACGTTGAAGGCTGTACCGCCCTCGATGGCACAGATGGAGACTACCGCCGGCTCTACCGGCAGGATATT
>SLPQ01000242.1 GCA_007131925.1 Candidatus Brocadiia bacterium | reverse complement strand
GCGCGCCGGACGGACTCGATCGAGATCGTCGAGCACGCGTTCGTTATAGACATCATTACCGAGTCCGGCGAGGTGCTGGGCGTACTGGCGCATCACGAGAACAAGCTCATAGCCGCCTTTGCACCAAGCGTCATCATCGCTGCGGGGGGAGCATGCTACGCCTACCGGGAGACTACCAACGCCGAGACCGCCACAGGTGACGGCATTGCCATGGCCTACAGAGCGGGAGCGACGCTGACCGACCTTGAGTTTGTGCAGTTTCATCCGACCACCCTCTACGTGGCCGGGGCCGAGCGCGCGCTGATATCCGAGACTGTGCGCGGCGAGGGAGGCTACCTCCGTGATCGCTTTGGCGTGCACTTCATGCCGAACTACCACCCGCTTGGCGACCTGGCTCCGCGGGACATAGTCAGCCGTGGCATACTGCGCCAGATGACCGAGACAAATGATACAAACGTCTACCTCGACCTTCGTCACCTCGACAAGGAAAAGATTTTGAGGCGCTTCCCGAAGCTCGCCGACCTGTGCGATCTCTTCGACATCGACATAGCCTCGGACATGATACCGGTGCGACCGAGCGCACACTACTTCTGTGGCGGCGTGCGGGTGGATGCCGACGGCTCCACAGGCGTGGAGGGGCTGTGGGCATGCGGTGAGGCCGCGGCTACGGGGCTGCACGGTGCGAACCGGCTCGGCTCCAATTCACTGCTCGAGGGGCTCGTCTTCGGAGCGGCGACGGGTGCGGCTGCGGCATCGGCACCGCGCCGGAGTGCATCGCCGGTGAGGGTGAGCGCGAAGGCAGGCGCTAGCAACCGTGCCGAGACGATCGACATACAGGACGTCGAAAACTCCCTTCGCGCCCTTCTGTGGCGCCAGGTCGGCATAAGCCGCGACGGTGCCGGGCTCGGCGTAGCCGAGGAAAGGATGGATTTCTGGTCTTCGTACGTTCTTGACAAGGAGTTTGGCGGGCAGCAGGGCTGGAAGGTTCAGAACATGCTTACGCTTGCCAAGCTGCTGACCCTCTCGGCGCGCATGCGTACGGAGAGTCGCGGTGCACACCACAGACGGGATTTCCCCGACCGGGACGACAACAACTGGGCTCGACACCTTGTCATAAAGCGTGAATAGCCCTGCGGCAGGCGGGAAAATATTTTTTCCCACGAACAAATATGCTTGCTAATGCGTATTATTCAACGTATAAAGCGCGCTGGAGTGCCTTCATTTCGGCGCGCCTGTCACGAAAAGGTCGATAGGAGGCGGATCATGCACAGGTTTCTGCCGGCAGTATTGGCCCTTGTCGCGCTTGCAGCCGCCTCGGCGGCCGGTGACGGCCAGCCCTTGCAGGCTCATCCCGGGCAGGTCGACACCTTCAGGGTTATCAGCGACGCCAAGGCACGAGTATTTCCAGCGCTCGTCTTCATAAAGCCCGTCGTAGAGACATACCAGCGTGGCGAGAGGGAGGCCCAGGAGGTGACCGGCTCGGGTGTGCTCATCTCTCCTGACGGCGAAGTCGTGACCAACTATCACGTCGTCGAAAGGGCCGTGAGCATCCGTTGCCTCCTCTATGACGGCAGGCACTTCGAGGCGACAGTAGTCGGCACCGACAAGGACACCGACCTGGCACTGCTGAAACTCGACCTCCGTGGTGATGACGCCCTGCTGCCCTACGCTATCCTTGGAAACAGCGAGGAGCTCACCGAGGGCGACTTTGTCATGGCCATGGGCGCCCCCTGGGGGCTCAACCGCAGTGTTTCCCTGGGGATAGTCTCATGCACAGGGCGTTACATACCTGATCACAGCGAATACAGCCTGTGGCTGCAGACGGACGCGGCGCTCAACCCCGGCAACTCCGGGGGCCCCCTGGTAAACACCAGCGGCGAGGTCGTGGGCATAAGCACCATGGCGACCATGCTCGGCGGCAACCTGGGATTTGCCGTGCCATCAAGCACCGTCGAGTGGATAAGCAGCCACCTCAGGAGTGACGGTGAGGTGATACGGACGTGGACGGGGCTGCGGCTGCAGCCTTTGAGGGATTTCAACCGTAACATGTATTTTGACGTCGGCGAAGGTGTGATAGTAGCCGGAGCCGATCCGGCCTCGCCAGCCGAGCTGGCCGGCTTCAGGGCTGGAGACCGCATAGTCAGGGTGGGCCAGACCCCGGTGACGGCCGTTACGGATATCGATCTGCCGGCAGTGCGCTCGCGGCTGGCGATGCTGCCGGCCGAGCAGGACGCGGCTTTCGAGGTATACCGCGATGGCCAGCTTGTCACCCTTACTGTTGTTCCAACCATCAAGGGCACTGTCGAGGGGGAGGAGCTGGACCTGCCGCGGTGGAACATGACTGTCAAGACGATAAACAGGTTCGACAATCCAGACCTGTATTTCGTGCGCAACGAGGGAATTTTCATCTATGGAACGAGGTTTCCCGGCAACGCCGTCGCCAGCGGGCTGCGATCAAACGACATTATCACCGGCATTGACGGCAGGCCCGTAACTACCCTTGAACAAGCGCTGGAGATATACGAGGCGGTTATCAGCACCGAGCCTCGCCGCACCCGCGTCGTGATCGAATACGTGCGCGGAGGGACGCAGAGGCAGGCGGTTCTCGATTTTTCCAGGGATTATGGGTCAAATTGAGGCCTACTCTGGCCAGAACGGAGATGGAAAATGTCCTCATCGCGACTTATCTGTGTAGCCGTGGTAATGATGATGGCCGCGGGCTGCGCCGCGGCCCCCTCTGCGGCGCAGCCGAGAGCAGCCGAAACCGTCGCTGCCTCGACTGTGAAGGTCTATTACCACCTCAGGTACGACGAGGGTGAGGCGCCCGAAGAAACCTGGTATTGTGCAAGCTGTGGGGATTATCACAGGGGTGGCGGCGCTGCTGCCGAGGCACTCAGCGACAGGAGGCCGCTTGTGCGAGTGGGATACCTGGTGGCTCAGGACATCGTGTTTACAGAGGACATTATGATCGATGACCGCTTCCTGGAGTTCACAGAGGTGGAGGCGGGCGGACGGCGTATTCCCGCCGTGCAATATGCTTTTGCGCTCCTCAACCACGGCGTATTTCTCCGGCTGGCCGCGCCGGTTGAAAAGGTAGCGCCGCTGACCTTCGACGCGGATCAGGCGCCACCCTTCAGGGTGGTGGCTGCCAGGGTGGACGGCGAAGAGATGATTTTCACTGAGGCGGCGGTGGGAGAGGAGTTTGTGCGAGGCAGGTTCGGCGAACGTCTTGAGCAGTCACGCGACCAGCTCACAGGGCAATGTGCTAACCTGGGCCCGGTTATGGGCGCGACAGGCGCAGCAGCGGGCTTCTTTCTCTCACCCAGGATGCTTGCAAAGGGTGACTGGGCAGGCTCTCCGCTGGACTGGCCCAAAATCTCGCGCGACGAGTTTGAATTGCGCCTTGAGGGCGTCAGAGAGGCCGCACAGGCGGGAATACTTCAGGTGACTATCAACCTTCGAACAAGGCCTCAGCGCCGTCACGACAGGTACTACTGGCGCGACGACTCCCCCAGCGAAATGCAGGCAGCCGGGCTTGTAATGGACTCCGGCAGGGTGCTGGTGCTTGCGCAGCTTACGCGCCGGGATACCGCACGGATCGAGTCGATGACGGTAAGCGTCGGTGACCAGACGCACGAACTCAGGTTCGAGGGGACACTGGCTGACTATGGCATCATCGTAGCCTCCCTGGACGGCCAGATCGACTGCGTTCGTCCTCTGGAGCTTTGGGAGGGCTCGCCGGGCGACTGGCTTGAGGCGCTCTTTGTGGCCAATCAGCTGGACTTTTCGACCTTTGCAAGGGATGAGAAGGTGGAGCGGGGCCGATTTCTCGGCATTGACACCGGTTTCAAGGGCCTGCTCTGGCCCTCGATACACAGGCGCTCGGGTGTCTTCTTGTTTGACCTGGACGCCCGTCTGGCATCGGTGCCTGTAATTGTGCGCCCCGACCTTCAGATGTCTTCTTATGACCCGTGGCGCTACCGCCATACGGAGAGCACCGTCTGCATGCCTGCAGGACGGCTGGCACAGCTGCTTTCGGACCTTGATGAGGTCATCGACCGCAGCTATGCCCCTCTTGACGAGGAGGAGTCTAAGAAGCTCGTCTGGCTGGGTGTCGAGACGCAGCCGCTGGACGCGAACCTCGCGAGGGAGAAAGGCGCCGCCCTTGCCACAAAGGGAGGCACGGTGGGAGCACTGGTGGTTCACGTGTATGACGGGTCGCCGGGGGCCCGGGCCGGTGTGCAGACGGGTGACATACTGCTTCGCATGACCATCCCCGGTCAGAAGCGCCCTGTCAACATGGGCGGTTCGCAGGAGGGCGACACTCATTTTCCGTGGTCACAGCTCGACCAGGTGCCTGACATGTACTTTGATCAGCTTCCCAGGCCCTGGTCTTCCAGAGAAAACGAGCTGACAAAGTTTCTAACAGAGGTCGGCCGCGGCAAGAGCATCTCAATAGAGGCAATGCGCAACGGTGATAAGATGATGTTTGAGACGACGCTTGAGATGGCGCCGAGGGATTTCGACTCGGCCGAGAAGCTCGAGCTGGATGAGCTCGGTATGACGATTAACACACTCACTTACGACGTACGCCGCTATTTCCAGCTGGGCCATGATGCTCCGGGTGTTATCATTTCCGAGATAAAGCCGGGCAGCAGGGCGTCGGTTGCAAACCTCAAGCCCTACGAGATCATCACAGCCGTAAACTCCGCGGCAGTGGCCGACATACACGACTTTGAGCATGGCATTCGCGAAGGGGGCGACGTCTCTTTTACCGTCCGGCGCATGTCCCATACGCGGATGGTGCAGGTGTACCTGAGGCCGTCCGAGCCGATCATCGCACCCGAGGCGGCGGATGAGGCCGCCGGGCCGGAGGGAGAGGCCCCCTCCAATCCATGACGAGCAGTCGCCGGGCGCAGGACGTCTCAGCGGCTCTTAAGGTGCCTGTTTATCCGCGTGCGTCGCGTGCGGGATTTGGGTGTGGGATAGCCGCCCGGCGGCAGGTGGGTCTTTTCGAGCCTTTTCAGCACGCCCTTGGGGCCGTGGCGGGCGAGATGCTCGAAAAACTCCTGCGGCGTGCGAATATAGGTGAAGCGCTCGGGTAGATTGTATTCGCAGGTCTCCATGTCATATTCGCGGCAGACCTTCGGCCTGTGATCGTATATCATGCAGCGGCCGCCGGAGAGAAAGCGACACGGGCTCATGAACTCGACGTACCACTCGATCTGGCCGTCATTGTCGGCGATGGCTATCTCCGTGTCGAAGTGATACAGGTAAAACAGCAGGTCCGAGTGGTCGCGTAGAGTCCTGGGCGCCTCGACCTCTATGACGGTAGTCCTGCAGCAGACCTGGCTGCATTCAAAGCAGTGGGTGGTCTTGGATCTGCTCGCAGCGCGCGCTGTGGTGCCCGGCGAATGCAGGCGTGGCTTCTTTTGCTTCTTATCCATCAGATTCCCAGCTTATGTTAAAGGACTTAGTCGCGGCTTTCAGGGGCGCCCCCTCACGCTCCCGGCGGCTCATATCGCCGAAAGACCATCCCCGATGGGCCGCATTCGATATAGGAGCCTTCTCTGCCGAAATCCCCAAGCGTGTGGAGCTCGCGCCTGCCCTCTGGCGTGTCAAACTCGACAGTCCCCTCTCTGTGCGTGTGGCCGCAGATGATGGTGTCGGCGCCCAGGGCGAAATGTCGCAGCACGGCGTCTTTTTCGATACCGATGACCCACCTGGCCTTTGCCGGTACGCTGCGCTTAGAGTGAAAGCGGTAAATCTTGGCGAGTGACCTGGCAACAAAGGGCGGCAGCGCCCTTGCGAAGCGCTCTGTTGCGGGATGTCGAAAGACTCTGCGCGCCCGGTGATAGCTGATGTCGTTTGTGCAGAGCATGTCACCGTGGCACAGGAGTACCCTCTGCCCGCATATATTCTCTATCGAGTAGTCGCGTACAACCCGGAATCCATAGCTTCCTGCGGTCTTCTCGTCCATATAGAAATCGCGGTTACCGTGGTAATAAACGACCTCCACTCCGCTCGCGCACAGGTCGCTGAGTGCCTGGAGAGCATCCTTAAACGGACGCCAGCGCCCCTGGGCCGGGCCAAACCAGAAATCAAAGAAATCACCGAGTATGTATATGCGCCCGGCGCGCGCGCCCACCTCTTGGAGAAACGACATCAGCCTGCCTGCTCCGCTCGGATCTCCTTCGCTCAGGTGTACATCGGAAAAAATCACTACCTCCGGCATCAGCTGCCCCCCCGCCTGAATGGCGCCCGGAGAAACTCCAGGAAAATGCCAAACGGCCCGCTGGGAACAATTGTGACCCTTGGATCTTCAAAGGAGCCCGTCAGCCTGGCCCTGATAATCTGCTTGCCCAGCTCGCCGGCCAGGATACTCACAATAGGTATCCGCCCAGGGTGCGAGTAAAAGGTCATG
>SLPQ01000110.1 GCA_007131925.1 Candidatus Brocadiia bacterium | reverse complement strand
GCTCCGGTGAAGAGATCCCACCATTCGGTGAACTGCTCGGTCTTGGCCATCACCAGTGGTGTGGCGATCGTAATTGCATCCTCGCTTGAGGCGTCCACGTACTGCAGCAGTCGTCCGGGAAAGCCCCTTCCCGGCAGGATCCAGTTGCTGGCCATGGCCACCGGATAGCCCAGCGCCAGGATGCATCGTCCCACCAGGGCTGGATTGAAAAGGTTTCGTCCCGTCCCGCCAAAGAGTTCCTTACCGATGATGACGCCGAGGATCACCCCCACCGCGGCCATCCACAGTGGAAGTGCCGGAGGCAGCGTCAGGGGAAAGATCAGTCCGGTCACCAGAAACCCTTCGTTTATCTCCTCCTTACGTACCACGGCAAAGACCACCTCGACGAGCCCACCCGCGGCATAGGAGACCGCAATCAGCACCAGCACGCGCAGACCGAAAAAGTAGACCCCAGTCAGCACGCAGGGCATCAGGGCCACAATGGCCATTACCATGAAGCGCTTGACGTCAAGCGGGTCGCGCAAGTGCGGAGCGCCTGCAGTGACGGCGTTGCCGGCAAAGAAGAAATTGTCCGTCGCCTCAAATACAGGCTTGAGCCGGCTGAGCTTGCCACCCGCCTCAAAGTTTGGCGCAAGACGGTCGAGCGTCTTTCGCAGCAACTTCATTCTGTCGTCTCCACGGCCCTCTGCTCCTCCCACACAGTCTCCTGGGCGGTCATGAACTGCTGATAAAGCTCTATCTTCGATGGACACACGTAGGAGCACAGCCCGCAGCCGACGCACAGGTCAAGGCGTGCCTGCTCGGCATTTTCCAACAGGTCCTGATACAGAAACTTGTGAATCACGTGAGGCCTGATGCCTGCAGGACACACCTGCTCGCACTGAATACACGCTATGCAGGCCCGCTTTTCGCCGCGTACGGCCGCCTTTAACCTGCCGCTGGCCCGGTCAAAAAGTGAGCTGAGAAAACATCGACTGTAAGACCGCCGATCCGACCCCGGACGGAGAAAGCCGAGAAACTCGCGCTCGATCTCTTCCGACAGGACTGTCAGGCCTGCGCACTCGGAATCTAGGCCGAGCTGGCCAGATTCGAGCTTTCGTCCGGTCAGCGCCCCACCGTTGATGACACGCACCGACTCCCCGGTAAGCCGGCCCTCCAGGATACGGTCTATGGGGTAACCGGGCATCGCTTCCAGATGAACCGGCGCCCCCACCTCTGGTCCTCCCAGCGCAATGGTCCTGGAGCTGCAGGGAGCAGAGTGCATCAGCGCTCTGTCCACGGCAAGCACGCCCTCGGCATATAGCCCCCAAACTGGGCTCTCGGCCTCCTGACCATAGCCAAGCGCCCGGGCCAGCACGGCAAAGTCATCCAGGGAGTACCTGAGAGGTATCTCGAAAAGCTTGACCCAGGCATATCCCCTGACGGACTCGCGCACCCGGCGGGCCAGCTCGGACTGGATGTCTGGCAGTACGAGATAAATGGGCTGATACTCCAGCAGTGACTGAAGGTGCTCGATGCCCCGCGTGAACGTGGTCAAACTCTCTTCCATCTGCACATCACCGCGAACGAGAAACGGCTCGAGCCTCAGGGTGGATATGATGACAGCCCGCGGGGTGCCAAAGGGATCCGGCAGCATCTTGGTGTGTGCGTCGTAGAAGTACTGCCATGCTCCCAGGACCATGAGCTTGTGACGTTTCATACCTCCCGAGCCGGCATCCTTTGGGACGTGAGGCAGCCCTTCCCGTGGCTCGTAGGGCTCCTGCTCCTCAGGGACGACTCCTTCCAGCACGACATGGTCGGCCGTGTCCAGCCTTACTGTCCCAGCCCGGGGGGCTAACAGAGGGACTGAATGGTTGCCTGGGTCTTTGGCCAGCACCTGGCCCGGACTAACTCGCTGCCCCTCCTCCACGGAGAGGTCTGAAAAACGAAACCTCGCACTCCACCGCGGCAGGTACAGTACGTCGGGCTCGCCCAGCACCTCGACCTGTCGCGAAGGCATCCCAGCCACCGGCACGTTGTACCCACCTCTGAACTTCATGTGCTTTGCTCCTCGCAGACTATATCCAGATGACCCTCACGCAGGCTGAGCAAAGGCTGGAGGTCCCGGGCGATAAAGCGACCTGCCGCCCTGCGGGCGTGCGGATGTGCCTTCAGACAAGTAAGCGTCGAAAGGCACAGTTCTCTGATTCGCTCTCTGGTCCGCCGGCGATCCTGACCGCTTCCCTGGGCCAGAGTGTATTTGCGCTGACTGCGGTCCAGCCCGAGCGTCTTTCCGACCGTGCGCTCGTTCCCCGTCACGTCGATGAGGTCGTCGGCAAGCTGGTAGGCGGTGCCGATGTAGTAGCCGGCCTCCTCGAGTGCGCCGGAAAGGGGCTGCCGGTGTCCTCCGCAGACACTTGCGGCAAAGGCGAAAAGCGGCCCTGTCTTGTATCGTGCCAGACGCAGGCAGGTCGCCTCGTCAGCTCGCCGGCCGCGCCAGCGCAGCTCGGCTTCGGCCTCGGCCTGACAGACCTCCCGGATCTTCCCGATGAAGGCGCGGAGGTAGGCGCCCTTCTCCACGGAGCCGATCAGGTCCAGCGCTTCAGAAATGAGAAGATCGCCCAGCAGGATGGCTCCGTTGCATCCGGTATTTCTCCACACAGTGGGCAGCGACCGTCGAATCCAAGAATTGTCGATCACGTCGTCATGACAGAGACTGGCTGCATGGACCAGCTCTATTCCGGCACAGACAGGCACAAGCACAGCAAGGTCCGGACATGACGGATTTGCGGCTGCGAGGCGGTCGGCCAGCCTGGTACGCAGCATCTTACCCGGCATGAGCGCCGCCTTCACCGCCGTGCCGTACACAACTGACTCTATTACCTCCAAGCGATTCTCTACAAGCCGGCGAACTCGAGGTGGAATCTCCCCAGAGTTGTCCTCTGGTCTGTAATCATTCATCTGTGCTTCTTGCATTGGCTCGTCCACCAGAGGCGTGTGCATTGAAAATATAAGTAAGCACGATCCTTCATCGCCGCCATCGAAGCCCCAGATAAGCGCATCTTTTGCACTGCGGTCGCTCGGGGTGGTGACGTCGGCGTGAAAACCAATGCGGGAAACATGACAGCCTGGGTGGCACGAGCGCTTGGGGGCGTCACTGCGCAGTGGCATGTATTCATGATTTTCGGCCACTCTCTTCAGCCGGACTCACGGTTACAGAACTTCGCTGGCGGGATGAGTATATGCCCGCCACCAGGGCGGCCAGACCCGCCGCGACAAGCAATGCGTTCAACAGGGTGGGAAAGTAGAGCGCATAGCGGATGCGAAAACCCACAGCCTCCAACACCTCCAGAAAACCGCTGGGTATACCGGCGATGTCCCCACCTATGCCGGCCGTGACCAGCATGGCTGCAAAGCCGGCCAGCGCACATACGTATGCAAAGTGAGCGCCCAAGTCTCGTCGGCTCCAAAGATCCGGGCCTGCTTTCAAACGGGCGATCAGAAAGACCGTCCACAGTAAAGTTGACACCGCGGCTGCGAAGATCTTGTTTGAGGTGGTGGGGCTGTTCAGTGAGGCATCGAGCGGCCAGATGAGAAGACCTGTAACACTCGACAAGAGCAGCGTGATAAGGGCAAACAGCCCCGCGTAGAAACTTACTGGTTCAAAGCCATTGATCAATGCCGCCAGGCGCTTGTTGCCGGGACGTATCCAGAAAAGTACACTCAGCGCCAGGAAAGAAAGCACCAATGATCCGGTGGCCAGGCCGGCCACCATAGCGTGATATCCTGGCTTCATGGCTTGCTCCTTTCTAAGGATCGTCCACGACCGGGCATGACCAGCAAAACGCCAGCTGAGACCAGCGCAAGCGTTAATAGTACGCTCACGAGAGTCTGCAACCACTGTCTGCGAATCTCACCGCGAAACTCAGACTGCACCGCGTACTGGCCGAGAACCTCCGGCGTATGGTTAGGGGGGAGCATCCGCCCTGCGGCGATGTCCTTTGCCCCGGCGTGTCCGGGACCGGTCAGGTGAGCCCAGTCAATCTGTCCTGGGTAAAATAGCTCCAGCTCGCTCCACTCCACCTCATCCCACGGCGGCCCCTCTCCCGCAAACCGCAGCGCCTCGATGTCTGCTCGCCGACTCAGGCCCAGCGTCATCGGATGCGACACATAGTGCCATCGGCTGCCATGGGCCAGTACGTGAGCGGCAAAAGCGACCTGATAGAGCCCCTGGTCCTTGAGAATCTTGTCGTCGAGGGGATTGCCGGTGTCCAGTAGCCGCCACAGGTCTACCAGCCAGGCGCCTTCATGGTAGATGCCGGTGGCTTGTATGTCTCCGCGAGACTGCTGCGGCTCCCGCAGCAACCGCCGGGGCAGCACATCGCCGGCCTGCCAGTCGTGGTCGGGATCAAACTCGACGACGTTTTGCAGGTTGTGCTCGCCGGGAAGAATAAGGGCGTAGCGGCGGTAGTCCTCCTGGGGGTACTCGCGCGCGAGCACCTTTTCCCATCTCATGGCCAGCTGCCCGGTGGTATCAGGATCAAACATATATATGGGGCGTCCTTCGTCCGGGTCCCAGTTTGTTGCCCATGGCGCAACTCCTTGGTCCCCCAAACGATAATCCAGGATGTACTGATCGTCGGAGTAGCCTATCGGGTTGCTGCGGTGCGCCCGCCAGTGCCACAGATCCAGAAAGTATCCAGCCTCGCGCAGGGCCTGGAGCTCCTCGGGCGGCTTGATCGTACGCCAGTCATCAGGATCGGTGCGTGTCTCCGGCAGCCACTTGCGCAGGTCGCTGTGGCCCTGGGGGCCAAGATGCGGATGCTCAATGACCTCCTCGTGGGCAGCTTCCGTGAAAAACCTCATCTGAGAGCTCGAGGCAGTCACAAAGCCGCCCCACTTGCCAAACTCAGGCACTCTGCCGTCATCGACAAAAAAGGTGATGCGATCCTCATAGACGCCGTGAGGCTGACGCCCGACGGTGGAGGCTCCTTCCCGTCGCCACGAGCCTTCGCCCTCATATACCCAGTAGTCATGGTAATAGGCCGGCTCGTCCGTGGGCAGGAGAAAACGGAAGAACATCGTATCGTGGTTGTAAGCCGCTTTGACCTTCATGGGATGCAAAAGGTTCTCTGGGATCTCGATGTTTCTTGCATGGTCGTCGCGAATAACCGGCTCAAAGACCCGGGGGACCCATGCCAGAAATGCCAGCATCACCAGGGCTCCCGCATAAGGAGCCACGATGAGTCCTCGCCCCATCTTCCTATCATCGAGCATTATGTCCGCCTCCTACAATGTCATATGCGGAGCTCAAAACTGCAGGTGGTATTCCAGAACAGTCGTGTGTTCGGTACCGTCGGCGCTTCTGCCATTGAAGTAGTTCAGGCGAATCTTATGGTCATGACCCTTAACGTACCAGTTTACACCCAGACCCAGCTCGTCTTGCCGCGTGTCGCGATCATCCTTGTCAAGCCGCAACTGCGACCACCTGCCGACCAGCTCCCATTTCTCCGGCACGACAAAATACCCCGTGCTGGCCATATATGCCCAGCCGCTGTAGCTGTCGACGGCAGGAGAATCAGGATCCACGCGACGCAGATACCCGTCCAAGACCTGCGAGAATCCCCGGTAGCGCAGCCCGACGCCAGCGGTGCTGCTGACCCAGTCGGCGCGGGTATTACCCGGGGCAGGTGAACGACCAAGGTCCCAGTCACGAGCCTCATTGCGGTATGCGCCCTGCACGCCGCCCAAGAAACTTAACTGCAGCTGGTCGGAAAAGCCCAGGTCGGACTCCTCCCGGGGCAGCTCGCCCAGCGCAGCCCAAGTTACGCGAGCCGAGCCCATGTTGCCGGAGCTGTTGCTGATTCCCACATTTCTGCCCGCCCCGTCGAAGACACCGACACCATAGCCGAAGGTGTTGTCCTCGTTGCGACCATGGGCCATGACACCGATATCCCTTCCGGTAGGAAAGCCGAACGTCTCTGACGGATCACCCCGCTCGGCGAAGTGCTGTCGCCTTGGCGAGACGTAGCGGTGCCACTGGAAGGGCACGGTGAACTGACCGGCGCGAACCTGGAACGCACGGTTCCATTCATAATCAATCCAGGCGTCACGCAGGTTGGCGGTGCGGGCCAGCTCGGGCATCACGCGAAAGGTAATCCTTTCGTCGAAAACGTGTCCTCGAAAGTCCAGACGGACTCGACGCATGAGGAAGCTGCTGGTGTCCTCTGCGTCCGGACGGCTCCGATACTCAAAGCGTGGTTGAATCCAGCCGGTGATTTCCAGGCGGAAGCGATTGTCCGCGGAACCAAGAAAGAAACCGCGGTCCCACCCCGCTACAAGCGTGCTCTGGTTTTCTGTCCCGGTCGCGACAAGCTCATGTTCCACTTCGGCGGCCTGCTCTTGCCTCTGGGCCGTGGACGACCCCTCATTCTCGAGTTGGCGAAGCTTTTCCTGCCGGTCATCCTTTAGCTCGGCAAGCTCATTCTCGAGCGCAGCTACGCGTTCTTCCATTGTCATCGCTTTTGACTCTGATGCGGCGACCGCCATCACACCTCCAAAGAAGATGCACAATGTCGAG
>SLPQ01000128.1 GCA_007131925.1 Candidatus Brocadiia bacterium | reverse complement strand
CAAGGCTCTCCGGGACCAGGCATTCCACCGGATCCAACCGCGCGAGTTCGGCGGCCAGCGCGCCCCGATCGGGGGCCTCGAGCACGCTGAAGCGGCCGCTGGCAAACTCGAGGATGCCCAGCCCGACCGGGGTTTCTTTTTTGCCGGAGGGGCCGGGCGCGCGTTTCATAAGCCGTCTCTTCGTCCGTATATAGAAGAAAGTAAACGTATGCAAGCGGCGGGTCCCTGAAGTGTTTCCGGGTGATCTACGCCAGCTTTACTCTACCGCCTTCGTTGAATCGGTGCCTCAAAGTGACCTCCGAAAAGGCATTCCTGATTGATGGGAACTCGCAGGTCTACCAGGCCTATTATGCCATACGTTCGGGGCTTACAGCCCCTGACGGGCTGCCGACAAACGCGATATACGGCTTTACGCTGATGCTTCAGAAGATTCTCAGGGAAAAGAGCCCCAGGTACATGGCCGTGGCCTTTGACACGGCCGCTGCTACTTTCAGGCACGAGCGATTTGACGCCTACAAGGCCCAGCGCAAGCCGATGCCGGATGACCTTGTCGAGCAGATGGACTACGTTCGCAGGATCGTCGAGGCCTACCGAATACCGGTATTTGCCCTTGACGGCTACGAGGCCGACGACATGCTGGCTACCTTGGCGGTCGCAGCCGCTGCAAGGGGCATCGAGGCGGTTATTGTGACGCGGGACAAGGATGTTTTTCAGCTTCTCGACGACGGCATAAGCATATGGGACAACAGAAAGGACCGCTATATAACGCGCGAGAGCTACATTGCTGAAAACGGCATCGAGCCCGCCCAGGTCGTGGACATGATGGCGCTATCCGGCGACACCACTGACAACGTGCCGGGCATCCCCGGCATAGGGCCCAAGACTGCCCTGAAGCTTATAAGAGAGTACGGTACGCTCGATGAAGTGCTGGCCCACGTCGATGACATACCCGGTGCAAAGACCCGTGAAAACATCAGCGCGCATGCTGAGGATGCGCGCCTTTCGCGCGAGCTGGTGACGCTTGACAGGCACGTGCCGGTAGAGATCGATTTTGCGGCGCTGAAGATGTGCCGCCCCGATCGCGAGGCCCTTTCGGACATCTTCAGGAGGCTGGACTTCAGGGGCATGCTCGACGATGTTGCAGAGACTGCCGGCGATACCGGCATCGAGTACATCCTTGTCAACGATGAGAGCGGCTTCGACGCGCTCATGGAGGAGCTTGGCGCTGCTTCCACGTTTGCCTTTGACGTGGAGACCACGGGAGTCTCTCCGATCGATTCGCACATCGTGGGTCTTTCGTTCGCCGTTGATGACCGGCGCGCCTGGTACGTGGCGCTGAGGTGCCCCGAGGGCGAGTTGCACCTCAACGAAAAAGAGGTCCTGGCGGCGCTCAAGCCGATCCTGGAGGATCCCGATAAGGGTAAGGTCGGGCAAAACCTCAAGTATGACATGGTCGTCATGGGCCGAGCAGGCATCGAGATGCGAGGTGTGGCGTTTGACACCATGATAGCCGCATATCTTGTGGATCCGGGGCGCAGGCGCTACAACATCAACGACCTTGCTGCGGATTACCTCAACTACAGAATGACGCCCATATCAGACCTTATAGGCAAGGGAAAGGACCAGATTACTCTCGACCTGGTTGCCAGCGGCCTTGTGGCGGAGTACTCGGGTGAGGATGCGGGGATTTCACTGCGCCTCTGGCGTGTGCTCGCCGACAGGCTGAGGGAACTCACGCTCGAGGAGCTCTTCTTCGACATCGAGCTGCCGCTGGTCGATGTGCTCTCACGCATGGAGGCTGCCGGCGTTTTGATCGACGTGGATCAGCTCCGGCGGATGAGCGAGGAGCTGACCAGCGAGATATCAGAGATTGAAAAGCGCATCCAGCGCGAGGCCTGCAGGGAGTTTAACGTAGGCTCCACGCAGCAGCTTGCTGAAGTGCTCTTCAAAGACAGGGGCCTGAGGCCCGGCAGGAGGACGAAGACCGGTTTTTCCACAGACAACGAGGTTCTCGAGAGACTGGCCGAGGTGGACCCGATCGCGCGCGAGGTGCTGGATTACAGGGGGCTTTCCAAGCTGAAAAGCACGTATCTGGATGCTCTGCCGGCGATGGTGTCCGAGCGGACGGGACGGGTCCATGCATCCTTTAACCAGACCGGAACGGCCACCGGCAGGCTGTCGTCGAGCGATCCCAATCTTCAGAATATCCCCGTGCGCACGGACCTCGGGCGCAGGATAAGGCGGGCCTTCACCGCCGGGCCGGACTCGAAGCTCATAGCCGCGGATTACTCGCAGATAGAGCTGCGAATAGCAGCGCACTTGTCGGGCGATGCAGCCTTGAAGGAGGCCTTTGAAAAGGGAGATGACATACACAACTTCGTAGCACGTGAGATCTTCGGCGTTTCGAGTGATGATGTGACCCCGCAGATGCGCCGGACTGCAAAGGCGGTCAACTTCGGCATCATCTACGGCCAGAGTCCTTACGGGCTCTCGAGGCAGCTGGGCGTGCCGGTCGGCGAAGCGGCGGAGTTCATTAAGAGCTATTTCGAGCGTTATCCGGGCGTCGAGGACTACATCACCAGGACACTCGATGCGGCCGGAAAGGAAGGATATGTCAAGACGATCATGGGACGGCGTCGTTACATAAACGGCATCGAGGCGAAAAGTCCTCGCAATCTGAACTCAGCCGAGCGCATGGCGATAAACACGACCATACAGGGCTCTGCTGCTGATCTTATCAAGCTTGCGATGCTTGCAATCGACCGTCGCCACCGGCAGGATGCGCTGCCGGTAATGATGATAATGCAGATTCACGACGAGCTGGTGCTCGAGTGTCCTATTTCGCTGGTTGCGCAGGAATGCGCTGCGGTGGAAAAGGACATGGCCGAGGCTCTCAGGCTGGATGTTCCCATAGTGGTAAATATCGCTACCGGCGATAACTGGCTGGAGGCCGGGGGATAGGATGACCCGGAGGCGCTGCCCTATAATTGGCCTTGCTGGAGGGATAGGCTCTGGAAAAACAACTGTCAGCGGGATTTTCCGAGGGCTGGGAGCTGTTGTAATAGATGCAGACACAATAGCCAGCCAGGCCCTGAAATCACCCGAAGCCGCGGCTGCCATCAAGCGGGAGTTTGGAATCGACACAGCCGGCGGCGGCCAGGCAGCTCGCCGGGCTCTCTCGGAGGTGGTCTTCAGTGACAGAGGCGCGCTTGACAGGCTCAATGCCATAATACACCCTGCAATCATCGCCGAGTGCCGGCGGATCATCAACGAAGCTGAGAAGGATCCGCATTGCCGGGCGGTCGTTCTCGACGCGCCGCTTCTTTTCGAGACCGGCATGGACGACATGTGCGATGCAGTCATCTTCGTGGAGGCCGACCGCAGTGTCAGGCAGAGGCGCCTGGCCGAATCGCGCGGCTGGGACACAGGCGAGCTCGACAGGAGGCAGAAGTTTCAGGATTCCCTAATATCGAAGAGGAAACGGGCCGATTATATCATCAGCAACAACGGACCGCTCGATGAAGCTGCCGAGCAGGCCGGCGAAATCTGGAAGGCCGTTGTTGATTCCTGAGGAGCCTTTGAGCTGCAGCCTGATGATCCCTTGTCGGTTGAGCCCTTCGTTTACCGTATAACCTGCAAATCTTTAACCGCAGAATCACCTTATTGGAGGTAGCGACTAAATGGCAGCCGCCAAGTCACGTTCGGCCAAAGCAGCCGGCACCAGCGTCAAAAACGACGACGAGATGAATCAGAAGTACGAAGCAGTCAAGAAGGGCGAAATCCACCTGACAGAGCTGCAGAAGATGACGGTCAAGCAGCTGCAGGGCGTCGCCAAGAAAGAGGGTGTTGACGATTATTACGGCCTCAAGAAGCCCGAGCTCATCTTCAAAATCCTCAAAAACCGCGTCAAGGCAAACGGAATGCTCTACGGTGAAGGCGTGGTCGAAATACTGCCTGACGGATTCGGCTTCCTGAGAAGTCCTGACTACAACTACCTGCCCGGGCCTGATGACATCTACGTGAGCCCGTCTCAGATCAGACGATTCGGCATGAAAAACGGCAACATCGTCTCTGGACAGATACGCCCCCCCAAGGAGGGTGAGCGTTACTTCGCGCTCCTGCGCGTGGAAGCCATAAATTATGAAAACCCCGAGCAGCTGCAGGACAAGGTCGTTTTTGAGGATCTCACGCCGCTTCACCCCGATAAGAGACTCGTTCTCGAGGTGAAGTCCGAAGACATAGAGATGAGGATAGTCGATCTGGTCACGCCGATCGGCAAGGGGCAGCGCGGGCTCATCGTGGCTGCGCCGAAGAGCGGCAAGACTGTCCTTCTGCAGAAGGCCGCCAATGCCATAGCCCACAACAATCCCGAGGTTTATCTCATTATCCTTCTGATCGACGAGAGGCCCGAGGAAGTCACCGACATGCAGCGCACTGTCAAGGCCGCCGAGGTCATCTCTTCGACCTTTGACGAGCCCGCCTCTCGGCACCTGCAGGTAGCCCAGATGGTCCAGGACAAGGCCCGCCGCATGGTCGAGTACGGCCATGACGTCGTAATACTTCTTGACAGCATCACGCGTCTGGCGCGCGCGCACAACACGGAGATGCCGCATTCGGGCAAGATACTCTCCGGCGGCATCGACGCGGCTGCGCTGACCAAGCCAAAGCGCTTTTTCGGTTCGGCGCGCAACATCGAGGAGGGCGGCAGCCTGACGATACTTGCCACGGCGCTTATAGATACCGGCTCAAAGATGGACGACGTGATTTACGAGGAGTTCAAGGGTACCGGCAACATGGAGCTGCACCTCGACCGAAACCTCTTCGAGCGGCGTATTTTCCCGGCCATAGACATAAATCGATCCGCCACGCGCAAGGAGGAGCTGCTGCTTGACCCCGAGGAGCTGCGGCGCGTGTGGCTGCTTCGCAAGGTTTTCAATGACATGAATCCGACCGAAGCTATCGAGCTCTTGATAGAGAAGATGAAGAAGACAGGCTCAAACGCTGAGTTTCTCATGAGCCTGAGCATCTGAGAAAGCACGCCCCGATTGTAAGCTTTCCAAGGGCGCAGGGGATGCATCCCTTGCGCCCTTTTTGCCTGCGCGATTTTTGCCGAAGAGTCACACGGCGCCCGCCCGATAAGAGTTTCACGCTACCGATACGCCGGTCACTGCATGCCGACTCAGGCAATTTTGTGCGTATGACCGGTTTGACTGGCTCTGAAAGCGGGTTATATTTCAGAAGTAAGGTGTGTCGGCCCGGATGAAAAAGGTTTTCGTCGCCGGATAGCCCCGGTGCGTGATCACGCGGGCGGCGCTGCGGGCGGGCCTGAGTCAGGCCTGACGGCGGCGTCTTCGCCACGCCGCGCTCATCCCGCCGGGTGTCGGCCCTCATCATTGGCGGAACAGAGTGGCCTGCGAAATCTTGCAAAAATTCGATAAACTGGCGACGTTGCCGAGTGTGGCCTCTGCGCTGATGCGCATGGCTGCCGAGGAAAACGTTGAAGTCGAGGAGGTCTCGCGCCTCATCGAGACCGACCCGTCCACCGCTGCAAGGCTTCTCAAGGTCGTAAACTCCGCGTACAGCGGTCTGCAGGGCCGTGTTTCGTCAGTCAATCGTGCCGTCGTCATGCTCGGCGTCAACGGCGTGCGCAATGTACTCCTGTCGATGCAGGTGGTGGATGTATTCGGCAGAGAGGTCATGGACAGGTCATCAGCGATCTTTGAGTTCTGGAAACACTGCCTGGCGGTCGCATCGGCCTCGGAGCTCGTTGCAGAAAATACCGGCGGGGTGCTGCCCGAGGATGCCTTTACCGCCGGGCTACTGCACGACATAGGAAAGATCGCCCTATACTCGCTGGCTCGTGAAGACTACCTTGAGCTCATCGACGAGATCACAAAGAGTGGCGAGGACATAAGCGAGGCGGAGAGAAGCCGCTTCGGCACCAGTCACGTCGAGGCCGGCCGCCGCCTGGCCGAAAAATGGGCCCTGCCCGAGGCCATCTGCCGCGCTATCTCCGACCATCACCTGCTGCCCCAGGTGGCGGATTTCTCCGATCCCGTCGCCCTTACCGCCGCCATAGTCGCCGCCGCCGACGACCTCGTGCGCAGGCAGCGCATCGGCTTTTCCGGAACGGGCGAATCATGGGAGCCGGTCGAGGAGATCATGGGCCTTCTTGGCCTCGACGAGGCAAACATCGAGGACATCCTCTCCCACCTTGTCGAGAGAATAAGCACAAGATCAAGCATTATCAACATCGAGATCGAGGAGTCCGACCTGTACTTCGAGAGCCTGCGCAAGGCAAACGCCCTGCTGGGTGACCTCAATGAGGAGCTCCAGCAGGCACGCTCGGGCCTTGAGCGCAGCCAGAAGCGCCTCCAGGCCGTCACCGATCTTAACGCCAGCCTCGGCTCCTCCTTCACCTGTGAAGACGCCCTGGCAGGCCTTGCCGGCGCTGTTTACCGGGACCTGCTGCCTGCTAAGGTCATAGCCTACTGGGTAGACCACTCGGCAGGCAGAGTCTTTGGCGCTGTCGTAAACGGCGCCTCCTCGACAGGGTCCTTTTCGATCGAGGCCGACAAAAACGCCTCAAATGACCTTACCGGCATAGGCGCCGACCGCGATGCATTGGTCCATGTCGTCCAGGAGCTCGCAGGTCAGCTTGACCCGGCCGTCGGCCTGTCCTCACTCGTGGCGGGCCGCCTTCAGTTTGCGCCGATAACAGTCGGGCATTCCCAGCGTGCGGGCATGCTCGTTGAGTGCGGCGCAAGGACGCCTTATACCAACGATGAGCTGCGTTTTTTCGCCGATGCCGCTTCGCTTCTGCTGCAGCGGGCTCTACTGGAAAACAAGCTCAGGCGTGAGAGCGAGAAGCTCAAGGATTCAAACAGGCGATCCCGAGGCTTTTATGAGCAGCTGCTGGGCTCTCGCAAGCTCGCCGCGATCGGGCGGATGGCCGCCGGGGCCGCACACGAGATAAACAATCCCCTCGCCATCGTCTCAGGCCGCGTACAGCTGCTGATGAAGATGGAAGAGGACCCTTCCAGGCAGCATCACCTGGAGATGATTCGCTCTCAGTGTGACAGAATGAGCAAGATAATCTCAGACATTCTCACCTTCGGCAAGCCGGAGGCCCCCGCAATAACATCCGCCTCGCTTGAAGAGGTCGTCTCCGGTGCGGTTGAGCTCGTCAGAGACCATGCTGAAGAACGAGGTACTGCCATCAATGTCGATATCCCCGAGGGTCTGCCGCAGATCGCCGCCGATGCCTCCAAGCTCGAGCAGGCGCTTAGAAATCTGCTTGCAAACGCAGTAGACGCCGTAAAGGAGCACGGCAGGATTGATATCACCGTAGAGCTTGACGAAAAAGGCAACTTCGTTTCGGTCTCTATTGCCGATAACGGTAAAGGAATGGACAGGGAAACGCTCGAGAAGATCTTCGAGCCCTTTTTTACCACCAAAGCGGGAACGGGCACAGGTCTCGGTCTGGCGATATGCCACAGCATAGTTGCAAGCCACGGCGGCCTGATCAAGGTGCGCAGCACGCCGGGGGAGGGGACGGTATTCGCCGTCTCAATACCCGTATGGCGCGCCTGATATTGACCGATTACCAGGGGAACCAGGTCATATGAAGATGACAGAAGATGTCAAGCTCCTCGTAGTGGACGACGAGGAGGAGATCTGCAGGCTTCTCTCAGACGTGCTCGACGTTGAGGGCTACGATGTGGAGGTATGCACCGACGGCCGCATGGCCCTCAACCGCATAGACAGGTGCGAGTACGACGGCGTTATTACCGATCTGAAGATGCCTGTGGTCGACGGTCTGCAGGTGGCGCGCGCCGCCAAGGGCCGCTGTCGAGACACCGCCACCATCGTTGTCACCGCGTATGCCTCGCTGCAGACCGCAATAGGCGCTCTGCGCACCGGTGTCGATGACTACATATGCAAGCCCTTTGACATCGACCATATCGTGGAGGTTGTCAGGCGAACGGTTGCCGCACGCGTCGCCGAAAAGAAGAACCGCCGCCTGCTCAGCCAGCTCAAGCACGCTAACGAGCGACTTCTCGAGCACGAAAAGAAGCTCGCCGAGCGTGTCATACATACCTCGCGAAACCTCATGTCATCGAACGCCACTCTTACTCGGCGGGTCGGTGAGCTCTCGATGCTCAACGACGTGTCCCGCACGCTGGCCAACGAGCTTCACCTCGACAGGCTTCTCCACCTCGCACTTGAGATCGTCAATGACAAGATGGGAGTGCGCGCCGCGGTGGTGATGCTGCTCGATGAAGCTACGCGCAGGCTCACGGTAAAGGCGGCCCATGGCTTCGATGAGTCGAGCCTTGGAAGGTCGATAGGCGTGGGGCATGGCTTGGCCGGGACGGTAGCGGCAAGCCGTTCTGCGCTTCTGATAGGAGATATCACAAAAGAGGACACCGTTGAGCCGGCGGACTTCGAGATCAACGGCTTCACATCCGTTCTCGGAGTGCCGCTGATGGTCAAGGAAAACCTGCTGGGAGTCATGCTTGTCTACGACAAGATAAACCGTGACAAGTTTACAATGGATGACTCGCATTTGCTCATGACCATCGGCTCGCAGATGGCTACCGCGATTGAAAACGCGCGCCTCTACACTGTCCTACAGGACTCGACATTCCAGACCGTGCAGGCGCTCGCCACCTCACTTGAGGCCAAGGACAACTATACCTCCGGCCACTCCCTGCGCGTCACGCGATATGCTCTTCAGATAGCCGAGCGTCTCGGCATCGGAGACAAGGAGATCGGCAACCTGCGCTACGCCAGCCAGCTCCATGACATCGGCAAGATAGGGATCACCGAGCGTATTCTCAACAAGCCGGGCAGGCTCACCGAGTGGGAGTTTGACGCGATAAAGGACCATCCCGTCATCGGAGAGCGGATCATCAACTCGCTGGACTTTCTCGACACCGTCAGAAAGATCATCCGCCATCACCACGAAAGATGGGATGGCGCAGGGTACCCCGACGGGCTCTTCAGAGAGGACATACCCCTTCTGTCTCGCATCATGGCTGTGGCAGACTCCTATGACGCCATGACCACTGCGCGCCCCTATCGAGGCGCTCTCTCTCCAGAGGAGGCCGTCGTCGAGCTCAAACGCTGCACTGGCAGCCAGTTTGACCCTCGCCTCGTCGAGGTGTTTCTCGATGTGCTGCGCGAGCAGGACCCCTTTTCTCCAGACGTCGAGGAAATGGAGACACTCTTGTAACGCGCTCGGGCTCATTGCCACTGTGTGGTAAGCAGGAAAAAGGCTCGCTTCCAGCATCCAGCGACCGGTACCTGCGGACTTCACGCGCATGAATCGGCCGGGAGTTCTCACCGCGAATGCTCTCGACTCTGTGTGACGGCGCTCTACACAGGAGGGGTAAGCCTCCAGATGCTGAAGTTGAGCGCACCGGCAAAGCTCACCCACGCTATATATGGCACGAAAAGTGCGCCGGCCGCTCTCGAGTGCTTCCAGAAAAGTACAGTCGCAGCAGCTATCGCTACCCATAGCGCCACTATCACCACAAAGGCTGCGCCCGGCATTCGCAGGCCGAAAAAGACAGGAGTCCAGGCGGCATTTAGCGCCAGCTGCAGAATGTACACACCGAGTGCCGCGCGCGCCGCCGAAAAGCCCCTCCGCCGCCACACAAGCCACGCCGCTACCGCCATCATAGTGTACAGCGCGGTCCACACCGGCCCGAATACCCAGTCAGGGGGAGCCCATGAGGGGCTCGTGTACCAGTCATGCGGGCCACCTGGTGAGAAGATGCCGCCGATTGCCGCGGCAGAAAAGGTGACCAAGAGCCAGGCCAGAAGCCCTCCCACCTGTCGGGCCGTGCCGAAAGCCTCTCTATTGCCGCTTGTCTTTCTCACCGCTCGCCTCCATTTCATAATACTGCGTACACGCGTTGTTGCATGTATCCGGAACAACGCAGGATTACATCGGGTCAAGCTCTTTGTAATATGAGACATTTCAAATCGTGCAAGGTTGCATAAGGGGGCTGATATTATGGGCAAGCTCAAGCCGGGGGATGAGGCGCCGGATTTCGAACTGCCTGATCAGAACGGAAACACTGTGAGGCTTTCCGATTTTGCCGGCAGAAAGCTTCTCATCTATTTTTACCCCAAGGCCGGCACTGAGGGCTGCACTACGCAGGCCTGCAGCATCCGGGATGCCATGGATGACTTCTCACAGCTCGACGTGTCGGTCATCGGAGTGAGCCCCGACTGTCCGGCGGACCAGAAGAAGTTTGACCAGAAGCACCGTCTCGGCTTTCCGCTGGGCTGCGACATGAAGCACGAGGTGGCCGAGGCGTACGGCGTGTGGGGCGAAAAGCAGATGTTCGGCGAGAAGGTCATGGGCATAATACGCTCATCCTTTCTTATCGGTGAAGACGGCCGGGTGCTGGCTGCCTGGTACGGCATAAAGCCCGCCGAGACCGTGCCCACCGTCACCGAGGCACTCGAGAGCCTTCCCTGAGAGAAACTCCGCCAGTTTGAAAAATGGGCGTATCAAGGTTAATTATGACGGCGTCTCCATGTTGTCTAAACAGACCCGCTCTGCCTTAGCCGGAGACATGTTTCTCATGACCCTTATATAAGTAGTGATCTTGCCGTTAACCCCTTCATGTCCGGCTCGATTTTCTCCCGTGCTTCTCTCGCTGCGTGAGGTAAGCCGGAAGGTCTCGCCGGTCTAAGACACGGTTCAGCTCAAAGCACCTACTCTCTCTTGCGGCTGTTTGAGTGGCGCTATAGAACGCTGGCACCAGAAACCGCGTAAGATGATCAAGAGAGGCCGGGAAATTTCGGGAAGTCCTGCTTGAATAAGTGCTCAAATGGGGATAACATTAGGCATGCAGCCCACGTACTATCACTTTTGAGGAGACGTGTTATGAGATGGGGCGCATCCATTTTGCTTGCCGTGGTGCCTCTTTTTGCTGCGTTCGCGGCTGATGGCGGCAGCGCGGTGACCGAGCGGGGCTACAACCTGCTCGACCCGGCGGAGATGGTGCTTGCCGTTGATTACAGCGGTACTCGCTTTGCCTGGCCCCTCGAGTACGCCCAGGCGCGCCAGCGCGTCATGACCTTTCTCGAAGAGGGCGATGCCGAGTCGGCCCTTGCCGCGGCCAGGGCGCAGTTTATCATCTGCCCGATCGATGAGACCTCGCTCACAGCGGCGATCCTTTCCGTCTCTCAGGCGATTGAAGCGGCCGGCAACGCTGACCGTGCGGCGGCCTTTGAAAGGTTCGCACGCTCGGGGCCGGCAGACATAAGCGACCCTCCGGACACGACCGGCCACGCCGCAGACCCCCTCGCCGACGTCGTCGCGCATTTTCCCGAGAGGTCCGACGACTATTACGCACAGCTCGATGCGGCAGTGGACGCACGCGCGGCCGTCAGCGAACGATGGCAGGGGCGCTGGTATGAGACCGATAAGGTCTTTGCTCGCCTTAACGGGGGGCGCATGGATGAGGCACTCGTTATCCTTGTGCCGCTTCTGGCGGAGTCCGTAAGGTATATCGACAGGCAGAGTGACGACGGCGCCACACCTCAGCAAAACCAGGACATCATGGATCGTATAGAGATAGCGCTCAGTGTCATTTACCGTTCGCGCACCGGCACTGCTGCTGGCGTCGACAGCTTCATCGCTGCCTGCAAGGCTTACGCGCTTTACGGTCCGGCGGGCCCTGACGGCAGGATGGGCACGGCCGACGACCTCAGGCCGCCGCTTTGATTGTGCACATCTGCCGCGGCGATATGAAGGCAGGCGCGAGGGGCACGGGTATCATTGGGGAGTCTGCCCGCCGGCGCCTTTCAGTGTACAACAGGCGCGCCCTCCAGGACGGCTGCAACGGCCTGCTGGGAAAAGTGTCGCGTTGCCCGCTCGGCTTTCTGTGGCCGTAGTGCCGCCGGCTTGCTTTCGGGCGGCCTGGCAGGATGCATTAGAAGCCAGGCTCCGCCTGACCCAGGCTACCGTCCAGACCGCACGGACCGGTGGTGCTCTTACTCGGCCGCCTCGAAGGGGCCGATGGAGGGTGGGACAGCCCTGCGCCGCCGCCTTGGAGAGAGGTCGGCCGGGATGCCGCGCTGGGGCTCATACTCAGGGACAAGCTCGACGATGCGCCCTTCAGGCAGCGGCCACGCCCCGGTGCCGGCAAGGGGTGAGTCTCTGGTGGGTCGAAAGTCGAAGTTCACAAGATCGACAAAGTGCGGGTTTATCCCGCTGAGCGTGTTAAGAAAGCCTTCCGGGATGCCGGTGGACTTTGCTGAAACCCAGTTGTTTGCCCCCTCGACGACCGGCTCGCCGTGACCGCGCCTCTGCTGAAAGGCGCGCGTGCGGGGGGTATCCCACGTCACTCCGGAAATGTATACGCCGGTTTCGCAAGCGCCGTACTCGAGAAAGACGTTGTTGTAGGCGATTACACGGTCCACGTTGCCGAATACGCGCAGATGCACCGCTGGAGGCTGGTCAGCCGGCATAGCCTTTGTCCTTGTGCGTGTGCTGACGAAGAGGTTGTGCGCTATGTGAAAGTCGCCCTCAGTGCCGGGTGTCCTTTCCTCCTCTCCGCCGAGCATCATCACCGCGTACAAGGTTCCCGGGGACCATCCCTGGAAGAATACGTTCCCCACGATGTCGGTATGCATCGGGTAGAGGTGGTCATAGGAATCCTCCTGTCCCTGCCATTCCATGGGGCCCACCACAGACAGGCACGTAATGTAGGGGTTCTCAAACCAGTTGTAACGTATGACGTTGCGGGTGGCGCGGGATCGCAGGAGCGCGCCCCCCGTCCCGTCGCGAAACCAGCAGTGCTCGACGGTCATAGTCGAGCCGGAAGTGAAAGACCAGATGTCCACAATGTGTCTGTGTGGCGCGCGGCCGTTCGAGTCAAACTCGCAAAACTCTATTTTGATGCTGCCCGCCTCTGGCGCAGAGCTGATTGCCCTATGGCTGAAATAGCGGAAGCTGCAGTTGCGTAGCGTCAGGAAGTCGCCATCATGTCGAAGACCCGAGGTGCGGCCCTCGAAGCCCCCGTCCTTTCCGTCAAATGCCAGACCCTCAAAAATAAGCCAGTCGCCTCTGGATAGAACCAGCGTGTTTGCATGCGGCTCAATACTCACCTTCGGTCGTACAATGCGTCCGTTTTCGACTCGCGTGATGCCCCTTATGGTGATCGGATTGACCGCGGAGCCGCTGGCGGTGACCCTGAAGCTATCGGTAATGTCGCCGGTGACCTCGACCACATCGCCGGCCCTGAGCCTCGGCGCAACCTCGGATATTCTGGAGTACTCCTCGTCTGGCCCCACGCGATATACCGTCGCCCCGGCGCACGCGGCCAGCGCCAGTACAAGGAGCGGAAGCTTCAGGAAATGTCTCATCTGCACACCCTTTGGGCCTCCAGCTGAAGGATGAGGCTGAAAGCGGCTCAACGTTACCCGGCACACATAGCGGCAGGATAGCGCCGGTCGCTGCCATTGTCAACAAAAAAGTGCCGCAGTCTCTTCTCTGATGAGGATGCTGTCTTAACTCACTGGAAGGCGTTCGTGATGGGCGGCGGTCTGACTTTTTTTGCGACGGTTTTGCTTTGCTCTGGCCCAGACTCAAAGGTAGTATTACTCTCTCGCAAGCACTCGAGCCTGAAAGGGCAGGGCAAATGCGGCGCTTTCGAGGGGCGGCCCTCCGGATGAGGTCGGCGGTCTCCCGCCCCGTCGGGGCAGAGACTCACTCGCGCGGGCGGGTCCCTCGCAAATGCAGGTGAATATTCAACGGGGGGATATCGGCGCTTAAGTACGCCATTTCTGCAGAGTGGAGGTGAACATGAAAATAGTCTTTTTCGAGGACCATCTGACGGGGGAAAACAGGCCGCTGACTCTTCCGAGGGCGGCTTTCACGGTAAATCTTGCCGGCACAAACCTTTACGAAGTCGGACGTCAGCACTCTGACTCGGTGTCGGGCATCATGCGTGGATACCTCGCCGAGCGCACGCACGCTGCAGTGGAGCTTGCCGGGCCGGTCGCAGAGGATGAGGCGGTCCTTTTCGTGAACGCATCGATGGTGCCCTCATTCGATCTTATGGCAAGCCTCGTCAAGCAGACGCAGCGTGGCGGCAGCTTTCTGATACAAAACGATGACCGCGTGGCCGCGGCCTTTTTCGAAAGGGCTCCGGCGGGCGCCGACAGGCAGGACCCTCAGACGATAACAAAGTACCTTGTCGGGCAGCAGAGGGCCAACGTCCACAAGGAGCTGCCCCTGGTGGCGATGCCGCACGACGCTGTGCGCTACCACCAGCAGTTTTTCGATCCAAACATAGCTCACCTGGGTGAGGGGCTCTCGGAGATCTCCGAGGGCGTGCGCGCGGGAGAGGACGTACGGATACATGAAACGGCCGTGCTCGACGCCTCCGAGGGGCCTGTATTGCTCGAAGACGGGGTCTCGGTGGGACCGTTTGCGCTGATTGTGGGGCCGGTCGTGATCGGCCGCCACACCAGGATCATAGAGCGGGCCAGCATAAAGGAGCGCGTGGGGATAGCCGCAAACTGCAAGATCGGCGGTGAGGTCGAGTGTTCTTCGATCGAGGCGTACACCAACAAGCAGCATCACGGATTTCTCGGTCACAGCTACGTCGGGAGCTGGGTAAACATGGGGGCGGGGACTTCAAACAGCGACCTGAAAAACACCTATGGGGAGATATCGATACTTCACAGGGGCAAGAGGATAAGCACCGGGATGCAGTTTTTCGGATGCGTGATAGGTGACTACTCGAAGACGGCGATAGACACGAGCATCTTCACCGGCAAGATCATCGGTGTGTCGAGCTATCTGTATGGATTTGTGGGGACCAACGTGCCGAGCTTCACCAACTATGCGAAGGCCTTCGGCCAGGAGACCGAGTACGTCCTCGAGGCGGCGGTCAAGACGCAGGAGAGGATGTTCACACGGAGAAATGTCGAGCAGACTGCACTCGATGTGCAGCTTCTCTCAGATATGTATGAAATAACGCGCGATGAGAGGCTCATGTCGACCGACCCGCTGGCCTTCTGAGACGGGCCCGGCCCCGGCGGCTGCCTTCCAGCCGGGAGCGCCGCTCATCCCTCACCCGGCCTGCCCGGCCGCAAGCTCACCAGTCCGTCAGCGCCCGGTGCACCTATGCCGGTATCGTCTCCACCCGCTCCAGCTCGCCTGAAGCGGCCGCCTCGAGCGCGCCGCGCATGTAATGCTCGACCATCCCTGCATCCATCGGCACCGGCATGGCCTTGAGCTTCATTTCAAGCTGCGGATTGCCGGCGGCTTGGATCACCCTGTCGATGTGAGCAGGTGAGAAGTTTTCAAACTGCTCCAGCGAGGTCTCGACGCCCAGAGAGGCCAGCATATGCTGCATGGCGTCGCCGACAGCGAGTGCCGCCTCGCGCCCTCTAAGGCGCGACACGTCCGTCTTGAGATATCCCGCGCGCCAGAGCAGCGTCGCCAGCCCGGCGAGCTGGCGGCCCGTGGCCTCGGCGAAGAGCACGAGATAATACGGGTTCAGCACGGCGGTCGCGCGGGCGTGGGAGGTGACATCGACCAGGCTGAACGACGTGAGATGCGCTGCGTTTGTCGAGCCTTTCATTATCGCGCAGCCGCCGAGGTCCGTGCCGAGCCCCAGCATCTCGCGCGCTTTCAGATCGTGCGGCTCTGCGCAGGCGCGCTCCACGCCCGCAATGGCAAGCTCTATCCCGGCGAGTGCGATCGGCTCCACGCTCTCAAGGGTGTCTGCCTTCGCGCCGCAGTACACCTCAAGGCAGTGGCTGATACCGTCAAGGGCGCCGTCGATGGTGAGCGCTCGCGGCGCAGTCGCCGTTACAGAGTAGTCAAAGACAGCCGCCGGCGGTATTACGGCCGGGTCATTGACGAGCTTCTTCTGGCCGGTCGTAAAGTCGGTGATATTCGAGTACCTCGTAAGGTGTGCGCCTGAGGAGGCGGAGGTCTGCACCGCCAGCATCCCGGTGAGCTGCCGCCCGCCGAGGCGTGCGCTTACCCTGTCGACGCCGAAGAAGCTCTCGATCTCATGCTCGCCGGGCGTGATGCAGGCAAGCAATATAGCCGACTTTACCGCATCTATGGTGGAGCCGCCGCCTATGGCGACCACTACGGACGGGGCGGTCTTTTCGACGGCCTCCTGCATGCGGTAAACGTCCTCGACGGGTGAGTTTGGCCGTGCACCGGGGGTCGCAGCGAGGATATCCACGTCCGCAGCGGCCAGCGCCGAGCGGACGGCCTCGACAATCGGCCTCATCCAATCTGACTGATTGGCGATGATGAGCGCTCGCCGCCCGAGTGAGGCCGCCATCGCACCCGCCGAGTCAAGACAGCCCACCCCGAAGGCATACCGGTCGCCCTTGAAGTCCCTGAGGATACTGCGGGCGCTATCTTTGAGCTTTTCATGCGCATCTGCACTCATCTTCCCCACGTGCTCCCTGTCTTGCCCATGCCAAACCACCGCTCGATCACGGACTTTTTCTGCGTGTAAAACTCCACCGCATCCGTACCCTGGACGCGCAGGTCGCCGATGAGGCTTATCTTGTGCCCGCCGAAGCCGAAAAACGCCATCGGCGCCGGTACGCCCGCGTTTATGCCGAGCATCCCGCACTCTATGCGGTTTCTGAACTCGCGCGCGGCCCCGCCTGAGCCGGTGAATATCGACGCGCCGTTGCCATAGGGGCTCATATTCGCAAGATTGATAGCCTCGTTAAGGTCCTGTGCGCGCATAATAGAGAGCACCGGCGCAAAAATCTCGTCGCGCGCGATCTTCATGTCGGGCCTTACCCGGTCAAATATCGTCGGCCCCAGCCAGAAGCCCCCCTCGAGCCCCTTTACCGTTGCGCCTCTGCCGTCAAGGACAAGCTGAGCTCCCTCATCTATCCCGATGCGGATGTAGTCCTCGGCGCGCTTCTTGTGAGCTGCGCTGATAAGGGGGCCCATGTCACTATCAGCATCCATGCCGTTTCCGAGCCTCAGAGCGCGCGCGGCCTCTATGACCTCATCGATGATCTCTTCTGCATCGCCGACGGTCACAAGTACGCTCGACGCCATGCAGCGCTCGCCCGCGCAGCCGAAGGATGAGCCGATAATGCCTTTTATGGTGCTTTCGCGGTCGGCATCATCCATAACTATGAGATAGTTTTTCGCGCCGCCGAGTGTCTGTGCCCTCTTGTGGTGGCTGGTGGCAAGGGACCAGACGTTTTCAGCCGCTGCAGTAGAGCCGACAAAGGAGACGGCTCGCACCTCTTCGGCGGTTATAAGCGCCTCGAAGGTCTCCCTGCCGCCATTGACAATGTTTAAGACTCCCTCAGGCAGGCCGCCCTCGAGGAAGATCTCGGCAACGGCCGCAGCGGTCCTGGGGCATTTCTCCGAGGGCTTCAGGACAAAGGTGTTTCCCATCGCCACGGCCATTGGAAACATCCACATCGGCACCATTGCGGGGAAGTTGAAGGGGCACGCGCCGGCGACCACGCCGAGCGGCTCGCGGTAGATATAGCCGTCGACGCGCCCGGCTATGTCTTCGATATACTCCCCCTTGCAAAGGTGCGGGCCGCCCGCTGCAAACTCCACCACCTCCACACCCCTGCGCACGTCGCCCTGTGCCTCGACGAAGGTCTTTCCATTTTCGGCGACGATCATGCCTGCCAGCTCGTCCATGCGCTCTTCGAGCAGCTCCTTGATATGAAAAAGTATGCGGCATCGGCGCACCACGGGTGTCGCCCGCCAAGCGGGAAATGCCTGTGCGGCCGCGTCGACTGCACGCCTTACGTCTTCGGCGCTCGAATAGGCGAGCCTTGCAACGACCTCGGTACCGTCTGCAGGGTTGATGATCTCATGGTGCTCTCCCGACGCTGTGACCCACTCTGCGCCGACGAGGTTTTTAAGCTCTACGGTCATATCCTCTCCATCACAAAGACAATGCACGCCTCTCACAAAGCGACACTCATGCGGCGGCGCCAGGTCATGCACAGCTCTGCAGGCCGGGCAGTCCCCTGGCATCACCCGGATAAATGCACTTTGGTCAATCCTGGTGCCCGCTCCCCCCTCCGAGGCGGCCAGGCGTGCCGCCTTTCCGGCCATCTGACTGGAGGCCTCCCGGCGGCAGTGACAGTCGTGGATTATGCGGCTCGGCACGCCCAAGTCAAGAACAGCCGAGACCGATAGTGTGGGTTTTAGCGCGTACCGGCGGTGATGTGAGTGCCTGAGCCGAGGCTACTTTTCACCAAGCACTACCCGGAAGCCTGCGTCGCGGTACAGCCGTCGCTCGCGCTCGGGAGTGGGTACGAGGCGGGGCCTGCCACCATCATCGGTGAAGTTGCCGCCCACAGAGTAGATGATTATGCCGTCGTCAAGGACTCGGTATATGAGTGGCTCACCCGTAAAGGGGTCGCGCGGCACATCCTCCACGTAGCGCTCTACAAGGTCGTCTAGTATATCAGGCCACTCCCCGGCAGCACGATAAAAGCGCACCGCGGCTGCAGAGAGCGCCGCCGACTGCATCATCACGCGTACCTCTTCACAGTGGAACACCACCTGGTTCCCAGGCTGTCTGATCATCATCGCGAGAAACCAAAGGCCTTTCCAGCTAGCAAAACCTGTCCGCTCTTTTCTTGACGCTTGGATCTGGCTAACAGGCAGTTGGAGATCATGGATGCCATCCAGGACGCGCTCTATGCTGTAAGCTTGGTGTGACTTCAGCCAGCCTGCGGCAAGCCAGCGTGAGAGTCGATTTCTGGCAACGGGGAAAAGGTCTTCACCGTTCCAATACTCAAGCCGCTCAAAGTCGCCGCGCAGTACCGCCTCGTAGAAGGAGTTGATATGCACAACGTCTCCCTCAAGGGCACCGCGCAGTGACAATACCCGCGAATAGTCGAGAAGCGCATCCTGCAGGGCGGCAAGCTTGCCTTCACTAACCTCAGGCAGGCCGAGCGCGGCAAAGAGGGGCCAGCCGAGCGAGATTGACACTATCATCCTTTCATAGTCTGAGCTGAAAAGAAGGGGCTCACGCGAAAAGGACCGCGCAAGCGCAAGCCCGTCGAGCGCGTAACCGATCGCCTCGTCGGCACGTCCGTCATGATAGGCCAGAAGAGTCGCCATTGAGAGGAGCCGTGCGCACCTTCGGGCTGGGCCCAGATGATGCAGCCGACATGCGGGATCGTCGAAAGCGATGTCGTAGTCGGCCATTTTAAACCGGCGCCCCTCGCGCAGGATCTCGAGGATGAGCTCCCTCTCTCTAAGGAGCGTCCTCGTCCTTTCCACGATATCTGCGGCAAGCGGCAGATCCTCGATGCCGACCGGCCAGTCCTCCTCATCCATCAGTTCATAGATCTCCCGGGGCTCTACAGCCCTCATCAGGCTGAAGGCCGCGTTGTAGACTAATGCCGCATTTTCCCGCTCATCGAGTCTTTCACGCCCGCCGCGATAGGCCTGCCCCGTCAGCGGCACACCCTCCCTCTCAGCACGCTCGCGCGCCCTGCGAAGGAGCACGGAGCCATGGATGTTCAAGGCGACGGATGCCACGATAATAAGCAGTATGCCGATGCAGGCAGAGATCACCATCCACTTGAAGACGCCGCCAAGTACAGGAAAGTGACGCCTGCAGAATGACATGTCCGAGCATTCGCTCTCCATCTGTCACCTTTCCTTTACAGATTTCCGCCACTCACCGGCAATTCTCGCCGGCTTCACAGCTTGCAGTCTCCCTTGAGCTTCCAGGCGTCTGATGTCTGCCTACCCGTTTGTCGCGCTGTCATGAAGGGGCATATCCGGATCATTTTCCCGCCGTCGCTCGCGATCCCTGTCATCGCGCCTGTCGGCGTCCATGGTGTCCGGCCCCCATGTGCCGAGCGCCTCACCCGGCAGTGGCACAAGGTGCATGCCGTTTGCACCGGGCTCATGGTATGGGCTGGTTACCCGCCTTTCACGCCCGCCGATGACCGGTGCTATGAAGTCGGCGATATAGGTGCCTGCGACAGCTATCATAACCCCCGCCGCGACAAGGGCGATGGCTACGCTCTTGTAAGAGTCGCGGCGCGCCTGCTTTGTGAGGGCATTTTCAGCCGCCACGAGGCAGCGCGCCTTTACCCAGCGGGGAGGCTGGGCGAAGTCGAGAGCCTTGAGATCTTTTTCGAGATTTTCCATTTCAGCTTTCCCGGCAGTGCCTTAGTAGCTCAGCGAGCTTGGCAAGTGCATACCTGTAGCGGCTGGCGGCTGTATTAGCCGACACCTGCGTCAGCGCGCCGATCTGTTCAAATGTAAAACCCTCGTATATCTTCAGTACTATCACCTCGCGCTGGGCGGCGGGAAGCTTCTCAAGGGCGGCCTCGGCCTCGCGCGGCGTGAGCGCGCAGTCTTTGCGGCCATGGTCGACAAGCACAAAAGTCGCCTGGCTACCCCCGCCGCTCGTGGTGCGCCGTGACGCCTTCAGGCTGCTCAAAGCCAGGTTGCGCGACATGGCATACAGATAGGGTATGGGCTTTTTGACCCGTGCGAGCAGGCGGTGGTTTTCGGCGAGCTTCACAAAAACCTCCTGCACGACGTCCTCCGGATCGAGAGAGCTCTTGACCAGCATCCTGACGTAGCCGAAAATCCTGCTTCCCATCAGGTCGTACAGGACTGAGAGCCCCGAAAGGCGCCCCTGGGCGATGAGCCTGAATGCCAGCAGGACCTCCCTGTCGCGCTCGGCTCTGCCAGGCTCCACTACCTCACCCCCGGATCCCTCTCTCGCTCCCTTCACGACTGTATGACGAGGCGCACGGGTGATTTTGTCTAATATTTCAAAGCAGCGCTGCCGCTGTGTGCCGTCGCCTGCCTCCGGCCGCCCTGCAGGTGGCTCGTCGGCTGTGGCCTCAGGTGAAAGTGTCTGCGGGAGCCCTCTGCGCGCCTGTGAGCTGATCTGCACTTGCCGGGCCGCCCGCGCTGCAGAAAGCGGCTGCAGTCGCGACGACTCTTTGCCCGTCGCTTCCCGCTGATTTTTCCTGGTCACTGATGTGACCTCAAAGGCGTGCTCAGAAAGTGCCTGAGGTCTGCGCTTGGGGGGCTGCACTGCGGCCGACCAAGCCTCTGAGATGCTGGGCCTCGCGCTGGACGGGCCACCTCGAGAAGGCAAGCACCAGAAAGGCGACAAGATTTGCCAGCGGCACCATCATCAAAAGCCCCAGCGCCCATGAATAACCTGCTCGCTTCCATATCATGCACCAGCCGATAATGAACACGGCGCTGACCGCCAGGCCGATTAACAGGACGATAAGAAAGGCTATTGCCGGTATAACCTCCGGATGCTGCATGAATGCCTCCTTTGCCAGTGCGCCCTCCCGGGGGCTCTCAAGTGACATTTCCCGGCGGATATTCTATTCAGTCTGACGCATTTTCTATACGAAAAATCGCAAAGTTTCCCGAGTCTGCAAGTACTCGCCATCGGTATCTCTTCTCTCGATACGGCCTGTCACAGGGCGGCTGCCGTGCCGTTGGAGCTTCTCCGGAGGGCAATAGACGCCTGCTTATCGCAGCAGGCTCGCGCCCGTCTCGAGGAGGTCCTGCTGCCGGTGCATACCGGGGATGTGGCAGTGTT
>SLPQ01000023.1 GCA_007131925.1 Candidatus Brocadiia bacterium | reverse complement strand
TACGCCTGACACCGCTACGGCCGCCCTCGGCGGCTACGAAGAGGCCGGCACCAAGCTTACCATCACGCCGCATATAAGCGAGGGAGATTATCTTTCACTTGATATCGACTTCGAGATCTCAAGCTTCACTGGTTCGGCAGTCAGCCCCGAGCTTACGCCGCCGAGACGGCGAGACACGGTAACAACTGAGGTCATGGTGCCGGATCAGTCAACCATAGTAATAGGCGGCCTGAGCGGATATCACTCGCGCGAGGCTGTCTCCAAAGTACCGATTCTCGGCGATATTCCGGGCCTGGGAGCCCTCTTTCGCCGCACGCGAACTACCTGGGACGACAGTACTGAGTATATCTTCATAAAGGCCCAGATCGTGCGAGACGAGGGCTTTGCCGATCTGCTTGAAATCTCAGAGCAGGCACGCGATGAGTCAGACAGGCTCGAAGCGGAAATCAGGGAGCGGGCCCGCAGAATGATCGGTAGGCGAAGCGGCCTTTTTGCCGAGTCAGCGCGTGAAGATACGGATGAATTTGAAGTGCCCCGTTAGGAGCACCTGAGGCAATGGTCATGGAAACGGGCGTCGAGCGAGTAATGATAAGCGAGGGCCTTATTGACGGCAAACGCTTTGATGAGCTCAGACGCTTTGCCGATGACACCGGGCTGACGTTAAAGCAGGCGCTGGTGGAGCAGGGGGGGGTGGACGAGTCGGCGGTTTTAAGGGCATTTGCGGCAGCGCTCGGGGTGGATTTTCAGGCGGATCTTTCGCGAAGTATGGTGCCACAGGCATTTCTGGATGAGGTTCCGGTTGCTTTCGCGCGTGAGCACAACTGCGTAGCCGTCGGCAGGCACTCTGCGGCATACCTCGTGGCGACATCCGACCCTGCAGACATCTTTGCTCTCGACAATGTGGCCCTCAGACTCAGCGCGCCGGTCATGGCGGTTCTGGCACCCCGCGGTGAAGTCGCCAGTCTCATCGACCGGGCCTTTCATGAAAAGCGCGGTATCGTCGAGGAGGCCATGGATGAGCTGGGTGATGAGGGCCTTATAGACTCGGCGGCGCGTGTCAGCCGCAGTGAGGATGTGCTCGATGTCGCCCGCAAGCCGCCGATTATTCGCCTCGTGAACCTTATCCTCTCGCGCGCGCTCAGGCAGCGCGCCAGCGACATCCATCTGCAGCCCGACGAGGATCGTCTGCAGGTTCGATATCGCATCGACGGGGTGCTTTATGACCGGATACTCATTCCCAAGTCCGTTCAGGATGCAGTCATATCGCGCGTGAAGGTAATGGGCAGGATGGATATCGCCGAAAAGCGCCTCCCGCAGGACGGCCGTGCGTCGATAAAGGTCGCCGACAGAGAAGTCGACCTGAGGATATCCTCCGTGCCCACCGAGTTTGGCGAGCGCATAGTGCTGCGTCTTCTCGACAAGGGCTCACGCCTCTACACCCTCGAGGAGCTGGGGCTGCCGGAGCGCCAGGAGAGCCGCTTTCAGAAGCTGATAGAGTTTTCACACGGCATTATGCTCGTTACCGGCCCTACAGGCAGCGGCAAGACCACTACGCTCTACGCTGCATTGCAGAGGCTTAACCGCGCCGAGAAAAACATCATAACAATTGAAGACCCTATCGAGTACCAGCTGCGTGGAGTGTCGCAGATACAGATCGGTGGCAAGGGCCTGACCTTTGCAATGGGCTTGCGGCATGTACTGCGGCAGGATCCCGACGTCATAATGGTCGGTGAAATAAGAGATGAGGAGACTGCAAAGATCGCTGTGCAGGCCGCGCTCACAGGGCACCTGGTCTTCTCCACACTGCACACAAACGACGCGCCGGGAGCCATCACCCGCCTCCTGGATATCGGGGTCGAGCCCTACCTTGTGGCCTCGTCCGTCGTCGCAGTGATGGCCCAGCGACTCGTGCGCGTAACGTGCCCCCACTGTCGGGAGCCGTATACGCCGGAGGATGAAGCGCTCGCCGAGATATCCCTTACGAAAGCAGACCTTCCCGAGGGGGTGGTATGGAGGGGTGCAGGCTGCGAAGAATGCATGCAGACCGGTTATCTCGGCCGCACAGGCATATATGAGCTTCTGGCGATGGACGAGGCGGTGCGCTCTTCGCTTCTTGATCGCAAGAGCGCCAGCGTCATTAAGGCTAACGCGGTCAAGAGAGGCCTGGTGACGCTGAGGGCCGATGGTGCAGCGAAGGTCGTCAAGGGCGTGACGACGATTGAGGAGGTCCTCCGGCAGACACAGACCGATTCCCTCGAAAGCACGGGCGATGGCGCGGCGATATGACGATTTACGCATACAAGGCGCTCACCAGCGAAGGCAGATCGACATCCGGCACTGTCGAGGCTGCCAACCGGCGCGAGGCCAGCGAACAGCTGCGCGGCAGGGGGGTCCATGTCACCAGCATGGAGGTCTCCCACGGCTACGCAGCAAGAGCCCGCGGGAGGCTCTCGCCGCGTAAGGGCGGCAGGACATACGTTTTCACATCCTTTATGCGCAGGCTTTTGAAGGCCGGCATGCCGGTGGTTGAGGCGCTGGATGCCTGTGCATCGGAGCTGAAGGGTTACGATATGGGTGCGGTGGTGGCGCGTGTTCGAAACAAGGTCGCCGGCGGATCGAGCCTCGCCGAGGCGCTTTCGCACGAAAAAGAATTTTTTGACGAGCTGTACCTCGCGATGGTCTCTTCGGCCGAGGCATCCGGGGCCCTTGCCGACGCATTTGAAACCATTTACCGATACCAGCAGCGCAGGCGTGAGCTTCGGAGGCACATTTTCTCGGCCCTGGCGTACCCAATGGTTCTTGTTGCGGTAAGCGTGCTGGCTGTAGGTTTTCTGCTCGGCTTTGTGGTGCCGCGAATAGAGGAAACCCTCATGGCCGCCCGCGTGCCAATGCCCTTTGTCACGCGCGTGGTCATCGGCATCGGTGGTGTCGCGCAGTCATGGTGGCCTGTTGGCCTGATTTTTGTGTTAGCGGCTGCGGTGACGCTGCGTGTACTGCAGTCTCTATCGGCAGCGCGCATGGCGATAGACACGGTGCTGCTGCGGATACCGCTGGTGGGGCGCCTTGCAAGTGAGGCGGCGCTGAGTCGCTTTGCGCGGACGCTGGCGGCGCTCTTGAGAAGCGGCCTGAGGGTCGCTGATGCCCTGGATACTGCCGGACGAGTCAGTGGAAACGCCGCCTATCAGAAGGCGATCTTCGAAGTGCGCAGGCGCATCATGTCGGGCGGTGATCTCGCCGCGGCTCTCGGCGAAAGCGGGCTTTTTCCCGGCTACGTACTCCAGATAGTGGCCATCGGCGAGCGCACCGGCGCGCTTGCCGATTCGTTTGACGAGGTGGCAAACTCCGAAGAGGAGGCTCTTGAGACTACTACCGAGCGTGCGTTAGTGCTGCTGGAGCCGGCCATCATAGTCATAATGGCCGTGGTCGTAGGATTTATAGTGGCCTCGGTGCTTCTGCCGATACTTTCACTGAGCAATATCGCATGATGTTGGAGAGAGCAATGAAACGCGCTGGATCCCGGGAAGGTTTTACACTTGTCGAGATGATGGTGGTTGTCGTCATCATAGGAATACTCGGTGCAATAGTGGTCACGTCAGCCGTCCACTACGCTGACAGGGCCAGGATAAACGCCACGAAAGCCCAGATAGGCCAGATTGAGACCGCCCTTGCCGGTTTCAGGCTCGAGACCGGCCGCTATCCAACTACCTCCGAAGGTCTTGAAGCGCTGGTCAGACGGCCTGCCGGCTACAGCGGAGAGTGGCCACAGGGCGGCTTTCTGGCGGAGGTGCCCAAAGACGCCTGGGGCAATGAATTTGTCTATGTAAGCCCCGGGCGCGAAAAGCCCTATGATATTATTTCCTACGGCGCCGACGGCAGGGAAGGCGGCGAGGGTGCAGACGCGGACATCACAAACTGACTCGCGCGGCTTCACACTCGTCGAACTGGCTGTCGTTGTGCTCATCGTCGGTGTGATCTCCGGCATTGTTTTCACGCGCATTGACGCGCTGATACCAGGCGAGAGGCTGCGAGGCTCGGCGGCTGAGGTAGTCGGCGCGGTCAGGTTCGCACGCTCGGCGGCGCGCTCGCGTCGGATCGAGGTGGCTGTCGAGTACGATATCGACGAAAACAGGCTGACGGTTCGCGGCTTCTTCCCACCGGGCTCCCAGGAGGAGGATAGCGAGGTGATACTCTCAAGGCGCCTCGCAGAAGGTATTCGCATACTGGAGGTTCGATACGGTGAGAGTGCGGTCGCATCAAGGGGAAGGGTTACCGTTTCCTTTACTCCCTCGGGCTCGGTCGGAGAGCACATGGTGACCCTGGCGAGTGACTCCGCTACGGCTGCGGTCTATGTCCCGGCGCTCACTGGAAATGCCTTTGTTGTAGAGGACGGAGAAACATATGGCTCGGTGCGGGCTGCGCGCAGGCAGAGATAGCGGCTTTACGTTGCTGGAAGTGATTCTTGCATGTGTCATACTGGCCACCTCTCTGGTGGCCATAGTAGCCATACATGTGAGAATGGCGGACTTGGCTGCTGCCGCCCGTGACCTCACAATTGCAGCCTCGAACGCCCGGAATGCCATGGAGGAGGCCTTTGTCGACTACGCTGAGACCGAGCAGATGGATGACGGAAGGGGCGCTGAAGGGTCGATCTCCGAGCGACCATCACTCAGGCTTCGGTACCGGCGCAGCTCGCTGGAGCCTGAGGGGGATACATTGCCACTTACGGTGGATTTCCAGATCGACATTATGCGCGACGGCGAGGAGGTGCTCAAATGGGTCTCCAAGCGGGCGCTCTATGTTGTCGCCGAGCCGCAGGCTGCGGCTGGAGAGACGCCTGATGATTAAGAGGCGCAACGGATTCACGCTCGTCGAAGTCGTCGTAGCGTCAGTGATGCTGGCGCTTGTGATGGGTGCCGTTGCAGCAATGGTCGCTGGAACCCTTGTCGCCGCGGCCAGGGTCAGCGCTGTACTTGATTCGGACCTGGCCGTTGCCGAGGCGGAGGATCTTATCGCGGATGACCTTGTTTTCATGGCCGCCGTCCCTGGAGAGACCTCGTTTTCCCTCGGTTCGTCGGGTGGTAACTCCCTGCTGACCTTTTACTCAGCGGCAGGGGCAAAGGCCGCCTGGGGTAATGTCGCCACCCCCCTGCACGCGGTCAGCTACGCGGTGTTAAGCTCGCCTGACGGTGCCAGAGGGCTTTTTCGCAGGGAGCAGCCCCTGGTGGAGACCGCCGGCGCATACTATGACGGTGATCTTCTGCTCGTTGAAGATGTACGCTCCTTTTCCGTTCGAGTCTTTGACGGTGCCGAGTGGCATGAGGAGTGGCCGTCCGGCGATGCCCTTCGGACGCTGCCGGTGCTGGTGCGGCTCGAGGTGGTTTTTACCGATGCGGGTGGCTCGCTGCGATCCATATACGTGGAAGCGGCGCCTCACGTAGAGGACGCCAACGAGATTCGAGCCCCCGTAGACGACCCGCCTGCCGAGGCTTCCAGGGAGCGAAATCTCCGCAAGGTGCGCTCATGATATGCCTGTCTTGCAGAGGGGTAGTGCGCAGCCGGCGAAGGCGCGGCTTTGCCCTTCTGGTGGTTCTATTGGCCGTAGTGCTGCTTTCGGTGGCGCTGGCCGGTTACACGATGAAGACGACATTCGCGCATCAGCTGGCCAGATCGCGCGCGGGCACATGGAAGCTTCTGTTTGCGGCGCGTGCGGCTGTAGAGGAGTCAAAGGCCCGGCTCCATCGCGAGGCATACGATCAGACGGATGCCAACGGGGTGCCCACCCTTGAAAGTCTGCCGGTGATGTCGGGGCTGTTCAGAATAGGCCAGGCCGAAGAGCACCACGCCATTTATGTCGCCCCCGAGCGTGCCACCCTGTATCTCGAGGGTGTCGAGGTAACCGTGCGGTTTGAGGATGAGGCGGGCAAGCTTCCCGTGAATGCATTGGCAGCGGCGGAGGGCCGTTCGCGCAGCATGGCCATTTCGATGGCACGGCTTTTCGATATTATCGGGCTCCGAAACTCCACCATGCTTGCCTCATCCGTCAGGGACTACATTGACCCGGAGCGCGATAGCGCACGCGAACCTGGTGACCGCAAAGGGGCTATCTACCACATCAGCGAGCTGGCCACGGTGAGGGGCTTTGACGCGAATCTGCTTTTCGTACCGTCAAGGGAGGGCATGCCCGCCGCGGCTGATTGTCTTTCCACATGGCATGTCGGCCACGTAAATATTAATAGCGCGCAGGAGTCAGTTCTGGCGGCGCTGGCTCCGCGCTTGACCCGCGGGGAAATCGCGGAGATAATTACCCAGCGGGCTGAAAGGCCCTTTTCATCTGCCGAAGACTTTGCCGAACGCGTCAGCGTGCAGCATGATGCGCAGGCGCAGCTGAGGGAGTTGGGCGGTTTCACTACTGACACATTCACCCTCTATGTGGAGGCCCGGTGGGCCGGATACATACGTCGGGTGAAAGCGGTAGTATGGATCCAGCCCGAGGGCGCGTACACACTGTACTTTGGCGAAGGCTGGGATTACTGAAAGGATCTGTGTGGCTGAGTATCTGGGTATTGGCCTCGCGCGCGAAGAGCTGTCGATAGCGCTGCTGTCAGGCTCTTCAAGGTCGCTGCACGTCAGGGAG
>SLPQ01000155.1 GCA_007131925.1 Candidatus Brocadiia bacterium | reverse complement strand
GGCGAGGTCCACTGCTTTCGCACTACCGGCAGCGAACCGGTCAGGATGCTCTGCATGATCCCGGTAAAATAGCCGCCTCCGGCAAGGGACCGGCCATGTCTTGCCGGCGGACAAGCCCGGAAGCGGACGGCAATTTGCGCTGTAAAGGCCTGTTCAACTTCAACTTCCCAGGGAGGTCAGCGGACCGTTCGATCCTTGATTTGACACCGGTTTCCAGTTAGTATTCTTGCGACATGAGATGATTTCGAGGCGGCTTTCGCACGAGAGCATGAATAATCACCGCCACTTTAAGTCTGACTCTTTGTGCGAAAGGCCACCGGGAGGCTTTGTTGGCCAACTTGAGCGACGAAGACCTCGTGGCGGGAATAGCCCGGGGTGACAGGGATGCTGGGCGGGAGTTTTTTGTGCGCCACAGGGCCGGTGCGTTTCGCATCGCTTATCGGCTCCTCGGAAACGAGGCGGACGCGATGGATGTAGTGGAGGATGCGTTCGTAAAGCTCCTGGGAGCTGCGGGTAAGTTTCGCGGCGAAGCGAAGGCGAGGACATGGTTTTACCGGATCGTGACAAATACCGCACTGGACCTGCGCCGCCGCAGGGGGCGTTACGTGACGATGGAGGCGGCCGACGACGCCCTTGCGGTCAAGGATCTCCTGCCCTCGCGCGAGCGTGGCCCGCTGGAGGCGGCTCTCGGCGCAGAAACGCGCAGCAGGATCGACCAGGCCCTCGCAGCCTTGAGCGACAAGCACAGAGCCGTCTTCCTGCTGACGGTGGTCGAGGGGCTCTCTTACAAGGAAGCCGCCGAGGTACTGGAGATCTCGGCGGGCACGGTGATGTCGAGGCTCTTTTACGCGCGCAAGTACCTGCAGAAGAGCCTTGGAGGCTATCTCGAGGCCGACAATGAATGACTGTAAGCAAACCACCGAGATGATAATGCTAGCCCGGGGCGAGCTCGACGGCGACCAGGCGCGCATGGTAGAGAGCCATTTCGCAGCCTGTGGCACATGCCGCGCGGCGATCGAGGAGCTCGCTGCCGCTGGCAGGCTTTTCGGCGATGTGCCGGAGGTGGCCGAGGAGCGCTGGGAGGGCCTCTGGCGGCGGCTGCAGCAGCACATGGACGAAAGGGGTCTACCGCGAGGCAGGTGGGGTCCCCTTGTGCGGGGTTTCGCGGTAACAGCGGCCGCAGCAGCCATCCTGCTTGCAGCATACGTCTTCATGCCTGCGCCCAGGCAGCCTGAAGAGCGGCGGGATGCCGGCAGGTTTGAGCTGGTGAGCTTCGAGGTCAGTTCGCCCGAATATGACATCGCGATCATGACCACGAGCGGAGATGAGATTCCGGTCATTTGGCTGGAAAGACTTTAGAGAGTTGCCCTTGCCGGCGTGACGCGCTACAATCGCGTCGGAAGGGAGGATATCCATGAAACATGCACTGATAGCCGCAGCGGTATTCGTTTTCATCTCACCGGTCGCATTTGCACAGTCCGCGAACGTCACCGTCACACAGGTCGCCGCCAGCGGCTCCGGCCCTACTGTCACAATCGATCGGGAGATCGAGGGGCTCAGGGAAAGCCTTGTCAGAAAGTTCGCCTTTTCCAGATATGCGTTTCTCTCGCGGAGGATCTCAAGGATCGCTTCGGAAGAGAGCGATACATGGAGCCTCGCCAACGGTCAGCACATGGACATCACATTTGCCGGGTCAGAGAGTGAGGGCGACGAGGTACTCTACACGCTGAGTCTCGAGATCTACCAGCGCACCGAGGAGGGCAAGAGGAGCATCTCGAAGGTCACCTATAAGCGCACCAAGGGGCAGCCGTCGCTTCTGGGCCTCGGCAGGATGACCTCCGGTGAAAACCTCGTGCTGGTGATAACAGCCGACTGAGCGCTCACTTCGGGCTTTGCGGTCTTCTCTTGGCAAGCCATCCGGCGAAATCCCGCGCAGAGAGGCAGTTGAGCACGTCCTCTTTTTCCAGCCAGCCCTTGCGCGCGGTCCAGATGCCGTAATCGAGAGCGCCGAAGTCCTCCTCATCATGCGCATCGAGGCTCACGACAAACTCAACCCCCATCTCCTTTGCCATGCGCACGTAGCGCCAGTCCAGATCCAGCCGCAGGGGGTGTGAGTTTATCTCGACGGCCACGGCGTTTTCGGCGCAGGCTTTGAGCACGGCGGCCATGTCTACCGCGTACGGCTCCCGCTCGAGAAGCAGCCGCCCCGAAGGGTGTGCGAGGATGTCGATGTACGGATTTTCGATGCCGGCGATTATCCGTGAGGTCATCTTTTCCTTCGATGAGGCAAAGCCGGAATGAACCGCCGCAATGCAGCAGTCAAAACCGGCCAGAAGCTCATCGGGAAAATCGATTGTGCCGTCACCCTTTATGTCCACCTCGATAGATCGGAATATGCGCAGGCCGGAGAGCTTCTTCTCGACGCGCTCGGCCTCCTTCCACTGCCGGCGCACCCGCTCTTGGTCGAGGCCGTTGGCGACAGTGACAGCCCTGGAATGATCTGCCAGCACAAAGTACGTATAGCCGCGTTCCTTGACCTCGTGCGCGACCTGCTCGAGCGCGAGCTTGCCGTCTGTCCAGTCCGTGTGAATGTGAACCAGTCCCTTGATTTTTTCGGCCTCGATCAGGCTGGGCAGACGGTGCGCAGAGGCCGCCTCTACCTCGCCGGTATTTTCGCGAAGCTCAGGCGGGATCAGGTCCATCCCGAAGTGTTTGTAAAGCTCCTCTTCGCTTTCGGCGTCCAGGCGCCTATCACCGTCGAAGAGGCCGTATTCGTTGAGTTTCCACCCTCGCTGTATGGCCTCGCGGCGCATGCGGACGTTGTGCTCGACCGAGCCTGTGAAATAGTGCTGCGCCGCCGCGTAGGATGCCTCTTCCACCACCCGCAGGTCCACCTGGATGCCCGGGGCAAAGACCGCCGAACCCTTCGTGTCGCCGGAGGCGAGCACCCGCTCGACACCGTCCAGAGAGGTGAAGGCCTCGACGACCTTCGGACCGCTCCTGGTCGATACGAGTATATCAATGTCCCCTACGGTCTCACGCCTGCGCCGCAGGCTGCCCGCCAGCGAAGCGCGGATGCTGCCGTCGACGCCCTCGACGGCAGCAAGTACCTTTTCGCCAAGCGCCAGCGCCTGTGACAGCAGCCAGCGGCCCTGGTGCGAATGGTACTGCCGGATGCTCTCGAGGATCGCAGCCTGGGACTTCTCGCCCATTCCCGGCAGCTCGGCGAGCCTGCCGTCCTTGGCGGCCTGCTCCAGCTGTGTAATGGTGCCGATGCCGAGCTCATCATAGAAAAGCTTTATCTTCTTGGGACCTACACCACCTATGTCGAGAAGGGACAGTATCCCTGGCGGCAGCCCCTCCATGACCTCATCCATGTAGGACATGTGGCCGGTCGTGACAAGCTCGGTGACCTTTTCGGTGAGCGCCTCGCCGAAGCCGGGCAGCTCGCCCAGCTCGCCATCGGCGACGACCTTCGAGATATCCTCGCCGAGTTGCTCGACAACACGCGCCGCCGCGTAGTATGCGCGCGCCTTGAAGGGATTTTCCCCGCGAATCTCCAGAAGCTGACCTACGCGCGTAAGCGTCTCGGCTACGTCCTTGTTTGTCATGGTTATCAATGCCTCCGCGATGAGGTCATGGGCCGGCGCGCCGGCCGGCTAAAGCCCCCGCAAAGTCAAGCCGGCCTCCAGGCGGCCTCATGTAGTGCCAGCGTAGACTACCCTGCCGCGAACCAAAAGGTCACAGTCCAGCCGCCGCGAGGTGAGCTTATCGAGTCTTGCCGCTGCGGCCATCTCATCTATGCGCCAGCCCGCTATCGGCCGCACACCCTGACCGAGAAAAGCCGGCGCAACAAAGACCATCACCTCGTCCACCAGCCGCGCGGCAAAAAAACAGCCGAGGACTTTCGATCCCCCCTCGACCATCACGTTGGTCATCTCACGACGGCCAAGCTCGCCGGCAAGCGCCGCGATATCGACGCCGTCCTCGCCGGGCAGCGCCATTACGTGAGCCCCGGCCGCCTCAAGGGCCTTTACACGTCGCACGGGCGCGCGCGAGTCCACCGCTACGACAAGGGGCGCGTCGAGCGCCGTCTTGACAAGCTGCGAATCGAGCGGCAGGCGCGCCCTCCCGTCGATCACCACGCGCGCGGCCGTGCGCCTGCCGGACGGGCGCGCAGTCAGGAGCGGGTCGTCTGCCAGCACGGTCTCGATGCCGACCACCACCGCGTCAACAAGGCCCCTCAGCCTGTGAACCTCGCGGCGGCTCTTTTCGCAGGATATCCACCTTGAGTCCCCGGAAGCCGCAGCAATGTTGCCGTCAAGGGTCATTGCGTACTTGGCCACAATCCATGGCACGCCGGTCGTGCGAAGCTTCAGGTATGGGGCATTGAGCGCGCGAGCGTCGTCACCGAGGAGGCCTGTTTCAACCCGAATGCCAGCCTTGCGCAGTGCCGCAAGGCCCCTGCCGCGCACCCTTTCGAATGGGTCGCGCATCGCGACCACCACTCGTTTGAGCCCGGCGGTCATGATGGCTTCTGTGCAGGGGGGGGTCTTGCCGTAGTGGCTGCAGGGCTCGAGCGTGACGAACATCTCAGCGCCGCGCGCGCTATCTCGGGCCTTTCTTATGGCCTCTACCTCGGCATGGGCCGCGCCGAAGCGACGGTGAAATCCCTCACCTCTTACCACTCCGTCGCGCACGATGACCGCGCCGACCATGGGGTTTGGCTCGACGGCGCCCCGGCCGCGACGGGCAAGCGCAAGCGCCCGGGCCATCGCATCAGTTTCCCAGTCTTGCCAGCTCATCTGCAGCCTCCATGGCGAATGGTATACTTCGCCCTGCTTACTGTCAACCGGCCCGGCGTGCGCCCGCTGCAGCGCTGACTCCTTCGCGGCCCCGCCAGCCAGCCGAAAGCGCCACGAGCCCGCAGGCTTTCATACCCTTGACCGCCGTGCTGTACGCATGCGTATCATCGAGAGAAAGAGTAGATGGCGCGACAGCGCCTGCTGGCAGCCGCCTCGTCTGCCGCTGCCGGGACTCTCACCCCAGGCCGCACTCGTACGCGACAGTCTCACCGCTGCCGTCGGGCGCGGCAACCTCGCGAAAACCGCATCCGGCGAAGAGTGCGCAAGCGGCCCTGTTTTCAGCGCCCATGCAGGCTGTCAGCGCGGCCAAGCCCGCCTCTTCGGCCTCCCAGACCAGTGTGCGCAGGAGCGCCGTGCCGATGCCTGCGCCGCGCATGCCCTTTCTGACATAAACTTCGACATCTGCACGGTCCGCTGAAGGTGCCCCGCGAGGGGCCGAGAGCGCCGCCCAGCCGACGACCTGGTTGCATAAGACAGCCACCAGCCGGCAGGCATCAAGGTGCTGGCTGTCCCACTGCGGGGGCTCAGGTAAGTTTTTTTTCGCTTCGGGACTGTCCGCGCCGGGCAGGCCATCGCACAGGATTTCGACAACATCCTCCAGGTGGGCGCGCGTCATCTCTTCGATTTCTATCTTCAAGACCGCGCTCCTCCTGCAAACATGCGATGTATGGTGTTTTTGGATCGGGGCAGTTAGCGCATCGGCAGGCTACTCGCTTTGGCGGCGGCGTCCCGGTCGCTTCTTGCACACTGCCTGCCACGCTGTCGATGATATCAGAGGGAGCTTCCGCGGCAAGGTATTTGTCCGGAGGGATGCTGTGCCGGCTTGCGACGCGCCGGGCATGTGAACGGCAGGGCGCGGCCGGCTCCTACTCGTGCCTGAGCGCGACGATCGGGTCGAGCTTTGCTGCCCGCATTGCCGGATAGATTCCGAAGATGATGCCGATGGTCATACTGATGCCCAGTGACAGTACGAGGCTCCACATTGTGACGATGGTGGGCATACCTGCGAACCTGCTGATGCTCCACGGGATAAATGCTCCCACCGATATGCCAATAACGCCTCCGACCGTGGACAGCACGACAGTCTCGATGAGAAACTGGCTGATGATCTGGGAGCGTCGCGCGCCAATGGCACGGCGCACGCCTATCTCGCGCGTGCGCTCGGTGACGGAGGCCAGCATGATGTTCATGATGCCGATACCGCCTACAAGCAGCGATATGCCTGCGATAGAGCCAAGCACTATGTTGAAGGTACGCCTGGTGGCCTCGGCCTGCCTCAGCAGGGCAAGCGGCACGCTTATGCGGTAGTCGCGCCTCCTGTGAAACCGCGCCAGCATGGTCTCGAGCGCCTCGGCTACCGGCTCGACATTTTCCGTGCTGTCGACCTCTACAAGTATCTGGTGGAGCTCGACCATCTCGGCCTCGCGCGCCCCGGCTGTCATGCGAATGACCATGTCTCCAAAGCGCGTGCGAGCCACGCTTATCGGTACGTAGGCGTCGATGTCGAGGTCCGGAGTCTGAATGCCGCCGCCGGCGGTCTCACTGCGGACTATCCCGATTACAGTGAAATAGTCCAGCCCGATCCTGATGCGCTCGCCAATGGTGGAATGGGTGGCAAGGAGTTTGCGTGCGCCGGACTCGGTTAAGACACAGACGTTGGAAAGTCCTTCGATGTCCCTCGGAGCGAGGACCCGCCCGGCAATGACCCTGCGGCTTACAAGCTCAAACCACTCGGGACTCGTGCCGACAACGCGCAGCTCCATCTGCCGCTCGCCAAGAAAGGTATTCTTTCGAACGAGCTTGACCGGCACGGTCGTGGAGACGTGCGGAATGGTCTCCCTTATGCGTTGCTCATCCCTGTAGGTCAGACCGTATATGCTCATCATTGTGCGCGTAGTGCTTGCGCTTTCATCCTCGGCCGGCTTCATGGAGCTTACGATGATGTTGTTGGAGCCGAGCATTCTGATCTGCTCAAGCGCCTCCCGGCTGGCACCCTCTCCCACCGACAGCATGGCTATGACCGACCCCACGCCGAAGACGACGCCCAGTACGGTCAGCAGGCTGCGCAGCTTGTGCAGCAGCAGTGTCTTGATGCCAAGGCGAATGTTGCGGTAGAGCCTGGTGCTAAGCATTAGGCGGCCTCCTCGATTCTCTCAATACGCCCGTCAAGCATGTGGATTCGGCGCTTGGCATAGACTGCTATGTGGGATTCGTGGGTCACCATGATGATTGTCTTGCCCTGGCTGTTGAGATCGGCCATGAGATCCATGATCTGCGCGCCCGTGGCGCTGTCGAGGTTTCCGGTCGGCTCGTCGGCCAGTATGACAGATGGGTCATTGGCCAGGGCCCTTGCTACCGCCACACGCTGCTGCTGGCCGCCGGAAAGCTCAGCCGGACGGTGATCGAGCCGCTCAGAGAGCCCCACCATCGCCGCCAGCTGCTCGGCGCGGGACTTGCTCTCATCGGCGGCCCAGCCCATGTAATAGAGAGGCATCTCGATGTTTTCAGCAACGGTAAGCTGCGGAATCAGGTTGAACGACTGGAAGATGAACCCCAGGCGGCGCAGCCTCATGGCGCTGAGCTCATTGTCCTCCATGTTCGATACATCCTGGCCACTGAGAAAGTACTTGCCGCTGGTCGGCCGGTCGAGGCAGCCCAGCAGGTTAAGCATCGTTGACTTGCCTGAGCCGGATGGGCCCATGATGGCCGTGAAGCAGCCTTCTTCAAACGAAATGCTCACATCCACCATGGCTTTTACGCTCTGGGTGCCCATGTAGTAGACCTTGGAGACCGACTCGAGGCGCACCACCTCGCCGTTGGGGCCATGTGAGGTCAGGTTGCTCACTGGGTTCCTCCCTGGCTGCCCATCCCGTCGGCTGCGCCGCCGCCGCGTGGACCTTCGGGCCTGGCCTGGCCGCCCGTACGCCCTGCGCCACTGCCCATCTGCTCGCGCACTTGCTGCCTCTGCTCCTGTGAGAGGCCTTCAAAGGCCGCGCGTCGCTCCTCGGGTGACATCTCGGCAAGCCTGGCCGGATCGAATGCTTGCGTCTGGGGGGTCTCGGCCGCTTCGCGGGAAGCCTGATCTGCCGGCGACGAACCTCTCGCCGCCGTGGCAAGGGCCGGGACATCCGCCTCAGGGAGCAAGTCCACTTCGGATACGGATGAGCCGGCCTCCAGTGGCGGAGACAGCAGTACATGCTCATGCTGGCTCAGACCGGCAACCACGTGGATGAAACGGTCGTTGTCGTAGCCAACCTCTATCTGTCTTGGATGGATGTCTCTGCCCTCCTTGACAAACACTGTGGGGTTGCCATCCACACGCATTACCGACTGCACCGGCACGTAAAGGGCGTCGTCGAGCTGCTGGACTACTACCTCTGCGCGACAGGACATGCCGGGCCTCAGCCCTTCAATGCCGGATTGGAGGTGAACTTCGGTATTGTAGACTTTGAGATCCGGGTTGAGCCAGACCGACTGGGCATCGGGCAGCAGGGCCACCCTGGCCACGCGTCCGAATGCCGTTACACCCGGCAGCGCATCAACCGTCACGCGAACCGGCTGGCCCACCTCCACCTTTCTGAGCATGCTCTCCTGGATTTTTATCTCTGCCATCATAGAGTCAGTGGTCGGCAGGTGGATAAGCTCCTGGCGCTCGCGCACTTCCAGACCCTCGCTTAGCGGCTCTTCGCTCCCGCGGAAACCGCCCCTGCCTGTCGTGGCATACACAACCATGCCCGCTACCGGAGCCTTGATGCGGCTCTTTTCGATCTGGGAAACAAGCCGCTCCAGCTGTGCCTTCTGCTGATTGTAGGAAGACTCTCGCGCCTTGAGGTTTGCCTCTGCCTGCACGAGGTTGGCCGATGCCCTGCGGCGAGTACGTTCCAGAGCCATCCGTGTCTGCTCGACGTTGCTCTCAAGCTGCTCGAGCTGCCTCGGATAGGTGTACTCCTCAAGCAGTCGCAGGGCGAGCTCGGCCTGCCGGAGGTTGAGATCGGCGCGCTGCTTTGCCAGGCGGTCGGCACTGAGCTCTGTTTCAGTTATGTATCCTTCGGCGTGGAGCCGTTCGGACCACTCAAGCTTATCGGTGGCCCGCTGCTGCTCCTCTGTTGAGAGCTGTATGTCCGCCATAGCCCGCTGGAGGTCCCTCGGGTAGTCGCCCTCGAGGTATTTATTGAGGTCAAGCTGTGCGAACCTGTAATCGAGCTCCGCCCTCGAAACGTCGCTTTCACCCTGGGACCTGGTGACCTCGAAATCTTCACGGGCCTGAATAAAAGAGGCCTCCGCGGTGATTACAGATATCTCCTGGGAGGTCTTCCTCTCAATGAGATTAGAGGCGTCCAGCTCCACAAGCAGGTCACCAGCCTGGACGTGCGTGCCCTCGGGGATTACGTAAAGTATCGTGCTGCGGCCCTCGACCTCACTTCTGATCACCACCCGCTCACGACTCTGGATGGTGCCGGACTCTGTCACCGATATGACAAGTGGTCCGCGCGAGGTCGGCACTGTCAGGATCGGCTCGCCGGATGCGCCCTCCGGATTGAAAATCCACACGGCGGCAATTATCACGATGATCGCCGCGGCCGCCGCCGACACCTTGGGTGCGCCAGTCACAACCGCGAGGATTCGTCTAATTGTGCTCCTGGGAACGTTGTGCTGCTGCATCGTACTCATCCCATACACCTTTCTCATCGACCTCTAAGACACCCATGTCGCGTTGAAGTTCAAGCTCGGCCACCCGGTAGCTCACAAGGTTGGCGGCCAGCTGGTTCTGTGCAGTTATGAGAGACTCCTGCGCTTCGAGCACGTCACGTATCTGTGCGCGGCCCGCATCGAGGAAAAGCCGTGTCGACTCCACGCGCCGCTCCGCTATGCGCACGGCGCCGAGCTGGATCCTTATCGCCTCACGTGAACTCTGAAGGTTGCGAAGGGCGTTTCTGATATCCTGCTTTATCCTGTCCTCGGTCTCCTGGTAGCTGCGTACCGACCTCTCATAATCTATCAGGCGGTTTCTGTAAGCATTGCGCTGAGCGGTGCGCTCCCAGGGCAGGTCCGCAAAAAGCCCCACCCGGTATACCCCGTCTTCAAAGCGCAGCTGCGCGTTGTCGGCTCCGGCCGTGCCGCGGCCGCGGCGCTGGCCCGCCGAGGCGCTTCCCTCAAGGGTCAGGCCCGCTCGCAATGCGTCGGCCGCCACGATCACCCTGCGCTGCAAGTCGTGCACCTCGCCGAGCCTTGTTCTCAGGTCGAGCCGATTTTCCAGTGCGATGCCCACTGCTATATCTTCGTCGAGCTCGTAGGGGCCGCCCTCCCTCTCAGGCTCTACCAGCCGGACGGGTGCATCCACACCGAGCTCGTCAAAGTCGTCGTTCTCCGGCGCAGGTGTGTCGTCGTCCACCTCATCGAGCGCCTCGCGCGCGACCGCAGCGAGACGATCGAGCTCGTCCCGGTCGAGGGCAACGAGCGCATCGGGAGGCAGGCCGAGCGTTATGCGAAAGCCATCCAGAGCGCTCTCGTAGCGCTGGCGAGCGGTTATCCACCGATCTCTCGCGCGCAACTCGTCCTGACGGGCCTGGTCGAGCTGTATCTCCGGAAGCCGGCCGGCATCGGCGAGGCGCGCAGCGCGGCGCGTCGAGATTATGAGGCTGCGATAGTTTTCCTCGGCGTTGCGCACCTGGTCTAGGTTCTGCAGTACTGAAAGATAGCTGCTGGCCACCCGCACGGCAAAAGTCCGCTTGAAGCGCTCAAAGTCATGTATCGCGTAGACCACGTTTCGCTCTGCCTGCGTGAGTGGCTCCATGACGATGCGCCTGCCGGCACCTCGCAGGAGAGGCACGCTTATGGTGGTGTCGGAGGTTATGCCCAGGGACTGGTCCCTCGTGCCGGTCAGCAGCTTGACAAGGTCCAGTGCAAGGCCCGTAGTCACCGTAGCGCCGCTTGCCAGAAGCTGTGACCAAGAGACGTTCGTCGCGGATGTGACATAGTTGTCAGGTGATCCCCGCGACAGGTCACTGGTGAAAATGACGTTTGTAAGTCCCCTGAAGGTCGAGCGGAAGGCTTGGGCCTCCAGATCGAGGGCAAGCGCAGCGCGAAACACGTTTTCCTTCTGCGCCTGGTAGTCGCGCGCGTTTGCCGCAGCCACCTCCAGCGCCTGGAAAAGCGTCAGCGTCAGCGTCTGGCCGTCTTCATCGGTAACCTCCCTTACAGGGTGCGGCTCGTGCGGCGCGGTCTCTTCGGGCCAGTCGGCAGGCAGCTCCACAAAAGAAGTGTCGATCGCTACCGGGCTTGAGTAGACAAGACCCTGGTCCAGAAAGAGCCGCCTACGCAGCGTATCCTCAGGGCGCTCTATGGTAAAGGGCTCCGTCCGTCCGAGCGCCTCCTCCTGTTTGTGGGTTATGATCTCTGCGGCCACCCCGTCGGCCTCGCTGCGATACTGCGCAGGGCTCTTGCACCCGCTTGAAATGAGCGCCCCGAAAGCAGCCAGGAACGCGACTGCGCACGCCCCCGGCACTCGGACTGAATATCTGGCGTTCATGCTGCTACTCATGTGCTTCAATCCTCACTTTCTCCCGGGGCGCCGTTTTCATGCCTCGCGTCATGCTTGGGCCACCCGCGACGCTCTTCCATGAACTTCATATATTTCTCGCGCTGTTTCTCGTCCAGTATCTGCATCGTCTCATCTATCGCCATGCTGAATATCTCTGAAGACTGCTCTCTGGCTGCTTCCCGGGCGGCCTCTTCTGCTGCGAGTATCGCCTCATACTCGGCCGAAGCGGCCTCTCCCAGAAGACTTCTGACAGCCTCTATCCTCTCAGACCTTATCGCATCGGTGCTTTCCCGGTGCACGCGACGGCGTGTCTGGGTGGCCCTGTCCCATATCTGGCGCATCTGTTCGGACTGCTCGGGCGAAAGGCCGAGCTCTCTGCCCATCAGCGATCCGCCGTCACGGTACCTCCAGGTGGAAAACGCAACGCCGCCAGCGAAGCCCGCCGCCAGCGCGACCAGAAAGCACACCACGAAGATTGTCCGCTTGGCCATCATCTGCCTCCAGAGAGGTCGGCGACTATCCAGCATGCAAACTCATACTCAGGCTCGATGGCCAGCTCCCCGGGCTCGCCGAGCGAGACGGCCGCCACTTCGACATCAAGCTCACCCGCGCTCATCCCGCCGTGCCCCGCAGCGCCCAGCGCAAAGATCGAAAAGACCAGCAGCAGCAGCGCAGCGCACGCCGTCAAGGCCCGCGCTGCTCGCAGGAGCCCCGCATCCGAGGTCCGCGCCCGTACAGCCATCGCCCGTACGGCCTGCGGGGCCGGAGCCGGGCTGTAAGCATTGCTGAGCAGCTCGCGAAGCCGCCGGAGCTCGCCAAGCTCTCTTGCGCACCGTGCACATTTGTCTACGTGCGCGGCGACGAGACCCGCCTCATGACCGCCCAGCTCGTCGTCGCAAAAGGCCCCCAGCCGGGTCCCCCAGGGGCATTCGCCGCTCGTGTCAATTCTTTTCGTGCTCATTACAGGTATTCCTTGAGCTGTTCGCGAAGCGCCAGCCTCGCGCGATGAAGACGCGACTCGACAGTGCCGCGCGGCACAGCGAGCACATCTGCAATCTCATCGTAAGAGAGCCCCCGGACCTCCCTTAACGCCATAATTTCACGATGCTCGGGCGACAGCCCATCGAGAGCTCCGGCCAGATCAAGCCGGAAATCCCGCGAATCCTCCACAGCAGGGTGGCTTCCTGCCGCATCGAGCCTCGCGGCACGCCTGATGCGTCTGCGTCGTCTGAGCCTGGCCGCCTGCCGCACGAGTATCGCGGTCAGCCACGTCTTCACGGCCGACTCTCCACGAAAGCTCCTTAAACCCGCATAGGCAGCCATGAATGTCTCCTGCAGTACATCCTCGGCATCGTGCGCATCAGAGACAAGCGCATACGCCAGCCTGTAGAGGCCGGCCGCATGGCGTGCTGCTAAAAGATCAAATGCCGCGCTGTCGCCCTGGCGGGCCTTTTCGAAAAGATCGGGGTCCGTCAAGGCTTGCATGCCTTCCAGTGCCGGGCCTTTTCTACTCTCCTGCACTTATTTGGTACCTCGAAGCGGGTCTATTCTTCCCTCAGCGCCCGGAATTTTATCTATTTCGGGCCTCAGAGTAATTCAAAACACTCATGTGCCGTGTGAAGACCGCAAGGAAGGCGCCTTTTTGCCGGCAAATGCAGAAAGAAAAGAAATCTTTTGCGCGTACTGCGCACTGCGACCGGCACGAAATGAATAGACACATACGCCCGCCACACGCCGGCCTCGCTGCCGGGATGCTCACGGGCATGCACTCGAAACCGCCGGCGTCGCCCAGCGCCGAGGCAAAAACAATGATACCACCGCCTGATCGCGCCCCCACCCGCAAACAGCCTCAAGACCTTCCGGAGGCGGCAAGCTCGACAGGCACTCTAACCAAGGTTAAGAGAGGCGGACCAGCAGGTGTGAACTGCCTCCTTTTCCGACTCCCAGAACTCCTTTTCATCACCGTCGGCGGGCAGCTTGCCCAAGCTTCGAGCATACTCGAAATATCCGGGACCCGGCTTGCCGCTCGAATTCACGACGATGGAGCTCAGGAGAGGCCGCCCGGCACGGTGCTCGTTCTCGCATATCTCCCTCAAAAGCCGGCCGATCTCGTTACCCATGTGGTTGCCAGAGCGCTTCAGACCCACAAGCGGCGCGAGCTCGGTATACCGGATGATCTGTCGCCTCGCAGCGGCACCTATAATGAGGTTGTAGGCCAGATCATACTCCCGCGTATTTCTGTAAATACCCCCCACAGTGGGCCCTCCTTCCGTAATCGACTTGGTTTCCAGCTTTCTCAGGCGTAGTCGTCGCGGCCGGGGAACTGTACGTCTCTTTCAGCAAGGCCCAACTTGGCGAGCGCATCCCTGGGGTCTCTTATGTTTGCAGGCTCCGGCCGGATCGGCCCCGGATAGCTAACGCCGGCGGATTGTCATCAGAAATGACATTCGAATCAAGAGTAAAGCGTCTCCGCACGAAGAAGCAGCATCAATAATAAGGAGGGCGGGCTGTAAGCCGGGTTCTGTATCCGCCCGAAGGCGGCCGGCGGCCATTCAGCTGGGGCGCATGTCGCCATGCGTCTCAAACGGCCGACCCGGTCCTCAAGCGGCGCGGGCCACACCTCGGACCCTATTTGGCCTTTCTCCCGGCGGGGTTTGCCGTGCGGCGACTGTCACCAGCCGCCCGGTGCGCTCTTACCGCACCTTTTCACCCTTGCCTGCCCGCTTTCACGGACATAGGCGGTGTCTTTTCTGTGGCACTTTCCCTGGGGTTGCCCCCGGTGGGCGTTACCCACCGCCGTGCCCTGTGGAGCCCGGACTTTCCTCCCTGCGCAAAAAGCGCAAGGCGGCCGCCTGCCCGCCCCCTATTATTCTACCATTTATTCTACCATGCAAAAGGCCCGATGCAAAGCGTGAAAGCGCGCGATATCGTACCCCCTCAGAGAGACACCGAGCCGGTGCGTGCGAGGCTTGCAGGGCGACCGCCCGGCAGCACAAGAGACCCGTAATAACACCGGATGTGGCGCGATGGAGGGGCTCCGGGCGGGTTGTCCTTTACCCGCGTCGGCGGGCGAGACAGGCTGGCTGGCAATTGCGGCCCAAAGAGATCCAGTAGTGCCGCGCCATCCTTTAAAAGCGCGATAAAGTGTTGCAATTACCCGCGGACAGGCGTTTGGAGGGAACTATCTGCCGGTTGGGCTTTTCTTCAAATAATGAGTGAAATACGGACGTACATAAAATGATAATATACGGAAAATTTTGAAAAAAAGCGGCACCGTCGATTTGACAGACGGGCAAACCTGGTGTATTCTTAATTGTTTACAGGCGTAGGGGCGCGGGGACCGCACAGGTCCTGGAGAGGGTTAAGTTGACCAGGTTTTCCCCTGAGACGATAACTGCCGTGGAGCAGGCCACGGACATAGTGTCTCTGATTTCCGAGTACATTCCTCTTAAACGTTCGGGCAAGGATTTCAAGGCGCTCTGCCCGTTTCACAATGAAAAGACCCCCTCTTTTCACGTAAGTCCGAGCAAGCAGATTTTCAAGTGTTTCGGCTGCGGAGAGGGAGGAAACTGCTTCGGCTGGGTAATGTCTATGGATAAGCTCAGCTTTGTCGAGGCGGTCGAGATGCTGGCAGAGCGCGCGGGCATAAAGATTGAGAAACCTGCCGCGCGTGGAGGCGCGAGCGGCGGTATTGACAACGAGAGGCTTCTGCGGGCGTGCGAGTGGGCGGCTGCGGAGTATGAAAAGTACCTTTGGGACGATCCCTGCGGCGCGGCGGCGAGGGAGTACCTTGCCGGGCGCGGCCTGGATGAGTCGGTGGCGAGGCGATTCAGGCTTGGCTTTGCTCCTGCGTCGCGAGACACGCTTGTACGTGGAGCGGGGCGCCGCAGCAAGGATGCCGCCGATGTCCTGGAGCGGGCGGGGCTTGTCAGCCGCGGCAGCGGCGGCGACCTCTATGACCGTTTTCGAGCGAGGCTGATCTTTCCGATATGTGACGCGCGCGGACGGGTGATAGCCTTCGGCGGGCGTGCTCTCGGCGATGACGGTCCGAAATATCTCAATTCTCCGGAAACGCCGCTCTTCAACAAGGGTATAAGCCTCTACGGGGTGCACCTGGCGAAGCAGGCAGCTCTCCAATCCCGCGAGATCTTCGTGATGGAAGGTTATACGGATGTTCTCGCGGCCTTCCAGAAGGGCGTGGAGAATGCGGTTGCAACACTCGGCACGGCGCTCTCGGCCGGGCACGCCCGGCTGCTGCGTCGGTACGCCGAGAAGGTGTACCTGGTGTACGACGCGGACTTTGCCGGCGAAAAGGCCAGCGACCGCGGCCTTGACATATTCCTCGAAGAAGAGGTGGATGCGCACATCCTCTCCTTGCCGGAGGGATTTGACCCGTGTGATTACCTGCTCAAATCGGGCACTGAGGGATTTCTGAGACTGAGAGAGAACGCGCAGGAGATTTTCGAGTTCAAGGTCGCGCTGGCATCGAGACGACACGACCTCGCAACCGTGGCCGGCGCGAGCCGCGCGCTTGACGAGATACTCTCGGCAGTGGCCAGAGTGCCTCCCGGCGCGCGCCAGGATCTGTACATGGCGCGCAACGAGGTCTTAAGGGCACTGGCCGAGCGCCTGGGCGCCAGCGAACGCTCGCTGCGCGACAGGCTTAGAAAGTTGAAATCACGCGGGCCGTCCGAGCCGCATGAGGGCCGGTCTGTCGCGGCGGAGCATCCGCCGGAAGAGAAGTGGCTTCTGGAGACGCTCCTGGCCAGGCCTGACCTGGTGGAAAAGGCCGCGGCTGCTATCGGCCCGGAGGACCTGACCAGCCGCGACCTGGCAGCGGTGCTGGAGGAGGTTTACCGGTGTGCCGTAGGTACGGGCGACGTGAGAACCTCTTCGATAGCGGGCGCCCTGGCTGAGGCCGGATTGGGGTCGCTGGTGGTTTCACTTGCCGAGAGCGGCGCGGAAGTGGGCGGCCACGAAAGGAGGCTGGCCGACTGCACCGCCAGGATCCGCAAGCGACGGCAGCGCCGTGAGCTCAGCGAGCTGCGGGAGCGGCTGCTTGAGCAGTCACGGCAGGGAGACAGGGAGGCGGAAAACGAACTCTTGAGGCAGTTTCAGAAGGGGTTGTAAGACAACCGAACGTGTGGAGGCGTTAGCCTGATGAGCGACGAACTGGTTGACAGAGAAGTGACCAAGCTGATAGACAAGGGCAAAAAGCGCGGCTATATCACCTATGACGAGGTGAATGAGCTCCTGCCCGATGAGCATGTCAGCCCGGAGAAGATCGACGAAATCCTCTCCAAGGTCGACGACATGGGCATCGACATCATGGACGATGTCGATATCCAGGAGCAGGAGGAGGAGATACTGCGCAAGCAGGGCAAGGCCGACCAGGACGAAGACGAGGAAGAGCAGATTTCTCCGCGCGGCATTCTGGGCATCGGTGACAAGAACATAGATGATCCCATCCGCATGTACCTGCAGCAGATGGGGGAGATACCCCTCTTGACCAGGGAGCAGGAGATCACCCTGGCCAAGCGCATCGAGACCACGCGCAAGCACTTTCGCAAGAAGATACTCGAAAGCGAGTACGTCCTCGACAAGGTCCTCGAGATACTCGACGAGGTCCGCAAGGGCGACCTCCCCTTCGACCGCACGATGCGGATGTCGGACGCGCTTGATCTTTCCAAGGAGGAGATAATAAACCGCCTGCCGGCCAATATCGACACGGTCACCATGATCATAGCCCGCTCGCGCCGGCACTTTGTCGAAGCAATGTCGGCCCGCTCCAAGCAGGCGAAAAAAGAGCTGCGCACAAGGATAAACCAGGGGCGAAACAGGGCCGTCTCGCTCGTGGAGGAGCTCTCTTTGAAGACCCAGCGCCTGCAGCCGCTGGCCGACGAGCTCAGAAGCATCCACCAGCGGATGCACGAGCTGGCCGGAGAGATAACCATGCTCAAGGCTGAAAAGGGCCAGGCGGAGATGGTCCGCATGCTCAAGCAGCACCTCGAAGAGCTCCAGACGAAGGTCTGCGAGACGCCCATCGGCCTGCAGCGGCGCATCGAAATGGTCGAGCGGGCATACAGGCACTACGAGAGGGCCAAGAGAGACCTCTCCGCCGGAAACTTAAGACTCGTCGTCTCCATCGCCAAGAAATACCGCAACAGGGGGCTGAACTTCCTCGATCTCATCCAGGAGGGCAATACCGGCCTCATGCGCGCCGTCGACAAATACGAGTACAGGCGCGGGTACAAGTTTTCGACCTATGCCACATGGTGGATACGCCAGGCCATAACCCGGGCGATCGCCGACCAGGCACGCACCATCCGCATCCCGGTGCACATGATCGAGACTATGTCGAAGATACGCAACGTCACCCGTCGCATCACCCAGGAGGTAGGCCGAGAGCCGTCCATAGAGGAGATCGCCGAGGAGGCGCAGCTGTCGGTTCCGGAGACGAGACGGGTATTGAAGATGGCCAGGCAGCCCATATCGATCGACAGGCCTGTAGGCGAGAGCGAGGACTCGATGTTCGGCGACTTTATCGAGGATCAGAAGGCCGAGTCCCCCATCGCCGCTGCGACACACGAAATGCTCAAGGAAAAGATCGAGGACGTGCTTGACAGCTTGACGTACAGGGAGCGAGAGATTATAAAGTTGCGTTACGGTATAGGCGACGGATATACCTACACCCTCGAGGAGGTAGGCCGGATATTCAAGGTCACTCGTGAGCGCGTGCGACAGATCGAGGCCAAGGCCATACGCAAGCTTCAGCACCCGATACGCTCGCGCAAGCTCGAGGGGTTCCAGGAGTACGTGCAGAAGTAGTCAGGAGAGGGACGGAGCGGTTGTTGGACTATTCTTTTTCGCATTACGGCGCAAAGACGGTGCACCGGCGCTTTATGTGGCGCCGGTGCAGACGGCAGCAGTTGGGGCCGGGTTTCGACCCGGCCCTTTTTCTTTTTGAAGTTCTTTTCAGGCGTGCTGGGAGAAGCAAGTGGTAGAGACGAAAGTTGTAATAGATACGCTCAGGCGGCTACAGGAAGTCGACCGCAAGGTAGCTCACATAGAGCGCATGAAGGCATGGGAGCCTCGGCGGCTGGCCGAGGCCACCGCCAAAGCCAGCGAGGCACAAGAGGCCCTGGCGCAGATGGACAAGGACCATGGCGACCTGCAGCGCAATATCGCTCGCATCGAGCTGGAGATCAAAACGCGCGAAGAACAGATACAAAAGCACAAGTCCCAGATGCTCTCCGCCTCGAGCAACAAGCAGTACCAGGCCCTCTTGCGCGAGATCAGCATGGAGGAGGTGGAAAAAGCCAGGATAGAGGAGCAGCTTCTTGAGAAAATGATCCAGATCGACAACTTCTCCGAGCGGGAAGAGGAGGCCGCCAGGGCGCTTGAGGAGGCCACCGGCGAGCTTGAGAAGGTCAAGCAGGAGGTACGCGCGTCCCTTGAGGAAATCTCCGGACAGGAAAGTACCCTTCGCGAAGAACGACGCGCCATTGCTTCTGAGCTGCCCGCCGACATGCTGAGACATTATGAGCGGCTATTTGAATCACGCTCGGGAAACGCCGTGGTCCCCGCCAACTACCTGCCGGGCACCGGCCGCTCCGAGGGGCGCTACAGCTGCGGAGGCTGCAACATGTCCCTCACCCACCAGATGGTCAACCTCCTGCTCATTGGCAGCGAGGTCGTAACGTGCAAGTCCTGCGGAAGGATATTATTCCTGGACGAAGACTCAAAAGAGGAGCAGTAGGTGCCACAGGGGGGACTTTTTGACGGCGAAAGAAGAGCCTTTGTGATCAACATCGACGGTGCGAGCCGGGGCAATCCCGGCCCGTCCGCCGCCGCGTGGGTGATCCGCGATGCACGTGACGGTCAGGTCATAATAGAAGAAGGGCTGCGCCTTGGAATAGACACCAACAATCGGGCCGAATACTTCGCCCTGCTTTTCGCTCTTGAGGATGCCATGCTTCTCGGCGCAGATGCGGTGCGTGTGCTCTCTGACTCACAGCTTCTTGTCAGGCAGATGCGCGGCGAATACCGCATGAAAAACGAAAATCTCCGGCCGCTCTTTCTGCGCGCCCGGCGGCTGGCGGGCGCTTTCGAAAGGTTTGCAATCGACCACGTGCCCAGAAGCGAAAATGCCGACGCCGACCGCGCCGCAAACAAGGCCCTCGACTCCGCACGCCCGCCGAAGAAATCCTGAGACTCACACTCGGCCCCCAACGCCGGGCGGACTGCAGGCCACGTCTCGACATATCCAGAGACGGACGAAGCTCCCCCAGCGGCGCTTCAGCGCCAGGGAGGCCCGCATCGCCCGGCGCCGAGCCTCGAGACCACGCGCATAACCGCTCTTGGGCTACTGGTCCTTGCGCCAGTTCATCCGCGTGAACTTCTGCGGTGCCAGCGGCAGGGCCCCCTCGGCATCTACGGCCTCTCGGCAGGCCCACCTGACCGGTCGCACCACGCCCTTCGTCTCGACCTCCGCGCGGATCGAGAGCCCCTCGTAGTCCATGCCCTCCGGCAGCAGTATCGACGCATGGCGCAGCTTGCCGGGCAGCGGATGACCGGGATCGAGGCTTCCACCGAGGCGGACATTGCCGTCGGGGCTTTCCAGCCATATCTTGAGCGTGCCGGGCACGCCCGCCACGCCGTCGTTTTTCAATATGACGATGAGCTCTATGCGCCCGTAGCGCTTGCGCCGATGAATCCACGCAGGGCGCACGCGATAGCCGATTTTCTCCCTCATCGTAGCAAAGCAGCCCGGCCACCGCCTGTCAAAGGCGGCGAGGTTGTCTGCCATCTGCCAGAGCGACCAGTAGTTGGCGCCCACATCGAGCGCATGCAGCGCGGCATACTCCCGCACCGTCATGCCATCTTCGATCGTCCGCTCAAGCTCCTCCATCACGTAGCGGCGCTGGCCACCGTCCTCGACGATGGAGGCAAGAAAGGGCGGGCGGTTTGAGTGCATCTCGATCTGCTGGCTCTCCTCGATCGAGATGATGCTGTCTGTGCGCAGCCATGAGCCACCTCGGATGGCCATGTCGATGACAGCGTCGTTGCCGGCGCGCGATATGTCGGGCTGTGTGTTTACCGCAAGGGGGGTGCTTTTCCAGGTATCCAGCTGCAGGCGCGTCATCGACAGAAAAGTCTCCTGCAGCGTCGCGAAGTCAGCTATACGGGTAGCTGGCGTCCTCCCGGTGTGCCCCTCACCCCAGTATCCGTACTGGAAAAGATCTATCCATTCGACGAGCGCCTCGTCGTCAAACTGCGCTGCGAGCAGGTCATTCAACTCGGCAAAGGCCTTTTGAAAGACAGGACTGGTGTAGTCAGGCTCGCGCCACGGTTGCGGAGGGTCCTGGTAGGGCGCAGGCCCGATTTCGACAAATGGGATCTTGTCCTGGAGAAAATCCGGAACGGCAAGCTCGGGGAAAACGGCTGTATTTGACATCTGGACGCGAATGCCCACACCGAGGCCGAGCTCCTTCGACAGTGAAAGCGACAGGTCAAAGACAGGGTCGAGGTCGAGCCGGCCCGGCGCTGACTGCACATTTCGCCAGTCGCAGCGTATGTACAGCTTGTCCACGAAGGGCAGTCTTGCGAGCTTCTCCACGGACTGCTCCATCGTCTCGCCCTCTACAGGAGGCGGCCCCTGCTCCTCATGGGCATATCCCATCAGGCCCATGCCGAAATTCGGCACGGCTCCGCTCGCCGGAGAGGTCACCATCAGCGTGTGCCAGCCCTCGTCCTGGAAAACACTGAAGGGCCCCTGGTTGAGCCGGTCGCGCGCAGCGGGGATGGGCCCCCAGTCATAACTGTCGTAATTGTGAAACGGTACGTAGGGACCATTGACGGGAGGATCCATGCGTTCGGACATAGAAGACCATCCTTTCTTCGCGAACAGACCTGGAGTTGATGCCTGAGAGACCGCCCTGACTCGCCAGTCTGACCCAACATTCTGCAGGTCGGCCGGGCAAATTCAACCGCAATGCTCTCGACAGCTCCTCACGCGGCAATTTTCGTGCATTGTTTTCACCGGAATGTAAGATAGAGTGCCGCTGGCTTTGGCCATGGCGGCGGTGCGCTTTCACGTGAGACCATCGCGCAGCGCCCAAGACTTGCATGCCGCAGTACCATGTCTTAAGAATGGGGCCGCCACGGTCGATAATACCCCCGTAGCAGGCATAACGTACAGCGCACATCGGGACATTGATGTCACGAAGAAAGGATATTGACGATGGCACGCGGCTTCAAAATGGCCCTGGTTCTTGCAGCAGCCCTTATGGTCACAGCGCAGGCCTGTCCTGGCGATGCTGTCACGCTGGCCAACGGCGACAGGATATCCGGCGAGGTGACCGCCCTCAGAGATGGCAGGCTGACCATCGAGTCC
>SLPQ01000035.1 GCA_007131925.1 Candidatus Brocadiia bacterium | reverse complement strand
CCGGCGTACGACAAACTGACCAGTGGGAGGCCATTTTTATTTCTGCGTGTCCGGCTTGCTGCTTCGTTTACACCGCCACTTGAACGCCGTCCGCTTGCCCCGATGTTCCAAAGGCCTTCATACTTCACGTGCTGCACCTTTCCGCTTGCGGTCACGGTGGTGGGGGCGTTCTCCCGCCTCCTGCCCCCGTGAGCAGGAATGTCAGACCCGCCGGTACAATGAGGGAAAGCCGCGTGGGCCGAAAGATATCTTTCGCGGCCGGTGCAACGACTCGCGCATGGCGGTTCCGGCGCGGAGCCGTCCTCCGCAGATGCACATTTTCAGGAGGCTGTATCATGTCCAGCATATCAGAACTGTTTCGCAGACGGTGCGCGGAGATCGAACTTTCTCGCCGGGAGATTGCAGAGAGGGCGGGTTATGTCAACATCACCAAAGGCATGAACCGCCTGCGCCGGCTCGAGGACCCGAAAACGTACTTCCCGAATCGGCAGGTGATGGAGCGCTTCGCGGCAGTGATGGGCATCTCCGAAGAGGAGATGGACCTCGCCCTGTGCACGGATTTCGAGGAGCTCGACAGGCCTGTGAAGCCGTCGGTTGTAGCAAGGGTCATGCCGGCGGTTTACACAGCCGTGAAGCTGCCGGAGGATTGTTCGCCAGAAGAGGCCGTTGAAATAGCGAAGCAGGTCTCGGCGGAGACGGGCATGTCGTGCTGCGTAACGCTTTCAAAGATCAGGGGCGTCTACGTGTGGAAGGACGGCACCATACGCGAGAGCTATGGGCTGCCGGGCTCGCCTCTGGGTGTGCCCGCCTTCAGCGGAAGAAGGGCGAAGGATTTGAAACTGCAGAAAGATGTGGCAGACACTCCGCGGGAATCGTCCGGAGAAAAGCCCGGCTCCCGATGAATCCCGGCGTGCCTGCCCGATATGGGGCGATCAGCGCATCGATGTCCGCCGTGGAGGCCCTGAACCGCAGATATAGGCTGTATCCCTGCCAAGTGTCGCCGACGCCCTGCAGGTTGGTGACCTATAACCGCTCCGCTCTCAACCTCTCAGAGGCGTGGCCTGAACCGGTTGGTTAACAGGATTGCCATCTATCGAACCCGCCGCGATTAGGACGCTGGGAGCACAAGTGATTTCGAAACTCTTGACCAGCGGCGACCGGTGTAGATAATGCTGTGAGGCGATGGAGTCCGCCTTTAACCGCCGCGTTCGATTCCGGCTGATGACTCCTATCCGATTGTTTGCTCGTCTGGTGTGGCTTTTCTCCGCGGCGAATCTCGATCTTGTAAGCGAGACGGTCGAGATACGAGTGGGAGAGCATGTCTGGCAACTGCCGCCGGGGTCCTTCTGGGGGAACCAGGTCGGTACACTGTACAGGTATGGCGGCGGTCCAGATTCTCCGCTGCGTTCGGTTATAGTGAATCTCAATAACGGCAGGTTCAGGATCGTTGGTAGTAACCTGGACCTGAGTGGCATGGGCGATACTGCGGAGATTTCCATAAGCGCCGGCACCTTTTCGGGCAGTACGATGGTCGGGCTTACCGCTGCTGGACCTTCGCTGAGGTATTGATGCGCGTGCATAGGGATGATGCCGCCGCGACTGGCCAACATGCTGGCTGAGTGAAGATCAGCACATGCTGTGCCTTTTTGACCGGTTCGAGGAAGAGTATCTCCTCCTGGATATCTGGAGCCAGAAAATCCAGGCTCAAATAACTCGATATGTTGCCAAGAAAGTACTGACTGCTGAATGCTTGTTCCAGTCGCCGGCGCGAGCCATACGCTGCGCTATCGTAGGCTCTTGAGGATAAGGTGAGCCACATGACAAAAGACGGGCGACATGTAAAAATGGCAATGCAACATTCTTTCTGTAAATTCTCGACTCTTGTATAGCGGGGCAAGGTGTTCTCCGCTTTCGTTTTTCAGTTATTGATTGTCAGATAGACTTTTGAGCTTTCCCAGTCGTCACTTATCTCCATGACGACGGCGGTTACCAGTCTCAGCAGGGACTCCTCGTTCGGAAAGAGCCCGGCGGTGCGTGTGCGTCTTTTTATCTGCCGGTTGAGGTTTTCCAGGCCGTTTGTGGTCCTCATCCGTCTTCGATGCTCCAGCGGCAGGATAAAAACCGTGAGCCCCTCAGGGACGTTTTCCTCCAGCCACTCAGAGAGCCTGGGCGCTTTGCGGCGGTATTTCTCCACTGCGGCGGTGAGCCTTGCGTCGGCCTGGGGTCTTGCAGGGGCATTGAAGACGTCCCTGATGTCTGCGGCGACCTCCTTTCGCATATCGACGCGGGGCACGTAGGCGAAGGCGTCCTGCGATATGTGGAACTGGCAGCGGTTCCAGGCGACCCCGGCAAACCTCGCCTCCAACGCACCCTTGAGCCCCTTGTGAGCGTCGGATACGATGTAGCGCACCCCGTGGAGGCCGCGCTCCTGGAGCCCGGCCAGAAAGTTTCTCCAGTGGACCTCCGCCTCGCTCAAAGAGACGCTCACCCCCAGCACAGAGCGCCTCCCGTCTTCCCTTACGCCGATCGCCACAAGGACCGCGCAACGAAGCACCGCCCCCGCATGGCGGACATTTTCGTATCTCGCGTCAAGCGCCAGGTATGGGACCTCGCCGAGAGGCCTTGTGCGCCATGCGGAGAGCTCCTCGTCCAGAAGGGCCGCGGCGCGGCTGACCTGTGCGCTTGAGACGTCAAAGCCGCAGAGCTCGCGCATGACCGAAGAGACCTTTCTGGTGGAGACGCCCTGGACGTACATCTCGGCTACGGCCAGCTTGAGCGCGCGTTCGCTCCTGAGGCCTTTCTCCAGCGCCGATGGGTAGAAGTCGACGCCGTCGCGGACCTGCGGGACGGCCAGGGTGATCTTCCCCATGCGGGTGGCAAGAGTTTTCGGCTTGTAGCCGTTGGCATAGCCTTTTCGGTCTTCGGTGCGTTCGTGGAGGTCGGCGCCGAGCGCCTTTGAGCGTTCGGCCTTCATGGCCTGGTTTAAAAGCATCCTGAAGGCGTCGGCGAAGCCTTCGAATCCTGCCTGAGAAAGTAGTTCCATTGCGGCCTCGACGGCGTTAGAATCTCTGCGGTGGGTCATGACTGTCTCCTTTCCGGTCACTTGGGAGTTTCCGTTAAGGAGAACACGATTGGCCCACCAATTCAAGACGATTTCCCTGGCAGGCTGCAGGCCCCGGATAGCTTCCAACGCCACCTTCGCCTTAAAGTCCGCCGTGTAGCTCTTGCGCATACGATTCGCCTCCTGAAAGCCCTTCGCTCTCATCGGCAAATCGAGCTTATCCCCCTGTCCGAATTTCCCCGACCATTATAGATTACGCAATCATCAGGCGGGCGTATCGCGACGGGATGGGGATTCGGGCCATCGCCAGGCAGTTCCATCGGTCCCGGCGCAAGGTCAGGGATGCCCTGGCCAGTCCGGAGCTTCAGGGCTACACCCGTAGGAAGCTCCCGGGCCGACGCTGGGGCCGTCAAGGCGTCAATCGAGACGATCCTGGCCGAGGACGAGCTTGCCCCGCCTAAGCAGCGGCACACGGCAATGCAGGTCTTCCGGCGGCTGCGGGCCGAGCACGGCTACTCCGGCGGCTATGATCAGGTCCGCCGATACATATCGCGTCACCGGCAGCGGCATAGAGTGACGTTTATCCCTCTGTCTCACGACCCGGGCCAGCGGCTGGAGATGGACTTCGGGCACATCCACGCCGACTTTACCGACGGCCGCAGGCTGGTGCCGGTGATGATTCCCACCTGGAGTTTCTCCAACCACGCCTTCGCCATCAGCCTGCCGACAGAGCGGATAGAGGCGGTGCTGGCGGGGATGGTAGCGGCATTTGAGTTCTTCGGCTGCGTGGCCATGGAAGGATGGTGGGACAATCCCCGTACCGTGGCAACGGGCATCCTGCGGGGCCGCCAGCGCCAGATCAACGTCCGCTACGCGGCTCTTGCCAGCCATTATGGCTTCGAGCCGCTCTTCTGCATGCCCAGGGCCGCCACGGAGAAGCCTGCCGTCGAGCACAGGGTATACGACCTCCAGCGCCGATGGTGCACGCCCGTGCCCAGGGTCCGGGACCACGATGAACTAAACGCCCACCTGCGCCGCTGCTGCCTGGCCGATATGGAGAGAACCTGCGCCGGTCAGACTCACACGGTTGGAGAGCGCTTCGCGATGGATAAGGCGGCCGCCCTGCCGCTTCCCGTCCACGCCTTTGACCCCTGTGTACGCGAGCCCAGGAAGGTTGACAAGTTCCAGACCGTCGCCTTCGATTCCAATCGCTACAGCGTTCCAAGAAGATGGGCCTTCCATACGGTTACCCTCAAGGCTTACGTGGATCGCATCGAGATTGTGCATGGCCATCAGGTCGCAGCCAGCCACCGGCGCTGCTACGGCCATGGCCGACAGGTGCTGGACCCCATGCACTATCTGGTAACGCTTGGCCGCAGGCCCGGTGCGCTCTTACACAGCGGCGTCTACCGCAACTGGCAATTGCCCGCCGTGTTCACAGATCTTCGGGCAGGCCTTGAAGAACGCCATGGTCCGCACGCCGGTAGCCGGCAATACATCAGAGTACTCCAACTGCTTGCCGAGCATCCGCAGGGACGCCTCAAGGAGGCAATCGAGTACTGTAGCAGCCGTGGACTGCTGGATGCAGAGGTGATCCGCGGCCAGGCAGATCGTCTGGCGCAGCGTCAGGAAGCCGCCGGGGCCGACGCGCCCGCCGATCCCCTGATACGGCAGATAGAGGTCCCTCGTGCGGACCTGAGCCGGTTTAATCAACTTCTTTCCATAGGAGACCCCGTCCATGCCTGAACCACAGACGATGCTTCTGAAGGCAAACCTCAAGCACCTGCGCCTGCCCACCATGGGAGCCCAGTTCGCAAAGCTGGCCAGGGAGGCCTCAGAGGCCAATGAGGACTACGAGCAGTACCTGCTGCGGCTGACGGAGTTGGAGGTAGCGGCCCGTTCGGCCAACGCCCTGTCGGCGCGTATCAAGCAGGCCGGCTTCCCGGTCGTAAAGGACCTCGACACCTACGACTTCAGCCTGCTGCCGGGCCTGCCAAAGCTTAAGGTCCTGGAACTGGCCCGGAGGGAATGGATCGACCAGCACTTCAACTGCTGCCTTATCGGCAACGCCGGGACCGGCAAGACCCACCTGGCTACCGCGTTGGGCCTGGCCGCCTGCCGGCAGGGGCGGCGGGTGAGGTTTTTTACCGCGGCGGGGCTTGTGACCCGGTTGGAGGAGGCGCAGAAGAGCTATTGCCTGGATCGGCTGCTGAGCCAACTGGACAGGGCTGACCTGCTGATCGTGGACGAGTTGGGGTATCTGTCCTTCAGCCGGGCCGGGGCGGAACTGCTCTTCCAGGTGTTCGCCGACCGCTATGAACGGGCCAGCCTGCTGATCACCAGCAACCTCGCCTTCGGGGATTGGAAGCAGGTCTTCCAGGGAGAGCGGATGACGGCGGCCCTCTTGGACCGGCTGACGCACCGCTGCCACATCTTCGAGATGAACGGCGAGAGCTACCGCTTCCGGGAGTCTCTCAAGACAGGCAAGAAGGCCAGAGGAACCGCTCAAGCCAAGGCCGGCCAGGCGGAAAAAACGAACTGATCCCTTTACGCCGCCCCATAAGGCGGCGTATACTATAACCCAAGGTGGGTCCAGATTGCGCGCCGAGGTGGGCCCACTTTGCTCGCCGATTACCAGCCGCCTGCCGAGCAGCTCCAGCACCCTCACCCTGTCCTCCGCCTTGTGTTTGCGTCTGACTACAGCAGTCCTGCCACGTCCTCCCCACCCCCTGGAAACGCCTCCCTATCGCAGCCACAAGACCCTTGTGGTCGTCCGAGACCATGTAGCGCACTCCTTCCAGACCACGGCCGATCAGGTCCTTGAACACCTCCGACCACGTCGCCTCGCTCTCGGTGTCTGCCGCCCATACCCCAAGCGTCTCCCGCAAGCCGTCCTCGGCCACTCCCACCACCTTCAACACGCCCTCAGACACTACCCGCGGGCCCTTGCGCACCTTCTCAAAGTGCGCGTCCAAAACCAGGTAGAGGTACTGTTTGTCCAGCCGGCGGCTGCGCCAGGCACCTATCTCTTCATCCAGCCCCTTTGCCAGCTGCTAGACCTGGCTTCTGGAAATCTCCAGCCCGCAGAGAACCTCGGTGATCTTCTTGACCTTGCGTGTCGATACCCCCGAGACGTACATCTCGGCCACCGCCAGCATCAGCGCCTTCTCGCTCCTCTGATACCGCTGGAAAACCTCCGTCCGGAACCGCCCGTCGCGGTCCTGCGGCACCTGAAGATCGAGGGCCCCTACGCGCGTCTTCAAGACCCGCGGCTTGTGGCCGTTGCGGTAGCCTCGCCGATCTTCGCTGCGCTGATACGCCTCGGCCCCAAGAAACGCCGTCATCTCCTCCTCCAGAACCCTCTGGACTACCCGCTCCACCAGAAACCGCAACCCATCCTCCCCTTGCGAACTTCCCTCTTGCCAAATACTCAGCAATCCCGTATCCTTCTCCCGGCGAGCCATACTGCACCTCCTTTCCAAGGGTCTTTGTCAACCCCGGAGATGCCAGGCTCGCCTTTGCCTTTGTCAATTTACAGAAATTATAGGACTCAATCTGTGAATGCAGTCTGTGCAGGTGTTTTTCTTTAAGCGCGGACTGTGTTTTG
>SLPQ01000071.1 GCA_007131925.1 Candidatus Brocadiia bacterium | reverse complement strand
GTTGTTGATCGCGCTTGAGAGATCGCTGTCTGTCAGTTCGTTAAATACACCCTCGAGGCGCTGATAGACCTCATCGCGCACCTTTGCGGCCTCCAGGCCGCTCAGCGCATCGCGCAGGCGCTGCTCGAGATATATGTCACTCATCCGGCGGATGGCCGCGGCGTTGACGCCAAGACCAAGGTATGGCCCTTCGGCGGTCTTGACGCCCGGGGCGCTTCGCAGGTCGACTGCCTGGCGCGCGTAGCCCTCGGTGGCGGAGTTGGCGATATTGTTACCCGTCACGTCAAGAGCGAGCGAGTGGGCCTGTATTGCCGATCTGCCGATCTGCAGGCTTGTATTTATAAGCCCCATGTCCCGTGCGCTCCTATACGGCCTGGTCGATTATGCTGCGTCCGGCTGAGGGGGTCTTTCTCTGCCCGTCGCCGGAGTAAAGGCTGCAATCCAGGCCGGTACCGGTTATTATGTGAATGAGTTTCTCATAGTGTTCGACGGCCGCATGGCAGATCATTGCTACGATGCGCGCCTCGCGGAGTAGCGCTTCGACGGTGGTCTTGAGCCGCACACCGCAGTCGAAAAGCGTGTCGCGCGCGCCCGGGGTGAGGCTCTCTGCAATCTGCGCGAGCCGCTCGCTTGCGGCGCCGGTGGCCTCGGCGAGCTCCTGGGAGAGCATCTCGCGGCGCGACTCGGTGTCGAAGATCGCCTCAACCACCTTTTCCTCCCGCTCGAGAAGCTCAAGCAGCCCCTCCATGTCTCCGGCGGCAAGCACCTTTCGTTTCACCCGAAAGACAGCCGTCAGCTCCATGAGTGAGTGGTTGAGCGTCTCCAGGCACTCGGCCAGGCATCCGGCGCGGTCATCTAATGAGTTCATTACAAGCCTCCCTGCTCTCTGGCGCTGCGGCCGGAGCGTTTTTGATTCATCGCGTCCATTATCGACTTCACGAGGGCGTCGTCACGCCGCCACGCCAGGCTGCGGCCCATCTCGTTTACCCACATCCCGCGAAACATATCTTCACCCCTGCCGCCGCTGAAGCGGCCCTCGGGAACGGTCTTCTGCATCTGCTTGAAGACCATCGAGTAGAAGAGCCCCGCAAACTCCCTTGCGGCCGCTTTGGTGTCGCGGGTAGAGGCCGCAGGGCCTGCGATGTCGGTTCGCGCAGGATACCCGGCGCCTGTGCTTGCGTTATATGCCGCCACCGTCATCTGCGTATCACCTTGGCATGGAGCGCACCCGAAGCCTCCATGGCGCGCAAGAGACCGATCACGTCCTGCGGCGTCGCCTCAACCGCACGCAGCGCCGCTACAAGGTCGTCAAGAGTGGGGGCGTCTTCGGGCCGCTCGGCGCGCACTTCGACCTGGACGTCGCCATAGCCCACGACGACCGGAGATATCTCAACGTTGCCGTTTATGGCGTAAAACAACCCGTGACGCACATCTATGACCACACGCGCCTCGAGCTCGCGACTGAGACCCGGCACGCTGAGCCATTCCAGCTGAGATATAAGCCGCACCGGATCCGCTTGCTGCTCAGGAGTGAGGCTGATTTCGATTGTCTTGGCGTCTACTGCGAAGGCCACCGGCTCATCGCCGCGGAGCGTGTCGATATTGAGGTCCTGGTGTATGACCTTTACGACGCTGTTGGCCACCGAGAAGTCAGCATATGTGTCCAGCAGCTTGAACGTAAGCTTGCCGCCGGGGGTGAGCATCGCGGGCACTGACTTCTGTATGATCGCGCCGCCCTCTATGACAGCGCTGGCCGGGCTGTCGGGCTCCACCTTGAGCTGGCCGCTGGCCAGCGCGTACATCTTTAGCTCGCCGTCGGGGCCGGGTGCCATGAGCGGACAGAGTACGAGGGTACCCCCCTCGAGGCTGCGGGCGTTTCCGACTGTGGCCACCTGCACACTCAGGCGGTCGCCGATCCTGTTGAATTTCGGCAGTGTGGCCGAGACGCTCACCACTGCGACATTTCTCGAAGCGAAGACCTCCGTGGGAAGCGACTCGGCGCCAAGCTGGCTGAGCATGTTTGAAAGAAGCTTTATGGAAGTGGCAAACCGCGCGTCGTCGCCTGTGCCGTTGAGCCCCACGACCAGGCCTGTTCCCACCAGTGGATTTTCCATCGGCCCGTGGACCTCGGCTATGTCCTTTATGCGCACGGCCGACGCGAGGCCTGCAAATATCAGTGCCGCCGCTGCAGCAGTGGCCCACCTCAGAAACGTCATTCTCAGAAGACTCATTTACTCACCCCTCAGAACGGCCACACCTTGTCCAGCAGCCTGAGAAGCCAGCCGCGCTCATTTGCGCCGCTTATCGGGCCGCTGGTCTCGTAGTTGATGTCGACGTTGGCGATGTTGTATGAGAAAACGCTGTTGTCCGGGGCCACGTCCTGCGGCCGCACTGTGCCCGAGAGCGTTATAAGCGTTTTCTCGCGGCTCTTGGCGACGCGGCTCCTGGCCTCGACGACAAGGTTGCCGTTGGGCTTTATCTCAACGATCTCAGCGGCCAGGCGCGTGCGCAGAGTGTCGGAGCGCTCCGCCCTGCCATCTCCCTCAAAGGCCTTCTGGGCCGACATATCAAGGCCTAGGTCAGTCTGGCGGCTCTCGAGGTGGGGGATTAGAGAGCCGCTGCTTTGCAGCCTGATATATTCGTCGATTGTCAGGGTGTTGGGCGCGGATCTCCTCTCAAGCCCGGTCTCCTCCTCGGTCGTGGCCTCTGCGGCTACCACCACCACTATGTGGATGATGTCATGCACATTAAAGTCGCGCGCCTTTACCCGCCGGGTGAGGCTGACGCTTTCGCCCGGCGCTCCAGATGCCGTGCCGCCCCACAGGCTCACCTGTGCCTGGGCGGCCGGGGCGGCCAGTGCCGCCAGAACGGCTGCCGCCACATGCCTTATCATACTCCACCTCCTGCTATGGGCCTTGCACGGCCCGGCCCCGTGACGGTTGCAAGGTACTCGCCGCGGCCGCGAGCGGCCCTGAGCCTGACCACCTCGCCGATCATCCCGTCCTCCTGGGCCCTGGCGCTCAGCCTCACTGTCAGGCCCTTATGCTCGACGGCCAGTACCACTTCGTCCCCCCTGCGGACTGCCGGCTCCCCCTCGAGGTGCGCCGGCGTCAGAGGCTCTCCCTGTGAGAGCGATGCCACCGTGCGCCTGCCTACGACCCTGCTTGCGTCTCTAAAGGCAAGCGAGGCCCGGCCCGCAGGCATGTATACGATCTCGACATCACCTGCAGAGATGCGCGCACCGCCTGCTATCGAGCGGCGTGCGGTCACGGCAGGCAGTGACTTTTCGAGGTTGGCGAGTGCATGGCCGACCTTGACCGACGGGTCGGCCGCATCGGCCACATCAAAGCGCACCGGCCCGGGCGCCGCGGCTGGTCTTACCGCGGTCACCACCGGTACAAAGCCGTCCGGCGGCTCAAAGTCGAGCCTGAGGGCCGTCACGGCAAAGCGAGCGCCCGGTGCCGCGGCTGAGAGATATCTCTCGGCGGCCCTGGAGACCGTCCGATGCGACCCGGCGCTTGCAAGCTCCACTTTCGTCGCCACCGAGCCCGCCATGGTGATCCTTGTGAGATTGAAGCCGACTGCCGCGAGCATCTCCTGCACCTCATCGCTGCGGACCTCAGTGGAGGCAGCGTCCCGGTGCACGTAGGCCACCACCACCGCGCCGAGGCGCGCGCGCTCTACAGGGCCGGTCCCCTCTATCACGGCTATCTCGCTCAGCCTGACCTGCGGAGTGTCGACTACGGCTGTTTCCTTAAGTCGAATGAGCGCCGCCGGCGCCGCCGCCGCCATGACCAGTATCGCACACGCTGTCGTCAATGCCCGCTGCACCTCGCTACCTCCTCAGTGTGCCGAGGACCCGCAGCATCTCGTCTGCGGTCTTGATGCTCTCGGAGTTAAACTCAAATGCCCGCTGCGCTCTTATCATCGCGACGAGCTCTTCGACGAGGTCTACGTTGGAGTTTTCCAGGTGCCCCTGGTTCAGCAGCCCCAGCCCGTCCGCCCCGGGTATGGCGGTCAGCGGCCCGCCCGATGCGTCAGTCTCGATGTACAGGTTGCTGCCGATGGACTCGAGGCCCTCCTGGTTTATGAATGATGCCAGGTTGAGCTGGCCGAGGGTGTCCATGGCGGTGTCTCCGGGCCTTTGAACGGATATGGTGCCGTCCTTTGAGATGGCGATGGAGGTGAAATTGTCAGGAAAGTTTATGTTCGGCACCACCCGGTAGCCCTGTGCAGTGACGAGCTGCCCGTCCGCGTCGATGTAGAAGTTTCCGTCGCGCGTGTAGCCGAGACCTCCGCGACCGACGTCCTCCGGCAGCAAGACCTGAAAGAAGCCCTTGCCCTCTATGGCTATGTCAAGCTCGCGCCCTGTCATCTCGAGGCGCCCCTGGGTAAACTCTCTTTGGGTGTTTACCAGCTGAACGCCCAGCCCCACCACCGTCTCGGAGGGAACCTGGTTGCTTGACGAGTCGACCGAGCCGGCCGGCGAGAGGCGCTGGTAGAGAAGGTCCTGAAAGTTGGCGCGCACGCGCTTGAAGGCTGTGGTATTCACATTGGCGATGTTATTGGCAATGACATCGATATTGGTGTCCTGTGCCTTCATGCCGGTAGCGGCCGAAAAAAGCGCCGTGAGTCCCATAACCCCCTCCTCAGATGTTTACGCGGCCAACCGTCATCAGGCTGGCCAGCGTCTGGTCCTGCATCGTTATCATCTGCATGTTTGCCTCGTATCCGCGCGCGGCCATGAGCATTGCGGCCATCTCTTCAACCGGCGATACACCGCTGGCTTCGAGCGCGCCCTGCCTGATCTGGCCCGTCGCGTCCCTGGCACGTGCTCCGGAGGCGTCGTAAAGGTTGGCCCCCTGCCTTGCGAGAAGGTCCTCCCTTTCGAAGCCGACAATGTTTATCCGCTCGGCCGCCTCGCCGGCGACACTGACCGTGCCGTCGGCGGCTATACTCACCTCTACGCCCGATGGGATGACGATGGGCCTGCCAGCGCCGTCCGAGAGGTAATGCCGCCCGTCAGGCATGACCAGGCGCCCCTGGCTGTCATGGGTAAAGGCGCCCGCCCTCGTGTATAGGACCTGGCGGCCGTCTGTTACCGGAAAGTAGCCGTCGCCGACTATTGCCAGGTCAAACTTGGAGCCTGTCACGTTGATGGGCCCCTGCACGTGCTTGGTATAAGTGCCCGAAATGGACATGGCGCCGCCTATAGCGTCCAGTGGGGTTGCAAAGGCCGGTAACGGGCTCTCGACCGACTCGGCGCCTCGCTCCTGAAAGACCGCCAGGGAGGCCCTGAAACCGGGCGTGGAGACGTTGGCCATGTTGTTGGAGATTACATCATGCCGGCTGCTTTCGGCCAGCGCGCCCGCTGCATTGAGATAGAGTCCGTATATCATCCTTGAGCCTCCTTGCCACTCCGAGAGGCCGCACCCCTCTGACCCGTCTCCCGCAACAGCCGTGCCAATCCGCATTCGGCGCACCTGCCCCAACACCCCTTTAGCGCGCCTCCGCCTGCGTAAGACCGCATAATTACAGAGCTTAGGAAAAACATCTCCGCCGGGCACGCTGCATGGCAGCACGCACCGTCTGCAGGCTCGCAAAGGTGCATCTTTTGCAGCAGCGGTGAAACTCTTGCACAAGGGGCAGGGATGCGGCTCGAGAAGACGGGCCGGCCTTGCGCCGAGGGCACTCGCGGCGATGGCGTTGCGCCTTCTCCAGGGGCTTGGGCTGCCGGCCATAGGCCGCCCAGGGTCAAGAAGCGCTGGATGAGTCAGCAAATAGGCCCTGGCGGACCGAAAACCTTTGAAAAGATCGGCCGCTCCTCTTATAACTCACACAGTGCAACAGTATCGCTCAAGGGAGACCCGCAATGTATGCAGCGAGATGGATTTTCTTCCTGACGGCCCTGTGGCTCATGTCGCAGGCGGCGGCCGTCGCCCAGGTCGAAGTCCTCGATGACTTTGAAGAGGGGCTCATCAGGTGGCGCGGCGACGTGACAATGAGCGTAGTAGCTGAAAACGCAAGTCGCGGTGAACACGCTCTCAAGGTCACATTTCCCCCCGGAGAGGCATACTCTGGCATCTCCGCGCGCGATATCAAGCTTGACTGGTCGGGCTTTGAGGCGCTCCGATTCGATGTTTTTAACACGCACGGTGTGCCGATCGACCTCAACGTAAGGATCGACGACGCCGAATCGACCGGGTACTTTTCGCGATACAACGGCGAGTTTCTGCTGCTTTCCGGCTGGAACCTCATCGAGATACCCCTCGAGCGCCTCGGCTCACTTGATATCTCAAATCTCACCGCCTTCATAATATTTCTGGTCGCCCCCGAGAGGGAGCGGACGCTTTTTTTCGACAATTTCCGACTTGTAGCAGGCGATGAGCCGGCATGGTCTGAGGGCGATTTCACTGGAGAAGAGGTCATCGACCCGCAGGAGTCACTGCTGAGAGAGTCCGCCATCCAGGAGGCCACGAGGCTGCGCGCTCTCGTCTCGATCGCCCACCAGCGCGGTCTGGGGACCCTCGAGGCCAATATCGCCCTCATCACCGCAGAGCTGGGCCTCGACGTCAGGCCGGAGCTGCCGTGGTTTCGCGACGCTCGAGCCGAGCTTTACGAATATGTCATAGAATCCTGCCGCAGCGCCGCCGAAAAGCTCGCGGAACTCGACACGAACCGCACCGAGTGTGAC
>SLPQ01000087.1 GCA_007131925.1 Candidatus Brocadiia bacterium | reverse complement strand
TCGGGAAAAGCTTGCCACTCCCATCGAGGAGCTCGAGCTGTCCGTTAGGTCGCGAAACTGCCTTGAAGCTGTGGAGTTGAATACCATTGGCGACCTGGTTACAAAGTCCGGCGCTGAGCTGCTTAAGCTTCGCAACTTCGGCAAGACATCGCTTGCCGAAGTTGAGGGAAAACTTGCCGAGCTCGGCCTCTCGCTGGGAATGGACGTCAAATGGCCGGAATAGACAAAAGGGGAGTATGCTGAGATGAGGCACCGCAGCAACGTAAAGCGTTTCAACAGGACACCTGCGCACAGGAGGGCTATGCTTCGAAACGTCGCATGCGGGCTCTTGCGCACTGATTTTGATCCGGATGATCCCGGCGCAGGCCCGGGCCGCATCGTTACAACTCCGCAGAAGGCCAAGGAGTGTCGCAAGCTGGTCGAAAAGCTCATCACCCTTGCCAAAAGGGGCGGCGTGGCGAATTTCAGAAGAGCTGTCGGCATGCTGGGTGATAAGGAATTGGTGCACAAACTCTTCAAGGAGATTGCCCCTCGCTACGCCGAGCGCAACGGCGGCTATACCCGCATCCTGCATCTCTCGGAAGTGCGCTTAGGCGATGCGGCGCCGCAGTGCATTTTCGAACTGGTCGAGCAGGAGCCTGCCAGAAAGAAAAAGCGTGCAGGTAAAGCCGCAAAGGCCGCGAGAAAAGCGCCAAAGGCCGGCAAGCCGGCAGCCGGCGCCTCCTCCGAAGACAAGCAGACAAAGGGGAAGGGCGGGCAGCCTGCTCCGCAAGCGGCGCCTGACGCATCGGACGACGACAATCCACAGTAGCTAACTGGGCGAGGTGGAGAAGATGAGCGACTGTGTATTCTGCAGGATAATCGCCGGTGAGCTTCCCGCTGCTAAGGTCTGGGAGAGCCAGTCTGTTTTGGCCTTTTTAGACATCAATCCGGTCACCGAGGGCCACACGCTCGTCATACCCAAGTCGCATGCGGCCGACATAACAGGTGTCAGCGAGGAGCAGATCTGGGACGTTGCTCTGGCCCTTCGCGCCATAGCACCCGCGGTGGTCGACGCGGTGGGCGCACAAGGCTTCAACCTGCTCAACAACTGCGGGGGCGTAGCGGGGCAGGCTGTGGAGCATGTACATTTTCACATCATACCTCGCAAGTCAAACGACGGTCGCGGCTATCGCTGGATCACGTTCAACTACGATGAAGGTGTGGCCGACGAGCTCGCCTCGAAAATAAGAGGTCTGCTTGCCTGAGTACGTGCCCCCTCGCGCGTACTGTCAAGCTCTCCGTGGCTGCCACACATAACCCGGCCCTATCGCGGAGGCGGCGCTCATGGGCGGCCGGGGAGGCGGGGATCGTAAGCTGAGTCAGGAGGTCTCGGGACAAACTTGTTTGTCCTTGTGCGCATGAACTCCTGCGCGGGGTCGAAAGGTGACTGTCCGGGTATCCTCTCATTGGCCATGAAACGTACCACCGAGAGCACCTGTTCATCCGCATTTGCCCACACGTTCGGCTCGGCTACCTCGTCGCTGCGATAGTAGACCGACCCAGGTAGCATAAACCATGCGATGACCAGCACGCCCGAAAAAAGAATTGCTGCCATGCCGCCGAAAGCGGCGCCTGCAATACTGTTGACAAGCGCGTTCAGCTGGATGTTTTCCTCGAGAAACTCAAGGGCCAGATATTGCAGGATAACGAATACCAGAAAGTAACAAAGGAGCAGCGCCACGGCGTCCGCATAGAGAGCAGTGTCGCTATGGATCCTCACAAGGAGTGACTGTATCAGAGGATAGTAGTTAAAGGCAGCCAGGGACGAAATGAAGGTTATCAGAAAAGTAGCAACCCCTGCAAACGCGCCGCGTCGTGCAAAAAGCCCGATGGAAATCAATATGATGATTCCGACTGCCAGATTTATGATGGTGATGATAATTCTCCTTCAGCAGATTCGCCTTCGCCCACACGTTCGCCCCGCGTCACCCTCAGCAGCTCCTTGACCGATGTCTGGCCGCGCGCCACACAGAGAAGCCCGTTTTCCTCGACCGTACGCATGCCGCTTTTGCGAGCGGCCCTGTAAAACTGCGTGACCGACGGACTTGAGCGGATGATGTCACGCAGCTCATCATTGATATTGAGAAGCTCGAATATCCCCGTTCGCCCGTAAAAGCCTGTGCCCTGGCACCGCTCGCACCCTACCGGCTTGTAGAGAACCTCTACCTTGTCAGCGGGCAGGCCGGCCTTGTCGAGAAACTCGCGCTTGGGCCGGTAGGGTGCCTTGCAGTTGGTGCACAGGACCCTCACGAGTCGCTGCGAAAGGATGCAGGTTATGGCTGAGGATATCAGATAAGACTCCACTCCGAGGTCCAGCAACCGGAAGATCACCGAAACGGCGTCGCTGGCGTGTACGCTTGTAAAAACCAGGTGCCCCGTCATTGCCGCGCGCATGGCTATATCTGCGGTATCCTGGTCGCGGATCTCGCCTACAAGTATCACGTCCGGATCCTGCCGGAGCATCGAGCGCAGGGAAGAGGCAAAAGTAATGCCCGCCTTAGGATTTATCGATGTCTGGGAGATGTTATCCAGACGGTACTCGACCGGGTCCTCGATGGTGACGACATTGCGCTGAAAAGCGTCGATATTGTTCAAGACCGCGTAGAGGGTGGTTGTCTTGCCGTGTCCGGTAGGCCCGGTGACGATCATCATGCCATTGGGGCTGGCGGCGACCTTCAGAAGATCCTGCTGTAGTCGTTTGCTCATGCCGAGGTGGTCGATCGAGAGCAGACCGCGCGAGCGATCGAGCACCCGCATCATCATTCGCTCGCCATCCATGCTCGGGTTGGTCGCGACGCGTATGTCAACGCTCTTGCCGGGCAGCTCGGCCGAAAACGCCCCATCCTGCGGCCTGCGCCTTTCGGATATGTCCATAGCGCTGAGGACCTTGATGGCGCTGATGGTGGATGTGCCGAGGTCGCTCGGCAGCGGCTCGGTATTGTGCAATATACCGTCTATGCGGTAGCGCACCGCTACGCTCGATCCCTTGGGCTCGAGATGAATGTCGGTAACGCGGTTTTGAGCTCCCTCGTATATCAGATACTTCACTGCCTGCAGTGCGCTTTTGTTTCTGCCGGGGATCTGGTCTGCCTCCTGCCGGGAACCATCTCGCCCGATAAGCGTGACCGGAACCTGCGTAACCTCCCTCTTGGAGGCCTCTTCTGAGGCCTTGGTGTAGGCGCGCAAGCCCAGCTTTGACAGAGCCGTCCGGTAGACTGTGTAAATGTGGGCGGTCGTCCAGACCTGCTGCTCGTATGGTACCTTGCTGTTTCTGACGACGACGTACGTGGTATAAGCACCGCCGACAAGCAGCACAAATATCCCAGCCGAAAGCGCAGGGTAGGGCAGCAGCCATGCAATGCAGAAGGAGAAAACGCCGACCGAAAAGAGCAGGAGATTCCAGATCTTGGGGTTTTCCCTGACAGGCTCGGCATCCTGGTTTATCCAGTTCAGAGCCGCCAGCCACACCGCTGCGCCGAGCGTGATAAGTACCAGCCATACGTGGCTTATCACACTGCTGTACGGTGCGACCACAGGACCGGCAGGACCCACCTGAGCATATGCCCGTCCCGATATCAAAAGGACAAGTGCGGCCGCCGCCGCGCCACACGCCGTGTGAACTACGTGGACAGCTGGTCTCAACCAGGCCCCCTTGGATATGTATCGCGTCATCCGCGAGTCTCCCAAAGTCTATCGCAAATCAGTGCTGTCGACAAGGTTTTTGTGTCCACCATGCACCTTTGCCTCTGGCTGTACTTAACCAAGTATACCGCTTGAGTCGCCGAGCTTGATTCCCTTGAGCGCCATTCGCAGTGCCTCGGGGTTGGTGGCCGCTTCCAGGCCGACGTTGAGCTCTACGAAGCCACCGGCGACAAGACCTCTGATGCTCTCCGTGAAATCGTGCATCCCTTCTTCGGCGCTGCCTCGTATGGCGTCTGAGATCTTCGAGTCCTCCCGATCCCGGATCAGCTTCTGCATGATGGGTGTCATAAGCATAACCTCGGTAGCGGGGACTACATCCACATCATCCTTGATCGATGGTAGCAGCTTCTGGCATACAATCGAGCGCAGGTTGAAAACAAGACTCTGGCGTATCTGCTCGTGCTGGTCGGCGGAGAAGAAATCCAGTATGCGGCTGAAAGTGCTGGCGACCGTGGACGAATGAAGCGTACCAAGTACAAGGTGACCGGTCTCGGCAGCCGCCAAACCAGCCGAAAAGGTTTCCTCGTCCCGCATCTCGCCGATAAGGATGACATCTGGATCTTCGCGCACCATGTGCTTGAGGGCCGCCTTGAAGGAAGGCGTATCAATGCCCACCTCGCGCTGGTTGATAAAAGCCAGTTTGTCGGCGAGCAGGTACTCGATAGGATCCTCGATCGTAAGGATGTGACACCGACGCCGCTGGCTGATGTCATCCAGTATGGCCGCCAGTGTCGTTGACTTACCGGAACCGGTCACACCGGCCACTATCACCATGCCCTGGCGATACCCTGCCAGGCGGCTCATGACGGGCGGCAGGTGTAGCTCCTCAAAGCTCGGCACGTCAGTGAGCACTCGCCTTGCGGCCATTGATATGCTGCCTCTCTGCTTGAAGACGTTCACGCGAAAGCGGCCCACTCCCGGCGCACTGTAGGCGAAGTCCACACCGCCAAGCTTGGCGAGATGATTCTTCTGGTCTTCTGAAAGCATCGGCATCAGCAGGGCCTCGGTCTCCTCCCTGCTGAACGGCTTGGTCTCGAGGTTTCGCAGGTCACCGGCTATCCTGAGGATCGGCGGCTTGCCCACCTTGATATGAAGGTCGCTCGCGCTGTGCCTGGCGGCGGCCTTGAATAGACCGTGCAGGCTTACAGTATCGTTTGACATCTTTTCCTTTCCTTTGAAAGAGTCTGTCAATCCCTGACTGCCACGCCTCTCTCCCGCAGATAGTCCTTTGCCTCCTGCAGGCTGTAAATACCGAAGTGAAAAATGCTCGCAGCCAGGACTGCATCGGCACCGCCCGATGTAAGCCCCTCCATGAGGTGCTCGAGAGTGCCTGCGCCGCCCGATGCTATGACCGGTATTGCCACTGCCCGGGCTACCGCGGCGGTCAGCTCCACGTCGTATCCGTCCCTGGTCCCATCTCGGTCCATGCTGGTAAGCAGTATCTCACCGGCCCCGGCCCGCTCGGCACGCCTTGCCCACTCGACGGCATCAAGTCCGCAGGATCTGCGGCCTCCATGCGTATAGACTTGCCAGCTGCCATTTGTGCGCTTCGCATCGATGGCCACCACTATGCACTGCGACCCGAAGCGAAGCGCCGCCTCACGTACAAGCCCTGCGTTTTCGATAGCCGCGGTATTTATCGAAACCTTGTCAGCCCCCGCCTGCAGGAGTGCCCTTACGTCTTCGCAGCTGCTTATGCCGCCACCTACCGTCAGCGGCATGAAGACCTCCTCGGCCGTCCTGCTGACTACTTCCAATATGATGCCGCGTTTTTCGTGCGAAGCGGTTATGTCCAGGAAAACCACCTCGTCCGCACCTTCCCGGTCGTAACGAGCTGCGACCTCGACAGGATCGCCCGCGTCGGTAAGATCGACAAACCGCGTCCCCTTTACCACCCGGCCGTCCTTGACGTCGAGGCAGGGTATTACTCTTTTGGCAAGCATTGCGCCTCAGTATCTCTTGCAGTCTTGACTGATCTACCTGACTATCATCGTGCCGACGCCGCGGTCGGTGAAAATCTCCAGAAGAAGCGAATGCGGCAGCCGTCCGTCGATTATATGTGCGCGACCCGCACCCTTTTCAAGGGCGAGAAGACATGCCCTGACCTTGGGCAGCATCCCCCCACTTATCACTCCGCTCGCTATCATGTCCTCGATCTCGCGCTCTGAGAGCGATGAGGCAAGGGAGCCCTCATCAGCGGGATCGAGCCAGATACCGTGCGTGTCAGTCATAAAGACGAGTTTCTCAGCTTTAAGTGCCCCTGCAATTGCCGCCGCGGCCGAATCGGCATTTACGTTGAGCGGCTCGCCTGTCGGCCCTGTCGCCACAGGTGCTATCACCGGAGCCACGCCGGCCTCGCAGACTCTGCGTATACCCTCAATATCCACAGCGCTGACGTCTCCGACAAGGCCCAAATCGATCGTCTCGCCCGAGGGGTTCCGGAGGGTCTTTCTGGAGCCCATGAGTGGGTTCTGGCAGTGACGATGCAGACCCTGGGCACGGCCCCCGGCGGCATTCACCGCATCCACAATCTCGACGTTTACTTTTCCGATGAGGACCTCTTCCACAAGTCGTATTGTTTCTTCGTCAGTATAGCGTTGCCCCTCGATAAATCGTGGCTCACGGCCGGATTTTCTGATCCGTTCGGATATGAAAGGCCCTCCGCCATGCACGACCACCGGGCGCACGCCGACATGCTGGAGAAATACCATGTCCTGCATGACATCGTCTTCGCCTGTCATCGAAGCGCCGCCGATCTTGATGACGAAAGTGCGCCCCGCGAAGCGCTGGACATATGGCAGCGCCTCTATCAGCACCTTTGCTTTTGTTATGGCGTCTTGCATTCGAATCGCCCCAAGCCTGTTTAACATAAGTATAACCGGAACTGTGGGTTGCCGCAATATCAGCCTTGATACGGGCGCTCAGGAAAGCCGGGAAATTTCCTCGGCAAGGCGCTCCGGGACATCGCTCAGCCTCACGCCGGCGCCACGGATCGATATAAGGCGGGTCGTCT
>SLPQ01000183.1 GCA_007131925.1 Candidatus Brocadiia bacterium | reverse complement strand
GGAATGAGCTCGGCTATCGCGCAGAGCGGCATCTGTGGAGGCACCGAGACAAAGTCGGTGCGAGGCTTTATGCCGGAGCTCTCCAGGGTAAGCCCCCTGAGTACGTCAACTACAAACTCATGCCTGTGCGCCGGGGAATGCATCCTCGTAGGCACCTGCTCCTGGTAGATCGTGAAGGTTCGGGCGCTGACAAGATATGCTATGGCGCCCACCCACATGGCCGGCATCAGCAGCGCATAACCACCCGTGATTTCAACCACGATTATAATGGTGCTCACGGGCGTTTTGGCCGCCGCCGAGAAAAAGGCCATCATGCCCAGGAGCGCGAAGATATCGATGCGCGTGACCAGCGCAGGCGTGAGATAGCTGAAAAACAGTCCCACCGCTGCGCCCAGCGTCCCTCCTATGACCATGCTCGGGCCAAAGACCCCTGCCGACCCGCCTGAGCCTGTCGTAAAGGCAGTAGTGAATATCTTACCGAGGCCTATAAGCGCAAGCACCGATGCGGCCACAAGGGCCCTCTCCGGCAGGTTTCCCACGAGGATGTCCTGGAGTATCCCGTAGCCGACCGAAAGCACATCCAGTGACTGGTTGGCAGCCTCCGGCGCAAACCAACCCACAAAGCTGAATATGGCAAGCGCCAGGAGGCCCGTGAGCAGACCACCAACTGCGGGCTTGATCCAGTGCGGCGCCTTTGAACTCATGAAGACAGAGCGCACACCATACAGGACTTTCACGAAAAGCATCGACGCAGCGACCATCGCCACGGCCAGAACCCCGAGCGGCAGCAATAGCCTCGGATCTTCGAAACGAACCGGCCTGAGGTAAAGGATGTGTCCGAAGCCGTCGCCGATACCAAAGGCGTTTATGATGCTGCCAAAGACGCTGTAGGCCATCGCACACGATATGAAGGCAGGTATGAGCGCTTCCGCCTCGAAGTCCTCATCCCGATAGAGCACCTCCGTGGCAAAGACCGCCCCGGCAAGCGGCGCTCGAAAGATCGCCGTCACCCCCGCGCCAAGGCCCGTCGCCAGGAGCAACCTCCGCTCGTAGTCGCTCAGGCGCAGCCGCATCGCCAGAAAGGAGCCCAAGCCCGCGCCGATCTGAGCTATAGGCCCTTCGCGGCCTCCCGAGCCGCCCGTGCCGAGCGTCACAGCGCTGGCCAGCAGCTTCACAACAGAAACACGCGGCCTTATGATGCCACGGTTCTGGTGATAGGCGCGGATGGCGGCATCGGTGCCGTGGCCCTCGGCCTCGGGCGCGATAAGAAAAACGATCAGCCCCGATATGAGCCCGCCGCTTACGATCACCACCAGCAGCATCCACGGCGAAAAAGCACCCAGCAGCGCCCCCACCTGCCGGAAAATCTCTCCTTCGCCGGCCGGCTTGCCCGGTATGTATCCGGCAAGCCACTCCATGCCGATATGGCCGACACCCTGTGTGAGCACATGAAATGTGACCGCCCCAATGCCGGCACCTATCCCCACGAGCGCAGCGAGCATGATCATCCGCACCGCCGAGCGAAGGCCCCGCCGGCGGAAGCGCTCGAAACTCCTGCGCGAGCGACCGTGCAGCGTCTGCAGCGAGCCCGCCCGTGAGGTCGAGCCGGCCGCCTCGTCTGCGCGCTGCGGATCGTCCGGATCCTTAGCAGGTGTCTTGCTGCCCTCGATCATCATCCACCGTGATTCGGCAAAGACTGCGAAACCCTGGCAATTACAAGGGATTTCTTAAGGCCTGCAGATCTATTCTAACGTGAGGAAGCCGGGTCTGTCAATATCTACGGCGGGACTTGCGCGCCAGTGACGGCTTAGATATGAGGCGTGACGGCCGCACTGCACATCGGTTACAACGTACGCTGCTTCAAAGCAAAGGTGATCTGCTGCGTCCTGCACAGCTTGCGCACTTATACGGCCTTGCCTGCAAGAGATATCTCTTGACAGAAGCTGGTCATTACGGCCGGAGAAAGACTCGGCGACCAGGCTGGTGAGAATTGTTGGCTCTCATGGCAGCAGGCACATAAAATGAGCCGGGCACGTGACCTGCTTGTGGCAGGCCGAGAAAGCAGGGACAGCAGTACTGGCTGGTCTGTTTTCAGGAGATTGGATTATAGCCTCAGAGGATTGCTCAGGTGAAATGGCCCCTGACAGAAGAGAAGCATGAAAGGAGAGGGGACGCAGACATTCATGGGGACTTTTTTTGAGGAGCTTGACTATCAGAAAACCGCCATGGGCGAGCTTATCCTGCGGCGGCGGCGCTCTTTGTCACTCTCGGACGGCCTTGTCTACGAGGTCAAGCTTAATGACGAGATGCTGATGTCCAGCAGTGTAAATGCGAGCGAAAGAGCCCTTTCCCGCATGGTGTTTGAGGCGTGGGGCGACCGGCCTTGCGACGTGCTGGTCGGCGGGCTGGGTCTTGGATACACTGCTGCGGAGGCGCTCTGCTTTGACAATGTGCGCAGCCTCGTGGTCATAGAGATGCTTGCCCCGGTGATCGAGTGGCACCGGAGGAGACTTGTGCCCGCCGCAGCCGGTCTCATGGAAGACCCGCGCTGCTCGCTCGTCGAGGGCGACTTCTTTGAATATGTCCGCCGCGGATCGACCGGGTGCGACAGGCGATTTGACATCATTCTTCTCGATATCGACCACTCGCCGGAGTCATGGCTTCAAGAACGTCATGGTGACTTTTACAGCAGGCAGGGGCTCTCGAGCCTTTCCGCCCGGATGCAGCCGGGAGGGCTTTTCGGCCTCTGGTCGGCATCGAGGCCGGAGGCGGATTTCCTGGGAATCCTTGAAGGCGCTTTTGAGAGTGCCAGGACCCACGAGGTGACCTTTTTCAACCCCCACATCGGTGAGATGGACTCCAACTGGATCATCATTGCAGGGTGCGCCGGCTCCACCTGAGGGCTGAGACCGCTCCAGCGACGGGCGCATCAGTACACGCTCTCTACGAGAGCGCGGCTGCCCGGCGGAAGGCCACGAGGACAGAGGCATCGCCCGGACCACGGGTTTAAGAAGAGTGAGGGCGGTGGGATTCGAACCCACGACCTACGGCTTAAAAGGCCGTTGCTCTGCCAATTGAGCTACGCCCTCACGCTCGCGCCGATTATACGGGGCGCGCGGGAGGTGTCAACGCCGCCTGGCGCTTGCCCATTTGCAATGTCGCTGCTCTCGCGCATAGCTGCCGGGCGGGCAGGTGGGCACACGCGACACTCTTTGCTCGATGCGCACACCCGCACAGTCGCACGGGTGCACCCAGACGCATGTGTGTGCGAGGAGCACGCGACACTTGCGGCCCGGGCAAAGCACCGTTTTTAGCTTGCCCGGCGCGGCGCGCGCGGGTATTATTTATGCCCCACCCTGCTTCTTCCCGAGGGAATATCGCAAGGTCGCCGGGAGAGCGCATGCCCAAGCGAACGGATATCGAAAAGATCATGGTTATCGGGTCCGGGCCGATCGTCATCGGCCAGGCCTCGGAGTTTGACTATTCCGGCAGCCAGGCGGTCAAGGCACTTCGTGAGGAGGGCTACAGGGTCATACTGGTAAACTCAAACCCTGCAACCATAATGACCGACCCGGAAATGGCCCACCGCACATACATCGAGCCGATCACCGCCGAGGTCATCGCCGAGGTCATCCGCGTGGAGAGACCCCAGGCTCTCCTGCCGACGCTGGGCGGGCAGACCGCGCTGAATACCGCCATGGCCGTCCATCGGATGGGCGTACTGGAGGAGTGCGGAGTCGAGATGATAGGCGCATCGCCAGCGGCTATCGCAAAGGCCGAGGGGCGCGAAGAATTTAAGCAGGCGATGGCCTCGATCGGTCTCGACCTTCCCAACAGCGCCACGGTCCACAGCATGAAAGAGGCCCGCGAGGCCTGCGGGAGGATCGGACTTCCCGCAGTAATGCGCCCTGCATACACGCTTGGCGGCACGGGAGGGGGGATAGCATACAACGTCGAGGAGTTCGAGAAGCTCTGCGAGCGCGGGCTTGATGCTTCCGTGATCGGCGAGATTTTGATCGAGGAGTACCTGGGGGGGTGGAAGGAATACGAGCTGGAGGTCATGCGCGACCGGGCAGACAACGTCGTCATCATCTGCTCTATCGAAAATATCGACCCGCTGGGCGTTCATACCGGAGACTCAATAACCGTCGCCCCCGCCCAGACTCTCTCAGACAGGGAGTACCAGCGGATGCGCGACGCGGCCATACGCTGCATAAGGGAGATCGGCGTGGAGACCGGCGGCTCAAACATCCAGTTTGCCGTGGAGCCGCGCTCCGGCCGGATGGTGATAATAGAGATGAACCCGCGGGTGTCCCGATCCTCGGCGCTGGCGTCAAAGGCGACCGGCTTTCCCATCGCGAAGATCGCCGCCAAGCTGGCCGTCGGATACACTCTCGATGAGCTTTCCAACGACATCACCAGAAAGACCCCCGCCTGCTTTGAGCCGAGCATCGACTACTGCGTGGTGAAGTTTCCGCGATGGTCATTTGAGAAGTTTCCCGACGCCGATCCCACACTCACCACGCAGATGAAGTCGGTCGGAGAGGCGATGGCCATCGGCCGCACCTTCAAGGAGGCACTGCAAAAAGCCGTACGCTCGATGGAGACAGGCCATGCTGGGCTCGGCTGGGACGGTATGGACCGCTGGCTCACGGGAGACCGGCTGGCCCTGCTGGAGCAGATGAGACGGCTGCTGACCACCCCCAATCACAACCGCCTCTATGCACTGCGCTGGGCCATGAAGGCAGGCATCTCGCCAGAAGAGATCGGCCGCCTGACAGGTATCGACATGTGGTTTCTCGACAACATCCGCGAGCTGGTGGAGATCGAAGAGCGCCTGGCGGGCGCGGATATGAGCACCCTGAGTGAGTCCGACTGGTGGCTGGCGAAGCAATCGGGCTTCTCCGACAGGCAGCTTGCGCGCATGTGGGGCACAGAGGAGCGTGACATACGCGCCCAAAGGGAGAGCCACGGCGTAATGCCGGTTTACAAGGTGGTGGACACGTGCGCGGGAGAGTTTGAGGCGTACACGCCCTATTACTACTCGACCTACGAGAGCGAATGCGAGGCGACCGTCGGCGACAGGCCGCGCATCGTGATACTCGGTGGCGGGCCAAACCGCATCGGTCAGGGCATCGAGTTCGACTACTGCTGCGTGCAGGCGGCCTTCGCTCTCAGAGAGGCGGGCTACCAGACGGTCATGATAAACTCAAACCCGGAGACCGTTTCAACCGATTACGACACATCTGACAGGCTCTTTTTTGAGCCGCTGACAGCCGAAGACGTGGTCAATGTCTGCAGGGTCGTGCGGCCGGAGGGGGTCATCGTACAGCTCGGCGGCCAGACGCCTTTGAATATCGCATCTGCGCTGGAGGAGGCGGGCATCGCCGTTGTCGGGACATCGCCGGCATCGATCGACATTGCCGAGGATCGCGAGCGCTTCCAGGCTCTCATCAGCAGCCTGGGGCTTGCCCAGCCGGAAAGCGGCCTCGCTTTCGACACCGCAGGCGCTCTCGATGTGGCGAGGCGCATCGGCTTTCCGGTAGTGGTGAGGCCGAGCTACGTACTCGGCGGCAGGGCCATGGAGATAGTCTACGGTGAAGATGATCTGCACCGGTACATGACCTTCGCGGTCGAAGCATCGCCCGAGCGGCCGGTCCTCGTGGACAGGTTTCTGGAGGAGGCCGTCGAGGTCGACGTGGACGCCATAAGCGACGGCGAGCTCACGATTGTATGCGGCGTGATGGAGCACATCGAGGAGGCGGGGGTTCATTCGGGCGACAGTGCCTGTGCACTGCCGCCCTTCAGCCTCAAACGACCCGTAATCGAAGAGATCGAAAGACAGACGCGCCTGCTTGCACAGGCGCTGTGCGTGCGGGGCCTGATGAATGTGCAGTTTGCCGTAAAAGACGGCGCAGTCTACATACTGGAGGTGAACCCGCGCGCCTCGCGTACCGTACCCTTTGTTTCAAAGGCCACCGGCATCTCCTGGGCGAGGCTGGCCGCGAAGGTGATGGTGGGCATGAAGCTTTGCGACCTCGGTGTCACATCACAGGTGCGGACATCGCATGTTTCCATCAAGGCGCCGGTCTTTCCGTTCAGCAAGTTTCCCGACTGCGACATAATCCTCGGCCCCGAAATGCGCTCCACGGGGGAGGTGATGGGAGTAGACGCTGATTTCGGGACAGCCTTCGCCAAGGCGCTGCTTGCCGTCGGCGGGACGCTGCCCATGTCGGGAAAGGTTTTTGTATCGGTGCGCGATGCAGACAAGCCGCACGCGGCCTCCATCGCTGAGGACCTCTGCAGTATGGGATTTGAGGTGCTCAGCACAGAGGGAACCGCGGCTTTTCTCGCGACAAGAGGCATACATGTGGAGGTCATGCCCAAGGTTCAGGAGGGTCTGAGACCCAATATCCTTGACCACCTGAAAAACGGCCAGATCGGCCTTATAATAAATACACCGACGGGGCGCGGGCCACGTCTTGACGAATCGAAGATGCGCATGGAAGCTGTAATGCACGAGGTGCCGGTGATCACTACCGTCGCCGGTGCACGCGCGGCCGTCGCCGCCATAAAGGCCCTCAGCGCACACCCGCTGCGTGTGCGCCCTCTGCAGGATTATCACGCGGTCGCGGCAGTCTGAGCAAAGAACTGGAGGAAGTCGTGCTTTCAACGATCCTGAGGCTTCTTGGGTACGCTGTCACCGGTGCCATGGCAGGTTTTTTCGGCGGGCTTCTCGGCATTGGCGGCGGGATCGTCGCGGTCCCGGCCCTCAACCTCATCATCGGCGAGACCATGCACGTGGCGATTGCCGGCAGCCTCACCAGCATGGTCTTTGTGGCCGCCGGCGCGGCCTGGGGCCACTGGAAAAACGGCTATCTGCTCAGGGCCGTCATGATCAGGCTTATACCCCTGGCCGCACTCAGCGCCGTGGCGGGCGTACTGGTCGGTGCGCACATACCGGGATGGCTGCTTCGGCGTATCTTCGCAATATTTCTGGTCTATGCAGTAGGCAACATGCTTTACAAGAGCACGCGATCTTATTTCTCAAAAAAGGCTGAAGAGGTGCCCGTCACCGAGTTTACCCCACGCAACGAGTGGATAACGCCTCTGATTGCCATACCTATGGGCTTTTCGTCCGGTGTGCTGGGGATCGGCGGCGGCGTAATCGCGGTGCCCGCCATGCATCTGTTTCTGCGCCTGCCGCTTAAAAACGCCATAGCCAACTCTGCCGCCACGATCTTTTTCAGCAGCATCATCGCCGCAACCGTCAAGCTCATCTCCATAAACGGCATGACGGTCAATACAAGCGGCGGCGAAGAGATCATACTTGCATGGCATCACGGCGCCATCATTGGCGTGATGCTTGCGCCGATGGCCTTTCTCGGAGGCAGAATGGGCTCCCACATCGCCCGCGTTGCGCCGGTTATGATCATTCGCCTGCTCTTTGCGGCGGTAGCACTCTACGGTGCGCAAAGGTACTGGGTAAACTCCGCCCGCCCACCAGCTCCACCGATCATACCGGTAGAGGCGGCAGATGAAGAAACGGATGTCAGCGCGGCGCGGCAGCGCCTTCGCCGTGACCTCTTCGGCCGTGACAGTCATACCGGCTGAGGGGCGCGGACAGGATTTTTTTGCACTCCGGATTTTTTTTAGTGGAAATCTGCATAAACGGGGGAACATTTCCCCCGCTCATCCGTAATTACAGTAAGAAGTATCCGTCCTCATTGAAGCGCTCCCCGGTTGCGCTTGGGAGGCGGGGTCACGAAAGAGTAACTTTGGCGTGGCTTGGGCTGCTCTTAGGCGAAAACGTGACCTCGCCTCCTGATTTTTTCAAGACCCTTGGCCGCAAGTGCCACCGGCGGATGTGAAGAAACTTTTCAGAACGCTCCCCACAGCGCCGCTGCATCACCGGCCCGGCGGCCTGCTTCGATTCAGCGGTAGTGCTTTCTCATTCCTGCGGGACTGTGCCTGGGGGCACCGGCACCTGCTCAGCCGGCACCATCATGACATGCGAGCTGGCGTCCTGCCCGGTGGCCTCTCGCCAGCCGTCAAAGTCGAGCTCGCGCCCCCTCCACGAAAAGACCAGGTCAGCAGGCGATGTGACATAGAAGTTTCTGGCGGCACGAAATCCCCCCGCAGACGCGGCGTCCACTTTGACAGCCGGGCCGGCGTCGATGCCGATTATGTTTTGCTCGATGGCGGCCTGCCTCGAACCGTCAAGCAGGCTGACGCCATAAAGCCCCTTGCCGGCTTCAAAACGTACCATGTTAGCGCTTATCGTATTGTGCGCACCGCCGGATGCTTCGGCGTTTTTCCGGGAAATGATGCCGCCGGCAAGGTTGCCGTCGATGACGTTTGACTCGATGCGTGACCTTTCAGCGCCCTCCAGCATGACGGCCGCACCGCCGGCCGCACCGCAGTGGAGGATCCTGTTTCGCGCTATATGTGCGCCGGTGACCAGCTCGTCCCTGGATGCGGCGGGCTTGCCGCCTGCGCGGATGCCGGTGCCGGCGACGGAGTGAATGTGATTTTCGAACGCCGAAGCATAATTTACCCCGGAAAAGTGCACCCCTTCTTTCATTTCGGGGCCGGATATTTCACACCTTTCAACAGTGATGTGCCGGGATTTCGAGGAATAAAAGCCTCGCTCAGGGCCCTGCACGAGGGCCATGCCGCGCACGATAATGTTGTCGCTGCCGGTGACGGCCACGGCGGCGCGCTCTGCGCCTGTTACGGCGAGCCCTTCGACGGTAACCCATGAGGAGCCCGCTATCGTGATACCGTCACCCCCGGGGGCGACTATATGCGGCATGCCGACCCCGCGAATCACCACCGGCTCACCGCTTGTGCCCCTGATGCTGATGGAGATCGACTCATGGTAAGTGCCGGAGGCGATCGTCAGCGTGTCGCCGGCGCTCAGCGCCTCGAGCGCGGCCGTGATGGTCTTCTTCGGCGCCTCGGCAGTTCCCGGCGCAGAGTCGCTGCCGCCGGGCGATACAAAGTACTCTGCCGCGCGCGCGCCGCCCCCACCCGACAAGAGCACGATCAGCGCCGCTGCCGTGATAGCCGCGCGGGAAACAGCCTTACAGTGTTTGATCATCATGGCAACCTCCGTTTCGGCCGAGCAGATGGCTCCCAAACGCCGGCGCCTCTGAGATTGCCGGCCCTGGGCCGACTGTCCCGCGCGTGCCGGTCGTGCAAGGTCAAGTTTATAACCTCCTTGACCGCAAGATCAAGGGACAATTGGCAGCGTGCCGCGGTCTCTTGATTTGCGGGGGCTCTCGGGCATAATCTGAGAAGTCGATAGACCATCAGAAGGATTGAGAATGAAAAACAAGTATGTGGCGCTTCTGCTGGGATGGCTGGTGCCGGGGCTGGGGCACTGCTACGCGGGGGTGAAGTGGAAGGGGGCGGTATTGTTTCTGGTCATTACCGCTTCGTCCTGCACGGGCCTTGCCATGGGCCGCTTCAGGAACGTCTATTTCGAGCCCGATTATTACCAGTTTTACGCGCAGATCGGCAACGGCCTTTTCACCCTGGCCATCGCGACGGCCGCGCGGCTTTCCAGCATCACGCCTATCGAGCGGACCGCCAGCGGTGCATACCTGGCCGGCACGCTACCGATAGCCGATCTGTACCTGATGATCGCGGGGCTGCTCAACTTCGTAGCTGCAGCCAATGCATTCGACCTGGTGGCCCATGAGAAAGCTGCTGCGCAATGATACGCCTGCTGCACCTTATACCCATAATAGTAATAATCGCCTCCGTTACCGCTACCTTGAGAGCCAGCGAGCCGCGGGCTTTCAAGCGTGAGTTCGCGAAAGCGTCGCTTTCGCTTGCGGGGGGTTTTACGGGACTTGGGCTGATTGTCCTGATCTTGAGTCTTCTGTTGTGAGCGTATGGCTTTGACGCGGGCTTTAAGCTGTTGTAAAATGCGAGTATACGAAAGGGCAATTTTCAGGCGAGGCTTAGATGACAAACCGGCACGCCGACATACAGGTAGGGCTCTTTGCGATCATTGGCCTGCTGCTTCTGGCCATGCTGATACTTATTTTCGGTGGCTTCGAAGACGTATTCATAGCGACCTACGAGGTCACCGCACTCTTTGAAAACGCATCCGGTGTCACGGTGCGCGCCCCGGTCCGCCTGCAGGGCATCGACGTCGGCACAGTCAGAAACATCTCCCTCGACCGCGAAACAGGCGGTGTGAAGATGACACTCAGAATCGACCGAAATGTCGACATCCGGGAAGATGCTCCACTCCTGATCAAGCAGGAGGGGTTTATCGCGAACCTCTACCTCGAGTTCGGCACGGGCCGCAGCGAGGATATGCTGCCAAAGGACGGCACGGCACAGGTTGAGGGGGACACGGCCACCTTCGCCTCCTATATCGAACGCGCAACAAACGTGGTATCGGAGATGAGCGGATCGATACAGGAGAGGATACGCGATCTTTCGATAAGGCTTGTGTCGCTGGCGGACAGTTTTGATAACCTCGTCGGGGACAGGGACTTCCAGGACGATTTCAAGGGCCTTATCACGACTACAGGCCAGGTCTCTCACACTCTCAGCGAAAAACTTGGGCCAATGATGGACAACCTCACCCTGGCAGCTTCGCGCGCCGAAGCGAGCCTGGAAAAGACAGCCTCGCTCCTTGAGACCTACCAGGAGCTTGGCGAAGAGCTTACCACGCTTTCGCGCGGCGGCTCCGAACAGCTTCAGCGCCAGGGCGCAAATCTCGACCAGCTTACCGCCTCCATAGTCGAGAGCGCCAACAGCATTGCCTCCCTCGCTGAAGGTCTAAACGAGGTTACAGATATGGCAAAGTCCGGAGACGGCACAATAGGCAGGCTTTTTACCGACGTCGAGCTCTACCGGAGCCTGGTTGATTCGGTCGACGAAATCGAGGAAGCCTCACGCATGATAAAGGAGCTGGCCGAAACGCTCAAGAGACACCCCGACTGGCTCATCAAGGGCCCACCAGAGGACCGTCGCTGAGCGCCCCAGGGCGGTCTCAAAGCGTCTCGAGTATCGCACGGGCAGCGGTGGTAGAGGCGCCCGGCCTGCTGACCGCCGCCGCCACCGAGGCTATGTCTTCCAGCGAGCGCTGAAAACATGCAGGATCGGTCATGATCGAAAGCGCCGTCTCGGCTATTCTTTCTGCGGCGTCCCTCCAGTAGACAAACTCGGGCACCACCCGACGACCGGCGAGGATGTTGACAAGCGCGATGTGCGGCGTCGTCAGCAGAAAGCGCTTGAGCACAAGCCCACCCGGGCCCGTGCGGTAAAGCACCACCATCGGCGTGCCGAAGTGCGCCAGCTCCAGAGTGGCCGTCCCGCTGGTGGCCAGCGCAAAGTGCGCCATCTTCATCACCTCGTAGGTCCTGTCGGCAAACACCTCACAGTCAAGGCCTTCCCGGCGCGCCAGCCTCTCCACAAGCCGCGCGTGCTCCTCGCTGACAACGCTCGCGGCAAATGTCACATCCGGCCTGGCCTGCTTTATAAGCCTGGCTGCGGCGGCCTTCACTGGAAAGCCCCGTTCTATCTCTGTCGTACGGCTCCCGGGCACAAGCGCCACCAGGAAGGCGGCCCCGGAGAGGGGGCCCCTTTCCAGGAAATACCTGTCCAGCGGCCGCCCGGCGAATACATCCCCCAGCGGGTGGCCGACCCACTCAACGTCGATGCCTTTCCTGCGGTACAACTCCACTTCAAATTCAAAGACAACCAGCGCCTTATCAATGCGCCGGCCGATCTTCCTGATCCGCCATGGCGCCCACGCCCAGACCTGCGGACATATGTAGTAAAACACCTTGATCCCGAGCCGCTTGAGAAACTTGGCGAGGTTTATATTGAATCCCGGATAGTCCACCAGGACCGCCGCGTCCGGGCGCCAGCGGTCGAGAAAGTCGAGCGCTGTGTCTCTGACGTGCCGCACAGCGGGTATCACCCTCAGAGCGTCACCGATGCCCATGACCGAAAAGCCAGCGTCCATGTTGTGTATGAGCCTGACACCGGCGGCGGCAAGCCGTGCTCCACCGAGCGCGGCACACTCAAGGCCCGGCCGCGCCCGCATGAGTGCGCAGGCGAGGTTTGCGGCGTGAAGGTCGCCGGACGGCTCCCCGGCCGAGAGAAATATGCGAAGGGGTCTGGCGGCGACTTCATCACTCATGGCATGCGGTATCCGGCGGCCTCCTGGGCGAAAAGCTGAGAAGTCAGTTTACAGCGGACTGCGGCGAATGCAAGCGCTCCCGGCTGTCTGCAGGGTCGTCATATTCGCAATGCAAGAAGACGGGGGCAATCTGCAATCACCGTGACGCTGCCCTCATCCTTAAAGCCGAGGTGGTTTCTTGCCACGCTGATTGCGAGGACCGGCCGGCCCATGCGATGTGCCACAGGGTGTACTGCTGCCTGCGTGCCCCGAGGCGTTTGAACCCTCAGAGCCCCAGGTCGCCGGCTGCGGCCTTCATGGCATCAAGCACCGTACCGACGTGCTCCGGAAAATCGATATCCAGCTCGAGGGCGCCCTTCAGCAGCTCGTCGCGGTTGACTGAGGCGGCGAAGGACCTGTCCTTCATCTTCTTGGTGACGGACTTCACCTTGACGTCGGCGATCCTTTTCGAAGGGCGCACGAGTGAGACGGCGACGATAAAACCCACGAGCTCGTCGACCGCGAAGAGCGCCTTCGAAAGCCTGTCGTGCCGCGGGAGGCCGTGTGCGTCGTTGTGGGCCTTTATGGCGTAAACGACGTCCTCGTCGAGCCCGGCCTCGGCGGCTATTTCGGCCGAGCGCAGCGAGTGCTTTGCGGCCTCCGGCGCCTCTTCGTAGTCCACGTCGTGCAGGAGCCCGGCGATCCCCCACTTCTCTTCATCTTCGCCGAATCGCCGGGCATAAGCGCGCATGGCAGCCTCCACGCCGAGCATGTGCTTTATGAGGCTGTCGCTCTTTATGTGCCGGGTCAGAAGGTCCAGTGCCTCCTCACGAGTCATCCGCTGGTCCTTTCCGGTCGTGAGAGGCTGCCTGGGAAGCCATGCGCTTCTTGTAGGCTTCGTGCTGGGCCTTTATGATGGCGATGGTCTCCTTTAATGGAAATATGATCCAGATAACCAGTATTACAAAGCCAACAAACCATATGCTCCACGTCACCCAGTCAAACATTCCCAATCCTCCTCAATCGAAAGCGAGCCTCGCCAGCCCCGCCAAAAAGAAGACCAACATCGCCAGCGGGGCGATGATGCTGCCCGCTTCGGGAGCAAAACTGCCCATGAAAGCGCCCAGAAGAAAAACTGCGAAGGCCACCGCCAGGGCGATCACGCACAGCTTGCCGCAGAAAGAGACGGGCCATATGTTGTAGATGTTGCCGGTGTCTCTTTCCTCCTGGCTGACCTGCCGCGCGGTAGTCACAGGCTCGAGCTCACGCGAGGTCGGGCGCTTTCCGACAAGAGATCCCACCAGCACCCCTGCCACCGCTGCGCCACCTGAGACAAATGTCGCCGTGGCCATGTTGCCACCCAGAAATGCAGCGGTCGTTACCGCCTCGATCGAGATCCGTAAGAAGCCGCCTCCCTCAACGAGTACCTGCCACAGGGTTATCGCCTCGGCGCTGTTGGCGATTTCGGCTACATTGGCGGTCAGAAGCATCGCTATAAACCCGCCCAGAGCGCCCGAGAAGTACCCGATAAGCGCACCGGGCAGGTTCGCGCGTTTCGAGAAAAAGCCGAATAGCACAACGATTACGAAAAGCGGCATGTCAAGCATGGCGATCAGGCCGAGATATGAGCCCACCGCGCCCACACCTCTTCTGAGATACCATGCGAAGCCCACCATGAAAACCCCGGCCACCAGGGTCACCAGCCTGACGACCCAGAGAAGGGTCCTGTCGGAGGGGGGAGATTTCCGGATCCGGCCGAAAATGTCGTTGACAAAGAGTGTCGCCGCGGCGGAGAGGTTGGAGTCGATAGTCGACATCTGCGATGCCAGGAAGCCGCAGAGGACGATACCCAGAAGGCCGGGCGCCAGGAGCTCGCTGAGCATCACCGGGATCGTATGATCGGCTGCGACCTCGATGCCCCGCTGCGCGAAAAAGACGTTTGAGGCCAGGCCGGGAAGGATCCAGAGAAAGGCGAAAGGCGTCGTGATTATCCCGGCTAGCACCATGCCCTTGGCGACTGTTTTTGTGCTGTCGGCGCCGAAAGCGCGCTGTATGAGCCCCTGGTCGGTGGAGGCCCACTGGATCCCCAGAAGCGAGATCGCGAGGATAAAGGCCCAGTTGTACGTGCCTGTTGTCCTGACAAGCGCCAGGTGCCCCTCAGGCAGGCCGGCTTTGAGCCCCGGCCACCAGCCTATCTGAGACATGATAAGCGGCAGTATGACGAGAGCGCCGCCCATCATGAGGATAAACTGAAGGACATCCGTCAGCGCTACCGACCACATGCCGCCAAGCACGGTGTAGGCTATGGTGATGATGGCAAAAGTGATTATCCAGAAGTGCCACGAACCTGCGCCGGTCACACTTTGCGCTACTATGGCGGCCAGGCCAACTATTACGCCCAACCAGAAGGCAAGCCGGAGAAAGATCACCGCCGCCACCAGCATGCGCGCCGAGCGGCCGTACCTGACCTCCAGAAACTCAGGCACCGTGCGCATCTTGAGCCGCCTCATCACCGGTATCACAAAAAGACCCGCGATGACCAGCGCCATGTTGCCGGTCCAGGTCTGCCATATCATCGATATGCCGGTCGCGCCCGCCTGCCCGGCCTGGCCGATGAAAGAAAAAAGGTTTACGTTGGTGGCTGTAAGTGTTGCGGCGAGGATAAACGGCGTCAGCCGCCGGCCCGCCACGTAAAAGTCGTCCGCATCAGCCACCCACCGGTAGAAGAGCACCCCCGACGCGAAGATGACGCAGAAAAACAGTGCTACTATCGCATAATCGATTGCTGCCATGTGCGCCCCCTCTTCCGGCCTGCCTGTTCGCCTGTCGCGCCGCGCGGCGCATGCAGGTCGACCGGGACAGGCTCACGATCCCAAGCCTCTTTCCCGCCAACTTTGCGACTTACGTCTCATCGACGTCGTCGATCTGCTCGATCCTCCGCTGGTGCCTTCCCCCCTCAAAGGGGGTTTCAAGCCAGGTGTCCAGCATCTTGAGGGCTGAGTCATGGTCCATGGTTCTGCCGCCGAGGCAGATGACATTTGCGTTGTTGTGGGCGCTGGCAAGTCGGGCGTTTTCCTCATTCCAGACGAGCGCGCCGCGCACGCCGCGGACCTTATTCACGGCCATGCAGGCGCCAATGCCTGACCCGCAGATCGCCACTCCCCGCTCGGCCCGGCCCTTTGCGACTGCCCTTGCCACCCTGTGCGCAAAGCGCGGGTAATCGTCATCGGGGTCCTTTTCGACCGCTCCGGTGTCATCAACGAGGTGGCCGAGCTCTGCGAGGTGGGTCTTGACCTTTTCCTTGAGTTCAAAGCCCGCGTGGTCACTTCCTATTGCGATCTTCATTGACGGTCCTCTTGAGCCTATCCTTTATCGCGGAAATGAGTCTGTCTCTGACGGCCCGGTAGACTGCCAGGGGCTGCCCGATCGGGTCATCGACGGCCCTGCCGTCCGGCGCGACGAGCTTTGCGCGCGCGGCAGCCTCAAAGTCGATAGCCTTCAATGCGTCCAGATGGTGAGGCTCCATCACGTAGATCTCATCGGCATCACGCAGCAGCTCGATCGAAAGGGGCTGAGAAATATAGTGCCCGATGTCGACACCCGCCTCGCGCATCACGGTAACCGCCTCGGGAGAGGGAGGGCTGCCTCCAAAAGAGGTGGTGCCGGCCGAGGCCACGCGAAACCCGGCCTCATCGAGCTTGTCCGGGCTCACGTTCAGCCTGTCAGCGAGCGCCTTTCGGGCTATCCCTTCAGCCATGGGACTGCGGCACATGTTGCCTGTGCAGACAAAGAGTATGGTGTGAGCAAGTGCGCTTTTTAGCTCTTCGGGCCCTATGGCTCCCTGCCTGAGGATCTTTGTCTGCCCATCGGCGGTGACCTCGACGACGGTGGATGCCACACCAAGGCGCGCATTTTCTCCATCCAGGACCAGCTCGATGCTGCCGTCGAAGTACTCGAGGACCTCCCGTGCGCGCAGGGCCGGCTTTTGACCGTGCGGATTGGCCGAGGGTATGACCGCGGTGGTATCGGCCGCCAGCAGCACATCGCGCGTAAGGGACAGCGCCGGCATGCGAAGCCCGACCGCCGCATCGCCTGCACCGGGCAGCACAAGCGTTACCGGCCCCGGCCAGAAGCGGGTGATAAGCTTGTCCGCGGCGCGAGGCACGTTGGGCACAAAGCGCCTGAGGTCGCTCTTGAGCGGGATGCAGATGGTGAATTTCTTCTCGTCCGGCCGTTTCTTTATCCGCCGCAGCCTCTCCATCGCCACGGGATGCTCGGCACCTGCTGCAAGGCCATAGACAGTCTCGGTGGGAATGCCCACTATCCCGCCCGAATCGAGAACCTCTGCAGCAGCCTTGACCGCCTCTCGATAGGCCTCGCGGGTGTCGGTTTTGAGAACAACCGTTTTCATGACTTGGATTTCCCCCGACACAAGAGTGCTTCTATTAAAAGCGCAGGTATGCCGCCTGTCAAGCCGCATTCCCCGGACTTATCGCGCGATGCCGCGCGAAAGACCGAGATGCATCAACGCCTTACGCTGTGCAAGCCTCGCCAGCATGGACGGTGTAAACAGGCCCCTCTCGGCAAACTTGCGAACTACGCCCGCGACATGCAGCGGCCTGTAGAAACCGCGCGTGATGCGTCGTCTCAACTGACGAAGTCTCTTGCGCGGTATGGCATCCGAGCAGACCAGCCCGTCTGACCTTATGTGGTAGCCGGGCGTTTGCTCCACAAGCTCTCGCAGACCATCATACGGGACCGACCGGAGCGTCGAGAGACTCAGAGTGTCGAGCCCTATCGCTCTTGCGAAGGGACCTGTTTCAAGCATCTCTTCTTCTGTCTCACCGATGTTGCCGAGGATAAAGTAGCCATGCATGATAATCCTGCTGTGCCGCAGCGCCCCCATGTACTCTTCGATCTGCCTTCTGGTGAATCCCTTGTTCATTGACCGCAGGGTCTTGTCGTGCGCCGATTCAATCCCCAGAAGCAAAGCGAAGAAACCCGCCCGCTCCATCATCCGAACTACGTCCATTCGCCGCGCCACCTCCAGGCGCGCGTTGGCCAGAAAATACTTCTTGATGCCCCGCTTGATTATCAGCCTGCAAATGGCATCGACCCTGTCCATGTCATGCGTAAAATTGTCGTCGACGAATACAATTATGTCCGCATCAGTTTCCTCCAGCTCCCTGACAACCGATTCCGGCGACCTGGCGCTCCAGGGGCGCTTTTCTCCCCACGGATTGCGGGAGAAGGAGCAGAACTTGCAGTTGAATGGACACCCCCTCGAAGTGCTTGCCGCATCAACGCTCAGGGGGAGCTCAACGCCTGCGACGCTAAGCCGGTAGTTGCAGCGACGCAGTTGACGGTTCGGGTAGAGGTCATCGGCCACCGATCCGAGCTGTCGGTTGGGATTGTGGACGACCTTTCCGTTTTGGCGCCAGCTGATGCCCCTGATATCACTTAAGGGAAGCTGCCGGGCTATCTCCCGGATCGCCTCCTCGCCATCGCCACGGACAATGATGTCTACGCCTGGACACCGCCTGAACCACTCAGGAGGGTCTTGTGTGGCATGTCTTCCCCCGACTATGGTGAGAACCGAATCCGGCACACAGCAGATCTGGCTGCGAATAAAATCATCATCCTTTTCCCAGTTCACCGAGAAGCAGACCATGTCAGTGTCGCTCCTGAGAAAGTCGGCGGTCTCTGCGCTTTCATGGCGAAGGTCCACGACCTCGACCTCCCGGCAGTGCGGCTCAAGCGCCGTGGCTATCAACTCGAGGCCGACAGGGGGGATGTAGGGAGTGTCTTTGATATCTTCCCGGTACGGATATACACAAAGAACATGCTGATACATCTATTTACCCGCCTTCATCCAGGCAGTGATACCGGGCGCCGTCTTAACAGGCAGGTGGTTTCTAATCCTGGCACCTCGGCGAGATGGTAAGGAGAGGGCCGGCCCCAAGTCCTGCAAAAGCAGCCCGGATCATTGCCTCCTCGGATAAATAACCCTGTCTCGATGCTGCTCAACTGGGCGTGCTTTCGTTTTGTCCGGTCATGAGAATTGTACTATCCTGCGATGGTGGGTTCAAGCTTTGAGCATCATGGCCTGCCTTATGAAAAAAGAAGAGCTGTTAAGGGCAATCATACTGTCACACCGGTAAGAGCTATGAGCGGCAACGTTGCTGCGCTTCTGCGGACGAAAACCCTTGAGCGCAGCCGAAAAAGGCGCCGATAACCTATTTTGACGATGACAAGGGGATCCCGTTGCCTGAGAAGCCGGTCATTTTTCTGGTGAGTGAGGACCCGGCCATCAGCCTGGCCTTCAAGCAGGTCGCCGACTCCCTCAGCCTCGAGCTGGTTGAGATGGAAGCCGGCCGCCCGGTAGTCGCCCAGGCCAAGACAGCCGAGCCGCGCTGCATCATCATTGACGACAATCTCAGCGGTGAGGACTGGAAGGCTCTCTATCACTCGCTCTGCCGTGAGATGTCGTACACCTTTGTGCCGATACTGGTCGTCGTGGATCCCGCACGCGCCGAAGACGCCGTCGAGGCCATCGAGGCAGGCCTTGTCGATGTACTTGTAAAGCCTCTTGGGCCTGTTTCCCTCAAGCCGCGCCTGAAGGCCATGCTGCAGATAAAGGCCATTCACGATGAGCTTGATGAAGAGCGGTCGATGCTTGAGCAGAAGCTCAACGAGGAGCGCAGCCTGCGCGAGCAGCTGGCGGCCCTTAACGAGGAGTTGAAAAAGCTCTCCACAACCGATTCGCTCACGGGGCTTGCAAATCAGCGATACCTTACTGACTGGCTGAAGACGGAGTTTGAGGTGGTCAGTCGCTATGATATGCCGCTTGCCGCAATAATGATGGACCTTGACAACTTCAAGGCCGTCAATGACGAGCATGGGCACCTCTTTGGCGACCACGTCCTCAAAGAGGTGGCGGGTATAATCATCGAGCAGTCGCGCAGGGCCGATGTAGCTGCGCGATACGGAGGAGAGGAGTTTGCCATTATACTGCCTAACACTGACGGCTACTCCGCGGCGCACCTTGCAAATCGCATCCACTCGGCAATCAGGGAGCACACGTTTGAAGACGGCAGACACAGCGTGAGGATCACCGCGTCCTTCGGCATCTCGACCTTTCCCTCCGAAGAGGTCCGCTCGGCTCGAGAGCTTCTGGAGATGGCCGACCGCGCGCTTTATGCCGCCAAAGACCGCGGCCGGGACTGCGTAGTGTCGTGGAGTGAGCTCGAGGGCTGACAGGCTCAGGGGAGCTCCCGGCTGCAATAAAGGCGCACCCGCCGGAGCCGCGCATCGCAGTTGCTATGCCGGCTCTTTGCGAATGTGTTTTGAGCGCATGGGCCGTCTGTCAGGCTTTCCGGCTTTTTCCGCAGGGAAAGATTACTGAAAAGCCCGAAATATGCCGACTCAATGTACAGGTTGCAGGATCGGCTGGGCGCAGTGTCATTGGCCGCAAACGTGGGGCGCTTCCCGGCATTTGCCGCTCATCGGGTCATTTGGTCGTAAATAACAGGTTTTTTGCTTTGACTGGCCGCGCGGCTGTGGTAATGTCTTCATGACAGCGAGGGCACTATGAAGCTGCAGGCCATGGAGGGTTTTTACTGGCTTTTTTCAGGGGGGGCGGCTCTGGGTGATTTCCCTGCCGCCCGGACAAGACACGAAAGGAGGCACGAATGAGGCAAAGATTGCGAGTGGAGGAGCTGGAGGAGCGCATTGCGCCCACGATAATCGCAGTGGGTGGTGCTTTCTCGTGGACAGACTCCACCGGAGACGAGATCACCATCTCCTACGAGGACGGCCCGGAAGGATCCTTTGTGCTGGCGCTGAATCCCCTCGGGGAGGACCTCGAGGCTGGAGACGACATCGGGACGTTGACCTTCGTCGGTGCATCACTGGAGAGTCGCCTCTCGATAACCTCAGACGGAGCCGGCAGCGATGAAATCATCATCACCGAAGGCATCAGCGCGCCCGACCAGGATGTGGGGGTCATCTCACTGGGCATAGAGGGGGACGCTGGTCCGGCCGGCGAGGTACTTCTTGGAGACGACTTCGCCATCGACATCGGCGGCGAGCTGCATTTTGTGATAATTAACGGTCACTTCGACTCCGACACCACCGGCCACACCATAAACGCCGGCGGCGACATCGGCACCATACTCATAGGCGGCAATCTCCATCTCAATGAGACAACGGGAGTGGCCAACTTCGATGCGGGAACCGACGGAGACGGAAACATATCATTCGCAGCTACGTTTGGTGAGATCTACCTCGGCAGCGGCACAGACACGCTCATCGACGGCACGCCCTTCACAACGAGCGTGACGATCGCCGATGACGCCGGGCTGGGCGATCTCGGCGAGATAACACTGCGGCTGACCGGAACAGCCACCGCCGGCGAATACTGGGCGATACCCGTTGTCGGTGGCGGCTACGTCCTCTCCGAGGTCAACGTCATCTCCCCAAACACGAGCCTTACCGTCACCACCACCGGCGCGGGCGGTGACATAACCTCGATCGAATTCTGGGACGATGCCGGAAACCTCACCATCTCCGGCGCGCCGGACACGGATGTCTTTCGCGTCGCAGGCACCGGCTCCATCGGCACCATCGCCAACAGGACCATAGGCGGCGATATCGGCATGGTGTTTTTCGGCGACGGAGATGTCGGCGCCATCCAGACAGGCAGGCTCGGCAACCTCGGAATTGTCTACACCGGCGATGGCAACTCGATGCCGATAGGCGATTTCTGGGAGTTTATACCTGAAGTCGGCAGCGTGGTCTCCGGCCGCATAGGCGCAATCCAGGTCGGCACTATCGCGGACGGCGATATAATTGCCGGCAGCATCGGCCGGATTACCGCCACCCCAGGCGGCATCTACTGGAGCGACATCGTAGTTGATGGAGATATCGACCTCATGAACGTTCAGGGCATATACGGCGCCCGCATAGAAGCAGGCGGCTCCATCGGCCGCGTGAACGTAGGCCCAGGCGGCGTCTATTTCAGTGAAATCAGCGGTCTCGACGGCATAACATCCCTCAGCGCACGGGGCATCATCGACGGCAGCTACATAAGGTCCTTCCAGGACAATCTCGGCACCGTCGAGGGTGGCGTCATAGGAAGCCTCACCGCCGATGCTATCATGCGTACGAACGTCGATGCGGCAGGCGGTATCGGCAGGGTCAGCGTACGCGGCGCGCTGCTCGACAGCAATGTAAGGAGCTACTTCTGGGACGACAACCTCGGAGACACCGTAGGCGGGCCCATTGGAACCGTCAACGTCGGCGGCATGTATGCATCAGGTATTGAGGCACATGGCGACATAAACAACGTCCGCGTCGGCGCAGGCGGCGTGCTCTTCGACTCGCTTATCGGGACAATGGGCGACCTGCGTGTGTTGAATGTGCTCGGCGACGTCGATGACAGCGGCATATTTGTTCAAGGCGCCAGCCGCGTATTTAACGTAAGGGGCGATATCTCGAGCAACTCAGTCGTCCAGCTTGTTACGGCAGGCTCTGTAAATCTCACCGGCAGCCTTATCGGGAGTGAGCTGGCGATGGGAGAGGCAAGGTCTGTAAGGATCGGCGGCGGCATCTTCAATGAGGGCGAGCTTTATGTTGACGGCGCCGTCGGGACTGTCAATATCGCCGGCGGGATCTCAAACGACGGCGAGAGGGCAATCGACATCTACAGTGTAAACTCCCTTAACATCCGCGGCGATGTGTACTACACCGACATAGACATCGGCGATGCCGGCAGGATTGCAATCAGCGGCGATGTAATCTATACCGACATCGAGGTCGCCTCCTACACGCAGCTGATGACCGGCAGCCTTATCGATACCATTCTGACTGTCTATGAGGACACCGGCTCGACAAGGGTGCGGGGGATGCTTGCGTATGCAGAGATCGATCTGCGCGGCTCTGCGGGCAGGCTCGATGTAGCCGG